>JBBQAY010000057.1:0-21642 GCA_038316965.1 Candidatus Nanopelagicales bacterium
GTCTCAACGACGCGAGCGTCGTGGGTCTCGCGGAGGCCAGCGGCGACGAGCGGTTCGCCTGGGACTCCTACCGCCGCCTCATCCAGATGTTCGGCAAGACGGTGCTCGACATCGACGGCGAGAGGTTCGCCGGTGCGCTGGACGCCGCCAAGACCGCCAAGGGTGTCGCGAGCGACACCGAGCTCGACGTCGCCGATCTTCAGGCGTTGGTGCAGCACTTCAAGGATGTCGTCCGCGCCGAGTCGGGCCGGGACTTCCCCCAGCACCCGCGCGAGCAGCTCGACCTCGCGATCCGCGCGGTGTTCGACTCGTGGAACACCGACCGCGCACGTCTCTACCGCCGTCGTGAGCGCATCCCGCACGACCTCGGCACCGCGGTGAACGTCTGCACGATGGTGTTCGGCAACCTCGGTCCGGATTCGGGCACCGGCGTCGCCTTCACGCGCGACCCGTCGACCGGTGCCCCCGGTGCGTACGGCGACTACCTCCCGAACGCGCAGGGCGAGGATGTCGTCGCCGGCATCCGCAACACGCTCTCCCTCGACGACCTGGCGGGGCTGCAGCCGACTGCGCACTCCGAGCTCATGACGGTGATGCGCCGGCTCGAGACCCACTACCGCGACCTGTGCGACATCGAGTTCACCATCGAGCGCGGCAAGCTCTGGATGCTGCAGACCCGCGTGGGCAAGCGCACCGCGGCGGCGGCGTTCCGCATCGCCACCCAGCTCGTCGACGAGCACCTCATCCACGAGGACGAGGCGCTCGATCGCGTGACAGGCGCGCAGCTCGCGCAGCTGATGTTCCCGCAGTTCGACTCCTCGGCCGAGCGAACCCTGCTGTGCAGGGCGGGCGCGGCCTCACCGGGAGCCGCAGTCGGCAAGGTCGTGTTCGACTCGGCCGCCGCCGTCGCGGCCAAGGAGCGCGGCGAGGACGTGCTGCTGCTGCGCCGGGAGACGAACCCGGACGATCTCGAGGGCATGATCGCCGCCGTCGGAATCCTGACCGCCCGCGGAGGCAAGACCTCGCACGCAGCGGTCGTCGCCCGCGGCATGGGCAAGACCTGCGTCTCCGGCGCGGAAGACCTCGACATCGACGTGCATCTGCGTACGGCGAAGTGCGGCGGTGTGACGATCGTCGAGGGCGACGTGCTCTCCATCGACGGATCGACCGGTGAGGTGTTCATCGGTGAGGTGCCGGTGCGGCCGTCGCCTGTCGTGCTGTACCTCGAGCACGGTCTCGAATCAGCGCTCGCCGGCGCCGACGCCGACACGGCTGCGCTCATCACGAGCGTCGACCGCGTGCTCGGCTACGCCGACGAGATCCGCACGCTGCGGGTCAGGGCGAACGCCGACACCGCCGAGGACGCCAGCCGCGCCCGTCACCTCGGCGCCGAGGGAATCGGGCTCACGCGCACCGAGCACATGTTCCTCGGAGACCGTCGCGTGCTGATCGAGCGCGTCATCCTGTCCGACGACGAAGACCGCCAGGATGCGCTCGACGCGCTCCTTCCCCTGCAGCGCAAGGACTTCATCGAGCTGCTGGAGGCCATGGACGGGCTGCCCGTCACGATCCGTCTGCTCGACCCTCCGCTTCACGAGTTCCTGCCGAACCTCACCGAGCTGTCGGTGCGGGTCGCGGTGGCCGAGGCGAACGGCTACTCCGAGGCCGCCGACCTCAAGCTGCTCACCGCCGTCCAGCGGCTGCACGAGTCGAACCCGATGCTCGGCCTGCGCGGCGTCCGCCTGGGTCTCGTCGTGCCAGGGCTGTTCGCCCTGCAGGTACGGGCGATCGCCGAGGCCGCGGTCGAGCGCATCAAGGCCGGTGGCGACCCGCAGGTGGAGATCATGGTGCCGCTGGTCGGCTCGGTGATGGAGCTGCACCTGGTCGCCGACGAGACCGACGGCATCGTCAACGAGATCGCCGCCCGCGAGGGGATCGACCTGCACATCCCGATCGGAACGATGATCGAGCTGCCTCGCGCGGCCCTGACGGCGCACCGCATCGCGGAGGTGGCGGAGTTCTTCTCCTTCGGCACCAACGACCTCACCCAGACCACCTGGGGCTTCTCCCGTGACGACGTCGAGGCGGAGTTCTTCGCCACGTACCTCGACAAGGGCGTGTTCACCGTGTCGCCGTTCGAGACGCTCGACGCCGACGGCGTAGGGCGCCTCGTGCAGATCGCGGCAGAGGAAGGGCGGGCCAAGCGGCCCGACCTCAAGCTCGGCGTCTGCGGCGAGCACGGCGGCGACCCGGAGTCGATCCACTTCTTCCACAAGGTCGGCCTCGACTACGTGTCGTGCTCCCCGTTCCGGGTGCCGGTGGCTCGGCTCGAGGCAGGTCGCGCGGCCATCGCGTCGGCGTCGTCCGACACCCGCTGACCTGGCGTTCCGACGTCCTGACCCGTCCCATGCCGAACCCTCCGGTTCGGCCTGGGCGGCGTCATCGGCGACACTGGACCCATGGCCGCGCGCATCGAGGCGGAGCCGGTGACGCCTGGGCGTCGCCGCTCGCTCCTGCATGCCCTCGTGGGCGCGGTCGTCGCTGTGCTCGCCCTCGCGCTCGTCGTCCTGCCGCTGCTCGCTGCGACGGTCGTGGTCGTGACGGCTCGCGCCGACGACCCGACGCCGACCGACGCCGTGGTCGTGCTCGGAGCCGCCCAGTTCTGGGGCAAGCCGAGCCCCGTGCTCGAAGCGCGGCTCACGCACGCCTCCGACCTCTACACCTCCGGCGTCGCACCCCGCATCATCACCGTCGGGGGCAACCAGCCCGGCGACATCACCACCGAGGCCCAGGCCGGCCGCGACTGGCTGGTGGACGCCGGTGTGCCGCGCGTGCGCGTCACACCCGTCCCGACCGGGAGCGACACCCTCACCAGCCTGACCGCCGTCGCGGCGAAGATGGCCGAGAGGGGCTGGACGTCGGCCACGATCGTGACCGACCCCGCCCATCAGGCGCGCAGCCTGGCGATGGCCCGGGCACTGGGCATCGACGCGCACGGTTCCCCCACCCAGGAAGGCGCGGGCTCGAATCTCACCCTCGACTACGTCGTGCGCGAGTCGGCGGGCCTGCTGTTCTTCTGGACGGTCGAGCGCTGGTCGGTCGAGCAGGTCGTCGGACTGTGATCCGACGTCCTCGCTAGGGTCGCCCGTGATGAGGCATCCCGACGACGACCGACCCTCCGACGGCTACGTCTCCCATGACGAGGCCCGCTGGGTCACCGAGCCGCCCAAGCGCGCGGGCCGTACGGCGTTCGCCCGCGACCGCGCCCGCGTGCTGCACTCCGCCGCGCTACGCCGTCTGGCGGCGAAGACCCAGGTGCTGGCCGCGGGGGAGAGCGACTTCCTGCGTACCCGTCTCACCCACTCGCTCGAGTGCGCGCAGGTCGGTCGCGAGCTCGGCCTTGCGCTCGGCTGCGATCCCGACCTGGTCGAGGTGGCGTGCCTGTCGCACGATCTCGGGCACCCGCCGTTCGGGCACAACGGCGAGGACACCCTGGCCGAGGCCGCTGACGCGGTCGGCGGGTTCGAGGGCAACGCGCAGTCGCTGCGCATCCTGACCCGGCTCGAGGCCAAGACCTTCGGCTCACCCGGTGGCCCCCGTCCGGGTCAGCCGGTCGGCCTCAACCTCACGCGTTCGGCGCTCGATGCCGCGACCAAGTACCCGTGGCCGCGTGAGGCAGGGCTCCGCAAGTTCGGCGTCTACACCGACGACCTCGACGTCTTCACCTGGCTGCGCGACGGCGCCCCCGAGGGCCGTACCTGCTTCGAGGCACAGGTGATGGACTGGGCCGACGACGTCGCCTACTCGGTGCACGACGTCGAGGACGCCGTCGTGGCCGGCCACCTCGACATCCGCGCTGTCACGGGTGCGGGGGGTGCGGACGACCGCGAGGGGCTCGTCGCCGTCGCGCAGCTCTACGCGCCCGACGTCGATCCGGCCGAGCTCGGCGGCGCCATCGGTCGCCTCACGGCGCTGCAGTTCTGGCCGACGTCGTACGACGGATCCCTCCGCGACCTCGCCGCGCTGAAGAACCTGACCTCGCAGCTGATCGGGCGCTTCGCCTCAGCCGCAGAGCGCGACACCCGTGCCCGCTGGGGCGACGGTCGCCTCACCCGCTACGCCGCCAACCTCGAGGTGCCGCGCGAGCAGCGCCTCGAAGTCGCCGTGCTCAAGGCCGTGGCCAACCTGTGGGTGATGCAGCGTGCCGGTGCCGAGGACGTCTACGCCCGTCAGCGCCAAGTGATCCACGAGCTCGTCGCGGCCATCAGGCTTCGCGCGCCCGAGGTGCTCGATCCGGCGTTCCGCGAGTCGTGGGACTCCGCCGCCGACGATGCCGCTCGTCTGCGCGTCGTGGTCGACCAGGTCGCGAGCCTCACCGACCGCAGTGTGCTCGCCTGGTACGCCGACCTCTGCAGCTGACACTGTCGAGGTGGTAGGGCTACATCGTCGTGCACGACGCCCTAGCACCACCACATCGAGTCAGACGAGACCGACGGCGGTGTCGAGCATGCGCGCGGTGCGGTCGAAGAGGTCGCGGGCCTCCTCGCGGCTGCGGCCGATGGCCGTCGCCCCGACGCGGCCGGCGACCGCGACCGCGGACACCATGTGCAGGGCCACGCCGACCTGGGTCTCGGGATCCCACCCGAGGTCGGAAGCTGCGATGAGGTCGAGGACGTCGTCCGGCGTGAGCTGTCGGTACGCCGGGTGCTCGATGTGGTCGCTCGCGACGTAGTACCGAGGTCCGTCCGCTGCCTGGAACAGGCCCGAGTCCTCGTCGTACGTGCCGTCGGTGAGACCGAGCAGGGTGAGGGCGGGGTGGGTCGTGCCGCCGTTGCGCAGGTTGATCTCGATGGCGTACGCGTGCCACGTGGAACCGCGACGCACCATCACGAAGTCGACCGCGAACCGCCCGACGACACCCTGGCGCGCGAGCTCGCGCCCGATCGCCCGGCCGTGCCGGGTGAGCACGGGGATGAACTCGTCGCGGGCGGGGAACTCGCAACCGAGGAACGTCTGCCCGCTTTGGCCCCCGAGCAGCTGGTCGTGGGTCGAGAGCACCTCGACCAGGCGCAGCGGGCTCGCGCGCAGCTGCACGCTGGGGCTCTGCACCTCGTCGCCGTCGAGCCACACCTCGACGACGCCGCCGACCGCCTCGAGCAGCGCCAGGAAGTCGGCTGGGGAGCAGCCCTGGTCCTCGGGCCGCAGGAGGCACGCGATGTCCGCACCGGTCGTGGGCGATCCTTCGGGCGGCTCGATCATGGCGTTGCCGAGGCCGCCCACCCCGTCGTCGTGCTTGACCACGAACCGACGCGACGTCGGATGCTCGCGTCGCAGCCTCTCGATCGCTGTGGCGACGTCATCCGCCGTCCGGACCCCGTCGACGCCGGGCGCGAACGGCACGGACGCAGCGGCGAACACCGACCGCGAGCCGGTCTTGGTGCCGAGGTGCACGAGCGCCGGATGCGTTCCGTAGAGCGGGATGTCGAGCTCGAGCGCCAGCTCGGCCTCCGCCCGGGTCGTCATGAACGGCAGCAGGAGCGAGTGCTCGTGGCTGTGCGCGATGCCGCGGATGCGCTCGAGCACCCGGGGACGCTCGAGCAGCTTGTCGGTCAGCGGCCGGTGCGAGTGGTCGCCGATGCTGATGACAGTGAGGCGCTTGTAGAGCTCGCTGTGGTCGCCAGGCTGCATCGCGAGGTAGTACTCGACCAGGCGCCGCAGCATCGGCACCGACGTCACGTAGACGACGTGCGTCCTCGGGCTGCGGGCGAGCGCGAGCACGAGGAAGAGGTACCTCTCCTCGTACGCCGCGAGCACGTTCTCGAGCGCCGGGATGTCTGCCGTGATCGAGGAGACGACGATCATCGCGCGGTCCATCGACTCGACCGTGCGGATCGTCATGCCCGGCCACATGTCGGCGAGCCGCCGCTGCAGCGAGCGGAACGTCGCGTCGTCGAACGCGTCGAGCCCCCCGGCTGGAGGCTGCACAGGGACGACGCCCTCGACCATGAGCCGGTCGACCACTGGTGCGTCGACGGCCGCGGTGAGGTCGACCCGTACCTGGTCCGGCATCGGCCCTCCCGCCGGCCGGGCGGGCCCTGGCGGCCCGTCGTGCGGCCAGTGTGTCTGCACGACGCCGTCCGCGCATCAGGTATCGACCGAGAGGTGAAGACTCGCAAGGCTTCGTGAGGGTTGCCTCACCACAGAAGCAGCCGGGGGAGTGGCGCCGATGCGTCAGACCGCTGAGCGAACGGCGGCGAGCAGTGCCGCGATGTCGCCGTCGTCGGTGTAGACGTGCGGGCTCACGCGCACCTGGCCGTCGATGCCCTGGGCGCGGAAGTCGCGCAGGGCGTAGTCGGGAGGCGAGAGGCTCACGTTGACGCCGGCGGCCGTCACCGCGCGGTGGACGGCGGCCGCGGTACGCCCGTCGACGGTGAAGACCACGATGCCCGTGCGCACCTCGCCCCGGTCGCGCACGACGACGCCCGGGATCTCGGACAGGCCCGCGCGGATGCCGTCGGCGGCGGCCGTGATCAGCGACCGCGTCGTGTCGAGGCCGAGCCCCAGCGCATAGTCGGCTGCGGCGCCGAGCCCGAGGCTCAGCGCGGCGCTGCGCTCCCACTGCTCGTAGCGACCGCCACCCTCGACCACGGTGAACTCGTCGTCGTCGACCCACTCCGCCGAGTGCAGGTCGAGCAGGGCGGGCTCGAGCCGGAGGGCGCGGTCGGACAGCGCGAGGAAGCCCGTGCCCCGCGGCCCGCGCAGGAACTTGCGACCGGTGGCGCTGAGGAAGTCGGCACCGATGGCCGCGAGGTCGACCGGCATCTGTCCGACCGACTGGCAGGCATCGAGGAGGTACCAGGCCTGGCTCTCGGCGTCGCGAAGCACCTGGCCCACGGCCTCGGCAGGGTTGAGCAGGCCGTTGTGGCTGGGGGCGTGCACGATCGAGACGAGCTTCACGCGCTCGTCGAGCATCCCGCGAAGGGCCTCCGGGTCGAGCACTCCGCTCGCGTCGTCCGGGATGGCCTCGAGCGTGATGCCGAGCCGTCGCGCCGCCTGCATCACCGGGATGACGTTGCTCGCGTACTCGGCCTGCGCGACCAGCACGCGGTCGCCTGCCTGCAACGGGATCGAGAGGAACGCGCGCAGGAAGGAGTCGGTCGCGCTCGAGGTGAGGGCGATCGAGGACGCCGGCGCGCCGACGAGCCGGCCGAGCGAGGCGTAGACGTTCTGCAGCCTGTCTCCGGCCTCGGCGGCGGCCTCATACCCTCCGATCTCGGCCTCGCGCCGCAGGTGCGCCACGACGGTGTCGACGACCACCTGGGGCGCCAGAGCGGCACCGGCGTTGTTGAGGTGGACCTGGGTGAGGCAGCCGGGGGTGTCGGAGCGCAGGCGGGCCAGGAGCGCGGAATCGGTCACCGGAGGATCCCACCACAGCGTCCGGCGTCGTCGCCGCCAGGAATCTGGCATCTCCCGCTCGGATCCGACGTCGCCAGGGCGAGGCACCCGCTGGGGACGAGGGTCCGTGCCGGTTGGACGCGGTCCGTAGGATCACGACGTGGCTGGCCGGATACGTGACGAGGACGTCGTCCTCGTGCGCGAGAAGGCCCGGATCGACGAGGTCGTTCGCGACTACGTCACGCTGAAGTCCGCGGGCGGCGGCAGCCTCAAGGGCCTGTGCCCGTTCCATGACGAGCGCAGCCCGTCCTTCTCGATCAGCCCCGCCAAGGGCGCGTGGTACTGCTTCGGGTGCGGCGAGGGCGGCGACGTCATCGGCTTCCTGCGCAAGATCGACCACCTGTCGTTCGCCGAGGCGGTGGAGAAGCTCGCCGGGCGCTACGGCGTCACGCTGCGCTACACCGAGGGCACGGCCGCGCCAGGCAGGCAGGCGGGCAACCGCAGCCGGCTGGTCGAGGCCAACAAGGCTGCGGCCGCGTTCTTCGTCGAGCGGCTGACGAGCCCGGAGGCGGAGACCGGACGCCGCTTCCTCACCGAGCGCGGGTTCGACGCCGAGGCCGTCGCACGGTTCGGCGTCGGCTACGCACCCAAGGGCTGGGACGTCCTGCTCGGCCACCTGCGAGGCAAGGGCTTCACCGACGACCAGCTTGCCGAGGTCGGGCTCGTGGCCCGCGGCGGCCAGCGCGGTGTCTACGACCGATTCCGGGGTCGGCTCGTCTGGCCGATCCGTGACACCAGCGGCGACGTCGTCGGCTTCGGCGCGCGCAAGCTCTACGACGACGACGAGGGCCCGAAGTACCTCAACACCCCGGAGACCCCGCTCTACAAGAAGAGCCACGTCCTGTACGGCATCGACCTCGCGCGCAAGGAGATCGCCAAGCGCAAGCAGGCCGTGATCGTCGAGGGCTACACCGACGTCATGGCCGCGCACCTGTCGGGCGTCGAGACCGCCGTGGCCACGTGCGGCACATCCTTCGGCTCCGACCACATCAGCGTGCTGCGACGCCTGCTCATGGACGACGGCGTCTTCACCGGCGAGGTGGTGTTCACCTTCGACGGCGACGCCGCGGGCCAGAAGGCCGCGCAGCGCGCCTTCTCCGAGGACCAGCGGTTCACCGCGCAGACCTTCGTCGCGGTGGAGCCCAGCGGGATGGACCCCTGCGACCTGCGCATCGCCCAGGGGCCAGACGCCGTGCGCGAGCTGGTCGAGCGCAAGGTGCCTCTGTTCGAGTTCGCGATCCGCACCGAGCTGAAGGGGCACGACCTCGACCGCGCCGAAGGGCGCATCGCCGGACTGCGTGCCGCAGCCCCCGTGGTCGCGCGGATCCGCGACGAGGCGTTGCGCCCCGAGTACATCCGTCTCCTCTCGGGCTGGCTCGCCATCCCGGACGACGAGGTGCGCCGCGCGGTGCAGGCTGCCGGCAACGCCCGGCCGCCGGCGAGCAGGCGCCCTTCGGATCCCACGAACCAGCAGACGACGGATCCCTCGCCGGGCCCTGCGCGCCTGCCCCGGCCCGACCCTCGCGACAAGGTGGCCTCGGTCGAACGCGAGGCGCTCAAGGTGGCGCTGCAGGCGCCGCAGCTGGCCGGCACCTGGGTCGATGCCCTGGAGACCGAGGGCTTCCGGTCAGAGGCGTACGTCGCCGTGCACCGTGCGATCGTCGACGCGGGTGGCGCCGCAGCCGGGCTCACCGACCGGGAGTGGCTCGACGCCGTGCTCGCGGCCTGCCCTGACGACGCCGTCCGTGCCGTGGTGCTCGAGCTCGCCGTCGAGCCCTCGCCGATCGACGAGATGGACTCCCGCTATGCGCAGTCGGTGGTCGCGAGGCTCCTGGAGATCGACGCTTCGCGCCGCATCACCGACCTCAAGGCGCGACTGCAGCGGATCGAGCCGACGGCCGAGCCCGACACGTACCAGGCGCTGTTCGCCGACGTCCTCGCTCTCGAGCAGTACCGCCGCGGGCTGCGCGAGCAGGTCGCCGGCGGGTCGTCATGAGGCTGCGTCCACCGGCCGAGGTGCGCCAACGCGCGCACGGCGAGCGCGTGCTCTCCTGGCTCGCGAGCGGCACGTCCAGCGTGGTGGCCACCCCGACCACGCTGGTCCTGCCTGAGGGCAGCGAGGTAGAGCACGTGCCGTGGGACCTCGTCCTGCGCGCGCAGTGGGTCGAGCAGGCGCTCGACGTCACGCTGCAGGAGCGAGCAGGTGGCCGCCCTGTGGTCCTGCACGTCCCGGTGACCGGCGTGGTCGACACCATGGCGGGGGTCGTGCGCGAGCGGGTCAACGCCAGCATCGCGGTGCAGCGGCACGTCGCGCTCGTCGGAGCCCAGGGTGCGCGTGTGGTGGCCCGCCGCGTTCCCGGGGAGACCGAGCTGAGGTGGACGGTCGTGTTCGACTCCGGTCTCGATGCCCGCGACCCAGCCCTGCGCGCCCGGGCCGACTCCGCACTCGCCGACCTGCGGGCGGCCCTCGGAGTCTGACCCGGTCGGAGGCCCGCGATTTCGGTCGGACCGGGTCGGCTTGCTATCCTCCCTTGGCTGCTCCACCGAGCGATCGGGGAGCCGTGGATGGTCCCGCGTAGCTCAACGGCAGAGCTCCCGACTGTTAATCGGGCGGTTTCTGGTTCGAATCCAGACGCGGGAGCAACAACACCGACGCCGCACCTCTCCGGGTGCGGCGTCGAGTCGTCTCAGGGGTGTGGGCCGGCGTCAGGCGTCGCGGGTGTGGAGCGCCGACGCGCCAACCGGGTCGATGGCCAGCCAGGGCGGACCGTCGCGCAGCCAGGCGAGCATGACCTCTCCCGACACCGGTGGCGAGAACAGGTAGCCCTGCGCTGTGCTCACTCCCTCGGCCGTGACGGCGGCGAGCTCCTGCTCGGTCTCCACGCCTTCCGCCGTGACGTGCAGGCCAAGGCGGCGTCCGAGGGCTGCCACGGAGGCGACGACGGCGGCGTCGGCCGAGTCGGTGCTCATCCCACGGACGAACGAGCCGTCGATCTTGAGCCCGTCCAGGGGCAGGGCGCGGATGAGCGAGAGCGACGAGTAGCCGGTGCCGACGTCGTCGAGCACGACGGCCAGGCCCTGGTCGCGCGCCACGACGAGCGCAGCAGAGGCAGCCGCTGGATCGGCCACCACGGCCTGCTCGGTGATCTCGAGCCCGATCCACGACAGCGGCGTCTTCTCGTGGAGCGCCGCCTCGACATGCATCTCGATGATGCTCTCGAGCGGCAACTGGCCCGCGGAGACGTTGGTGAACATGCGGAAGTGGTCGCCGACGTAGCGCGCCGCCACGCGACGGAAGGCACGGGCCTGCCGCCCGATCTCGGAGTCGAGCTCGGTGGTGAGCCCGACCTCGGCCATGAGCGGAAGGAAGAGGCCTGGCGGAATGATCTCGTGGTCGGGTCGACGCCACCGCGCGAGCGCCTCGGCGGCCACGATGCGCCGGGTTCGCGGGTCGACCAGGGGTTGGTACCACGCCTCGAACTGGTGGGCCGCGAGGGCCTCGCGCAGCTCGCTCTCACGCGCGAGCCTCGTCGACAGAGTCTCGGTCATGGCCTGGTCGAACAGGATCACGCGGTTGCGGCCCGCCCCCTTGGCCTCGTAGAGCGCGGCATCGGCGTACCGCATGAGGTCGAGCGCGGAGATCCCCGGGCCGCTCATGGCTACGCCGACGCTCACCGACACGATCGTGCGCAGCCCACCGACGAGGAACTCGGGGTCGAACGCGCCGCGGATGCGCTCGCCCAGCTGCAGTGCTGTCTCGACGTCGACATCCGGTGCCACCAGCGTGAACTCGTCGCCGCCGAGTCGGGCGAGCAGGTCGTCGCCGCGGACGCAGGTGCGCAGCCGCTCGGAGGCCGCACGGAGGAGGGCGTCACCCTCGGCGTGCCCGAGGGAGTCATTGACCACCTTGAAGCGATCGAGGTCGAGATAGAGAAGGGCGAGCTCGCCACCGCCGGCGTGCACATGGGCGAGCCGGCGTTCGAGGACATCGCGAAACAGCGCGCGGTTCGCCAGGCCGGTGAGGTCGTCGTGCGTCGCCCGGTGCACGAGCCTGGCGTTCGCCTCGGACAGCTGCTCGGTAAGCCCCTCCTCGACGATGCGCCCACCCACAGCCTCGAGGATCGTGCGGTTGATCATGCGCCAGCTCACGTACAGCGCAGCCACGAGGAGGGCTGCCATCACAGCGAGCGCCGGCGACACGTAGTCGAGGGCTCCGGTGGCGATGATCACGGTGGTGGTGCCGAGGTTGGCGATGACGAGGGCGAGGAAGAACGGCCGGTACGCCGCGGTCGCCGTCAACGAGGTGGAGCCTGCGGCGATGCAGAAGGTCAGGATCAGGTACTCGCTGCGAGCGTCGTCCGGGCTGAGCATGACAAGGGCGAGCGGCCACGGCAGCGCCGACAGCACGAGCGCCAGAACCGCGAGCCTCTCCTCGGCGAGGTACGAGCGCTCGTGCCGCTGGAGTGCGCGCAGCAGTCCCGTCAGGGCACCCACGGCGAGAACGATGGCGCCGGTCTCGATGACCACGTACCAGGCGCGCACTGCCGTGCTGGCGCCCGTCACGAGCAGAGCCAGGGTGAGTGCACCTGGCGGCCCGAGCAGGATGATGGTTCGAGAAGCGAGCGCCGCACGGCGGACCATCAGCGCGTGCACGCCCTCGCTCTGCGCAGCCACTGCTGAGTGGGGTGCGCCCCGGGTAGTCACGTTCTCAGGCTACGTCGCCGACCACGACGGTTGCGCGGTCAACGAGCCGCCTTACGGCGGATGCCGTCCGGGCGACGTCGCGTGCTCGGCTGCGCATCGACCTGGGGTCGACGGGAGTGGTCGACGTCGGCGGCAGCAACGGGCCGCCCGAGAAGGTAGCCCTGCACGAAGTGGCAGCCGATCTGGCGGAGAAGCGCAAGCTCTGCCTGCGTCTCGACACCTTCGGCCACGGTGCGGACCCCGACCGCCTCACCGAGGAGCTGCATCGCGGACACCAGCGCGTAGCCGCGGTCGGTGGCCACCTGGGCGACGAGCGAGCGGTCGAGCATCAGCAGGCTGACAGGGAGGGTGGTGAGGTCGTGGATGGACGTGTAGCCGACCCCCACGTCATCGAGCGAGACGCGGATCCCCGCCCTCGTCAGCCCCGTCAGCGTCGCGCTCGCCGTGTCCGGTTCGATCATCACGGCCGTCTCGGTGATCTCGACGATCAACCGGGTTGCAGGCAGATCGTGACGGCGCAGGGCGTCGAGGAGGGACTGCACCAGGCGGGGGTCTGCCAGGTGTCGCGCACACAGGTTGACGCTGAGCGACACGGAGTCTGGCCAGGTCGCGGCCACGGAGAGCGTCTTGTCGAGGACCATGTCCGTCAGGGGAAGAATGATCCCCGACTCCTCCGCGACCGGAAGGAACTCGTGCGGCATGAGGCGGCCACGCACAGGGTGCTGCCACCGGACGAGCGCCTCGTGCGCCACCACGTCGCCGGTCACGATGTCGACGATCGGCTGGTACTCGCAGAACAGCTGATGGTCGGCGAGGGCATCGGTCAGCTCGGTCTCGAGGCGGAGCCGTTCGACCGACTCGTCGGACACCCGGCCGCTGAAGGCCTCCCAGCGCCGCGCCCCGGACGACTTGGCGTGATACATCGCGGCGTCCGCGTACCGCAGCATCGTGTCTCCGTCATCGCCGTCGCCGAGTCGTGCGAGCCCTGCGCTGAGCGACACGTGGACCCGCTCGTTGCCGATCCGCAGCGACAGACCGGGCACCCGGGTGATGCGGTCGACGAGGTCGACGAGCTCCTTCTCGTCGTCGAACCCGGCAGCGACGATCACGAACTCGTCCCCGCCGAAGCGCGCCACGAGATCGTCGGCTCGAACCTGGTCACGCAGCCAGACCGCGACCGCCAGGAGAACCTGGTCGCCGGCAGGGTGCCCGAGGGTGTCGTTGATGTGCTTGAAGCGGTCGACGTCGATGAACACCACGGCGCAGGTCTCGCCGTTCGCTCGTGCGAACAGGAGGGCGTCGTCGAGCCGGCGCACGAGGAGGGCCCGATTCGGCAGACCCGTCAGGTCGTCGTGGTCGGCACGGTGCTGCAGCTCATCTGTGAGCCGTGTGGTCAGCAGCGACGAGGCCAGGCGCTCGGCCATCGCCGACCCCACGGCCAGGTCGGACGCATCGAAGCCCTCACGCCTGCCGGCCGCGCTGATCTCGAGGACGCCGACAGTCCCTGATCGGGACGAGACGGGGACGAGCATCGTCCGCGCAGGTCCGGGCGCACCGAGCATCTGTGCGATCCCGAGTCGAATCGTGGTGGCCACCGCGTCGTCGCGGCCGTCGGATTGGGCGTGCGGGGCGACGGCGTTGCCCTCCGCCGTGAGGCGTGGGCGGGCGCTGGCTCCGACAGTCGCGGGGCCTCCGTCCGACGGCACCCACCAGAAGCAGACGGCGGCGTCAAGGATGTCGCGAGTGCGGCGGACCACGAGGGCGACCGCCTCGTCGGCATCGAGCGTTCCGCTGCTCAGCTCTGCGCCGACTGAGGAGATCGCGGACAGGGTGGCCCGATGACCCGCCGCCTCGCTGGCGTGCTTCATGCGAACCCCGTCCACGGGCGAACCTGCCCAGGGGTTGCGCACGGGTGTGCGGCCGCTTTCATGCTTGACGGGTCGGGGGGTCGGAGTCCACTCGTGCGGCCCAGTCGGTCGGTCAGACCTGCGCACCTCCACTGCCCGCGGGACCATCGCTGTGACGGCCCCAGCCGTCACGCTCACGCCACGGCGATGTGGCTCACTATCCTTCTCTGGCGGGGGCGGTAGCTCAGATGGTCAGAGCAGCGGACTCATAATCCGTCAGGTCGTGGGTTCGAGCCCCACCCGCCCCACGACAGTCGTTGGAAACACACGACTTCTACTTTCGGTCGTCAGGGTTTGACACCAACCCTGACACCAACGCGGCGAGCACGGCCGAGTCGTCGACCAGCAGATGGCCGTAGACGTCCATGGTGAGGGAAGCACGCCGGTGGCCCAGTTGCTTGGCCACGACGGCCGGCGGCAGGGCCGACAGCCCGGCCGTGGCCACGTAGTGGCGCAGGGCGTGGAACGAACCGGGGAAGCCCACGGACGTGGCCGCCGCGCGGAACTCGCGTCGAACGTTCGCGGAGTGCTGCGGGGTGCCGACGCTGGTCGGGAAGACCAGGTCGTGCTCGGCCCAGGCGGAGCGAGCCTTCGTCCTGAGGTGGTCCACGTGGGAGCGCTGGGCGGCCAGGTGCTGCGTGACCGCGGGCGAGAGGGCGACACGCCTTACGCCTCCCGCCTTGGTTCGGTTCCCGACGACCGTCGTGCCCGTCCCGGTGAGGGTCGTGGTGCTTCGGATGCTCCACGAGCCTTGCGAGAGGTCGAGGTCGGACCAGCGCACGGCCAGCGCCTCTCCGATCCGGCATCCTGTACCGACGATGAGCGCGACCAGGTGCTCGACGCTGGTGTCCGCCAGCGCGGTGATTAGGTCGCGGACCTGTTCGGTAGTCGGCGGGACGACTTCTGCGGTTGGAGGTGCAGATTCAGGAACGCTGATCCCGCGCCCCGGGTTCGCCGTGAGGAGGCGTCCACGGACTGCGTCGTCGAGGCAGGCCGACAGCGCGATGAGGGCGCCCTTGATGGTGGCGGCCGAGAGCCCGCGTCCGGCAAGGTCGTGCGCGAGGTCGTCGACGTCGAGCGGCGTCAGGTCCCGGAGCCGGATCCCTCCGATCACGGGAAGCACGTAGGTCTTCAGGCGGTAGGCGTAGGCAGCGACCGTCGACTCGCGTCGGCGTCGGGACGCGCGACCGGATGAGATCCAGTCGTCGACCCAGCCGCGAAGGGTCGCGGCTGAGTCGAGGACAGTCTCGCGGCGCTCGGCCTTGGACAGCATGCTTCGTCGCTTGCGCACGGCCTCGCCGTGCGACGCGGCGTACGCCGTTCGCCGCTTGCCGGAGGTCGGATCGGTCACGCGGATCATCCAGCGGCCGTCGGCCCGCTGGACGATGGAGCCGGCGCCGTTGCTCTGCTTCGGGCTCTTCGGCCGCGTGTCCCGATCCGCCACGTCAGACCCCGACTGCCGGGCCGGCGAACCGCCGACGGTCGACGAACGTCCCGAGCGCGTCGACAGGGATGCGGCGCAGGTGGCCGATCTGGATGCTCTCGATCTCGCCGCGCGACAGCAGCCCGTACATCGTGCTCCGGCCGACGCCGAGACGACGAGCGGCCTCCTCGACCGTCAGCAGGACGCAGGCGGGATCCATCGTGCGAGGGGTGGCGGGACGACGGGACACAATTCCTCCAGGGTTCATCTATCGGGTGAGCCCAGGTCCATCCGGGGCCTGGGAGCGAGGTCGGTCAAGCGCGGCCGACACGATCTGTGGACGACGCGCCGAATCCGGCTGTCGCGAGACGCGTCGCGGAGCGAGCTGCTCGGTCGCGGACGGTTCGGCGCCGGAGGTGGCGACGATCTGCTCGAGTACCTCCCGCCCCGTCACCGGCGCGTGGCCGGTCGCGTCGCTGTTGTGCGTCTCGCCGAAGTCGTCGTGGTGGTCGAGGGGGACGTAGGCGTGGTTGGCGGCGCGGCCTCGGGTCATCGCGACGTAGAGGTGCTCGCGGGCCATGCCCGGGCCGGTGATGACGTGGGCGGTGTCGACGGTCGTCGATTGGGCGCGGTGGGCGGTGATCGCGTAGCCGAGCTCGAGGTGCTCGGCCACGTAGTCCGCCGGCAGCCGCACCGCCCTCGACCCAGCTTCACCCTGTCCGTTGTCCTGGTCCTGGCCCCGCTCGCGGGTCGGTCGGGCGTCGAGTGATCCGTCTGCATGCACGGCCGTGACGATGAACGTCTCGCCGTTGCGGACGTGCCCGCCGTCGGGCAGGCGCTGGGCGCGGTCGTTGCGGCGCGTCGTGATCAGGTCCCCGACCCCGGCGGTGGTGCCGTCCCACAGCTCCACGCCCGCCGCGGTGGCGCGACCGGTGGTGATGTTGTCGAGGCGGATGCGGGCGTTGAGCTCGCGCACGGTGCCGGTGTCTGCGGCGATGAGCAGCGACTCGAGGCCGGCGTCGATGTCGGCGCGCCGCGCAGCCAGCGCGGCCTGCAGGACGCTGTCGTGGTCGCCGTCGTGGATGCGACCGTGCGCCGCGTAGGCGTCGAAGGCGTCGGGCTCGCCGTGGCGGAGGAGGCGGGTGGCGTCGGCCTCCCACCGGTGCTGGAACCGCCACAACCCCGAGAGCTCTGCGGTTCGGGTGCGGCGGGCCAGCAGCCCGAACGCTCCACCGGCTTGGACGGCGGAGAGCTGATGCTGGTCCCCGACCAGCAGCACCCCGGCCCCGGCGGCCCGGGCCTGGGTCACGATCGCGTCGAGCTCCAGGGTCCCTGCCAGGGAGGCCTCGTCGACGATGACGAGCTGCCCGGGGTGCAGGCGCCACCGGTTGGCCTCGGCGTTCAGCCGCTGCCACGCCACGGCGCGGGCTCGTCGCTGCTCCCGGTCGGCCGGGGCGGGTCGGGACGTCGGGAGGTCCGCGAGCAGCGCCGCCCGTTCGCGTCCGGTGGGGCCGGTGGTCTCGTGCAGCCACTTCGCGGTCGTCTCGCACGGGATCCGCAGCGCCTCCGACAACCGCGCCGCGGCGGTCGCGGAGGGGGCAAGCCCGATCACGGCCGGACCGTGGACAGCGTTGCCGGGGTCGCGACCCCAGAGCCGGGCGATCACCTTCAGCGTGGTGGTCTTGCCGGTTCCGGCCGGGCCGACGAGGACCTGCACGGCACGGCCGTCTGTGCAGACCTGCGCGACGGCTGCGGCCTGGTCCGGTGACAGCCGCGCCAGCCCCGCCACCCGCACCTGACGATCGAGGTCCTCGTCGACAGGGCGGTCGGCGTCGACGGTGAGCGCAGCGACGACACCATTCACGCGGCCCGAGGCGAGCGCCGGCCCGACACCGGTTGTGGCGGCGTCGAGCAGGCGGGTCTCGGCGGCGAGGATCGCGGGGCTGGTGTACCGGCGCGACATAGGAGAAGAGCCATCCACGAGGGCTGCACGGTCAGTGTCGGCCGACGCAACGGTGGCGACGGTCGTAGTGCCTGTGCGGGCGTGTCCGTTCTCGTCCATGACGGCGCTGGTGACGGAGTCGGTGACAGCGACCGTCGGCGAGGTGACGGTGACGACGGTCGGCGAATCGGCGCTGACAGCGCTGGTGACGGCCGCGACCGGGCGGGCGGCCACGGTGACGGCCGCGCTGCCCGCCGTCGCCCCATCGCGGACAAGGGCGGCCGGTTCGATGCCGTCCAGAGGCACACACTCCTCGACCGCGACAGCCAGGACCGCGGCATGCAGGGCGGCGCGGTCGGACGGCGATGCCATGCGCAGGTGCTTGGTGAGGCGGGCGATCTCGGCCTCGAGGTTCCACGCGTTCCACGCCGAGCGCCGCTCCGCGACCCCGACAACCGCCAGTGCCCCCACGTCCCGACGCGACTCTTGCCCGATGTCACGGGCGCGCAGCGGCCGGCCGTAGCTGCCATCGAGGGCGGCGGCGAGCAGATCCTTGGGGTCTCGGCCGGTCGCCACGCGGGCGCGCTGCGCCCACGTGGTGAGCAGGTCCGACCAGGCGTGCGCCGTCTTCACCGGCCGGGTCGCGAGGGTGGCGGCCTGGCGCAGCCGGATCGTCTCCACCCGCGTCGGCCCACGACCATGCGCGCTGTGGAAGTCGGTGACGAGGTCGTGCAGGTGGGCGGTGATGTCCCGGGAACGCGACGAGAACAGGGCCAGGAGTTGGTCGTCGATGCCGTCGACCTCGAACGCCGGCGCGCGGCGGGGGCCGCGGTCCCGCCACCCGAACCCCAGCCGCAGGCGGCGGGCGACCTCGTCCGCCAGCAGGGCGTCGTAGGTCTCGGACAGGGCGACGCCGGCAGCGAACAGCTGCTGCCCGTCCAGCGTCCGCCACTGCCCGTCCGCGGCCTGGACGCGGTTGGCGACCACGACATGGGTGTGCAGGTTCGGATCTCCGGTCCGGGTGTCGGGGTGGTCGAACGCTGCCGCCACCACCCCCCGCACCGGCACCCTCGTCGCCCCGCCGGCCCCGATCCTGGTGGCGGCGACCCGCGCCTCGAGAATCTCCAGAGCCTGAGCGACGGCAGCGTTGTGCGCGGCCTCCACCGCGGCGCGGGTCGCGGGGTCGCCCAGGGCCCATAGGACACTGACCGACTTCACCGGCGTTAACGTAAGGTCGTACCCCGCCACCCCCGACGGGCGACGGACCCCGTCGGTGCCGGTCCTGGTCGGGAATGGGCGACCCAGCGCGGCGCCGGTGACGGGGTCGGTGGCGGTGCCGAACATGGCCGTCATCGCGGCCTCGGACACGCGCGTCCCTGCCGAGATGCCACGCCCGTCCGCGAGGCCGGCAAGGCCGGCGCCGAGCCAGCGGCCGGGCGGGTTCCCCGACGCCGCGTAGTAGTCGACAAGCGGCATCTGGCCGCGGTCGACGTCGGCGGATGCTGTGTGGCGCAGCAGGTACCGGAACCCGCCCGCCGCAGACATCCGATGCATCGACATCACGACCCTGTCACCGCCTTCAGCCACCGCCCGGGGGTCGGGCGTCTGAATGAAGGTGTGCGGCCCTGGCCGTCGACACGAGCCGACGAGCATCCGCGAGCCGATCGGGACTTAGACGGCCAACGCTGTACCGGCGTTGCTGCCGTCACGAGCGGGTCCGGCAACGGTGCGCGCGACCGCCAGCACTTCAGTGCAAGACGAGTGCTACAACGGTGCCAGCCTCAGACTGTCAGTGGCGGAGCCTACGTTCGGCGCATGGCAGGAGGCAGGTACGTGCGGCGGTGCGGGAAGCTGCGCTACTCCGATCGGCTGTCCGCGCTGCTGGTGCTTGCACGAGCCGGAGCGGCCGCCGAGCGGGGGTCGTCCACGCGTGGTGAGACGCGGGTGTACCGCTGCCCGGATTGCCACGGCTGGCACCTGACGAGTCGCGGTCGTCCGAAGCGGCCAGTGTCGTCCTCAGCGGTTGCCTGAAACTGCCCCACTCGTTCCCCTGGCGGACACACCGATTGTTGAACGGTCGGCATACGAACGGCGTCACTTCGACGGAACTGCTTGACCCGTCACCCGCCGCTTTCTACGTTGTGCCGATTGCTGGGGGTCTACGGGGGGTTCCAATGCGCGGTCGCGCAGTCGTTTCGCTGTCTTCATCTCGCCTTGCCGCTGCGGTGTGCGTCGGCACAGCCGCATGCCTGACCCTGAGCCTCCTTGCCGAGGTCCCGGCATCAGCGGCGGTCCAGCCGACCGCGACCTCGGCTTCAGCCCCTGCAGCAGCGGTCGAGCGCCCAGATGCCGTCACGGCGCAGATGGCGGCGGCGGCCTCGGGTGAGCGCGTGGAGGTGGCGTCGTCGAGGACGTCGACCGATCGGGTGTGGGCGAACCCGGATGGGACGTTCACGGCCGAGACGTTCAGCGGCCCGAACTGGACCACGGACGCCAACGGCAACTGGGTCGAGATCGACACGTCCCTCGAGCGCGGTACCGATGGACTGGTGCGCCCGCTGGCGGCAGCGGTGGACATCGAGCTGTCCGGAGCGAAAGCCGCCGGTTCGTCGACGCCTCTGGCGTCTATCGAGGTGTCGAAGGATTCCCTGGGCGCTCTCGCGGAGGCGTGGTCCGACCCGCAGGCGCCGGCGCCCGCCGCCGATGTCGCGGATGCGAACGCGGCGTCGTTCGCTGTCGGGTACGCGGGCGCTCTGCCCGTCCCGACGCTGGTGGAGAACGAGGCGACCTACGCGGACGCGTCGCCGGGCCGTGACCTGCGGGTGGTGGCGCTGCCGAGCGGGGTGGAGACGTTCGTCGACCTCAAGACCCGCCCGACTCAGATCCCCGCCGCGGGAGTGGAGATCTCACTGCCGATCTCCACCAAGGGCCTGACCGTCGCGGAGGACGGCGACGGCGGCCTGGTCGTGAAGAACGCGGCCACGGGCGAGGTTGTGGGCTCGACGCCGCCGGCACACATCTGGGACGCCTCCGCGCACCCGGTGACGGGCGACTCGGTGCACGTGATTGAGGTTCCGACCGATCTGCGCAAGACCGCGTCGGGGTGGAACGTGGTGGCGACGGTGCCGGCGTCTTACTTCGACACCGAGGGCTTGACGTACCCGGTGACGGTGGACCCGTCCGCGACCCTGGCGCCGTCGAAGGACACGTTCGTGCAGTCCGGCGACGATGCCCTGTCGTTTGGCTCCTACTCGTACATAAACGTCGGCACCTACGACGGTGGCACCCACGCCGCCCGGGCCTACTTGTCATTCCTGATGTCGTCGGCGCCGTACCTGTACGACCCCAGCGATGACACGACGGTGATCGACGGGGCGAAGCTGAAGGTGTGGGAGTACGACGCGAACTCCTGCACCGCATCCGACCTGTTCATCCGCCGCCTGACTTCCACGTTCGGTGAGTCCTCGACCTGGACGACGCGCCCGACCCAGTCCGGCGTGGTCACGACGGTGTCCGACGCCCGCATCGCTGGCGCGACTGGGGCCTGCGTCGAGTCGTGGGTGGACTCGGTCTACGGCACTGACGTGGCCGCGATCGTGCAGGGCTGGGTGAACGCGGACTTCACCAACTACGGGTTCGCGCTGACCGCGTCAGAGACGTCGTCGACCGGCTGGAAGCGGTTCGCCTCGAGCGAGTACCCGAACAGCGCCAAGCGCCCGTCGCTGGTCATCAACTACCACCACATCCCCAAGGTCCCGACCACGTTGACGGTCGCGGGTCTGACGGGCGGGGTCGTGGCGGATGCGACACCGGACGTGCGGGCGACGGTGAAGGACCTCGACGGCGGCAGCCCCCGCGCCTACATCGAGGTGTGGCAGGGGACGACCAAGACCTGGTCCGGCTACTCCCTTACGACCCCAAGCGGGAAGGCCACGCCGTGGACGTCGGTCGGCGGGATGGTCGACGGCGGCACCTACACCGTGAAGGTGTGGGGCAACGACGGCACGAACAACTCCTCAGTCCCGGCCACCACAACCGTCAAGGTCGACACCACGCTCCCGGCCGCCCCGACGGTCACCTCGAGCTTCGCCGCCGGCGCCTGGGCCGGCACCGACGTCGGCACGTTCACCCTCACCTCCACCAGCACGGACGTGGCGGCGTGGGAGTGGACCACCGACGGCATCTCCTGGACCCCGGTCGTGCTCACCGGG
>JBBQAY010000058.1:0-21334 GCA_038316965.1 Candidatus Nanopelagicales bacterium
TCGACTCAGCGTGGGTGTGCTCGACCTCCCCGGGCGTCCCGGCAGGGGGAGCCGGCGTCTCGGCGGCGGTCGCCTGGGCGACCGGGGCTGGCGCCACCTGGTGAGACCAGGTCTCGGCCTGTGCGGGAGTTGCCGCCGAACCCGCGGACGGCAGCTCGAACGCGGCTGCCTCGTAGCGGGCGGCGTCGCTGAAGTGGGTCGACTGAGGCTGAGGCTGCGCAGGCGCAGCGGGCTGCCACGATGCCGCGGGCTCTGGCTCCACGGTGGCGGGCTCGGAGGGTGCCGTCACCGTCGCCTCGACCGCAGCGTCGGGGCCGGGGCCGGGAGGCACGTAGATCGTCGGCTTCCAGGCCCACGGAGCCGGGGTCGCGTCGTCGCCGGCCACTTCAGCAGAGCGCCCAGACACGCCGGAGGCGGCCCCGGTGCCCGCGCGGGCAGGGTCGCGCAGATCAAGGATCGACAGCCGCTCGGTGATGTCGACGGGCGTGGGCTCAGGGGATGAGCGCCGCTTGCCGAACCACCGCCGTCCCTCCCCGGACGCCGTAGTGCTCACCGCACCTATATGTCACAGAACGGCGCGCACGTCACCCTTTCGGCGGATCTGCAGCCCGATCGTGTGATCCGGACGCGCGAAGGCCCGCTCTCTCGCAAGGGAGCGGGCCTTCGTACGGCGCTGTCGGCGACGCTCAGTCGTCGTCCGGCTCCGAGGAGTCGTCGCCACCATGGCTGTCGCCACTGTTGTCGTGCGAGTCGTCGGCTTCGTCGGCGTCGTCGTCGTGGCCAGAGGTCGGGTTGGCGCTGGAGTGGTCGCCGTCCTCGTGGTCGGACTCCTCGGCGTCATCGCCGTCGTCGGTGGAGTCGTCGTGGCTGCGGGTCGCGCGCGGCTCCGCGGACTTCGTGGCCTCGGGCGTCTCGGACTCCGTGGCCTCCGCCTCGGAGGTCTCGGACTCGGTCATCTCCACGGCCGGCGTCTCGCTCGCGGTGGGCTCGTCCGACTCGGTCTCGGTCGGCTCCGGCACAGCGGTCTTCACGGTGTCGGCCGACGGTGCCGACTCGGGGATGGCGATGTGGCTGGACGCGAACGCGGCCGTGGACCCCATGAACAGGGCTGCGACGGCGATCGGTACGGCGACCCGGATCTTCATGCGTGCTCCCGTGCGAAGACGTGCGGTGCTCTGACCCTTCGATCATCGGCACCCGAGCCCCTCGGGTCACCCCACGGACGTCCAAGAAACGTCCCAGAATTCGGACACCCGTGCTCGACTGCTCCGAACGGGTGACCGTGGGCCTGGTGGGCCGCGGGTCCTAGGCGTCCTCGAAGGCGGCAACGTCGGCTGTGGAGGAGCGCAGCCGGGCCGACAGACTGCGCGAGATCGCGAGCACGACCTCCGACGCCGAGGCCGGGTCGCGACGCCGCAGCTCGGCGAAGGCTTCGGGTGAGAGCACGTGGCAGATGGTCGGCTCGAGGGCCACGATGCGCGTCGACCGGGTGCTGCCGTCGACCAGCGCGAGCTCGCCGAACGAAGAACCGGCGGAGATCGTGCTGAGCCGGCGTCGCCCTGACTGGTTGCGGATACGGACGTCGGCCGCCACCTGGCCGGCCCCCACGAAGTACAGGCCGTCGGCCTCGTCACCCTCGTCGAACACCACGGCCCCTGCGGTGATGACACGCGTCGTGCATCTCTCCTCGAGGGCCTGGACGGCGAACGCAGGGAGCCCTTCGAGAAGCTCTTGGGCCGCGAGCGGCACGAGGCCGTCGAGCAGGTCGTCGGTCAGGCCGTGCTCCTTGAGCAGCTCGGTCTCGCACCACTCGAGGGCTGCGTCTGCGTCGGCGAACCGGTGGACGGAGTCGGGGAGCGCGCGCAGCGTGGTGCGCGGTTGGACGAGACGCGGCTCGACGACGCCGACCACGGCGCCGTCCGCCGCGAGCTGCTCCACGAGCGAGAGCAGGAGCGCGGTCGCGGCGGTGTCGATGCGCGTGACGCGACGCAGGTCGAGCACCCGCCACCGTGCCGGGCGCGGGTCGTCGAGAACGGCTCGGATGAGGAGCTCGGTGCTGGCGAACCCCTCGTCGCCGACGAGCTCGTGGACGACGATCGCCCAGGCCTCGGCGTCCAGCAGTGCTCGGTGGGTCCGTGGGCGTCCGCGGCGCGAGCGGATGGCGTCGGCGCGGTAGCTGCGACGGAGCCCGCTGCGGGTGCGCTCGGACGGCAGGAGCAGGTGCAGGCCGAGGCGCCTCGACAGCAGCTCCGCAGCGGCGACCCCGCGCACGCTGTTGCCGTTCGAGTCCAGCAGAGGGCTGTGCAGGCCGAGGCCGAGCTGGCCGGGCAGCGCCGCCGAGACACCTCCGCTGACGCCGCTCTTGGCGGGGATTCCGACGCGGTAGAGCCATTCGCCCGCGTAGTCGTACATGCCGCACGTGGCCATCACCGTGAGCACCGAGGACACGACGTCGCGGGGCACGACCTGCTCGCCCGTCACGGGGTTGATCCCGCTGTTGGCGAGCGTGGCGGCCATCACCGCGAGGTCGCGAGCGGTGACGAGCACGGCGCACTGGCGGAAGTAGCACTCGACCTGGGCGTCGACGTCGTCGTCGAGGAGACCGGCCGACCGCATCAGGTAGGCGATCGCTCGGTTGCGGTCGCCGGTCGTGCGCTCGCTCTGGAAGACGTCCTCGTCGATCGCGAGCTCGCGCCCGGCGAACGAGGAGAGGCCGGCGTGGATCCGCTCGAACTGCTCGGCCCTGGTCTGGCCCTGCACGAGCGTCGAGGTGACGATGGCCCCGGCGTTGACCATGGGATTGAAGGCGCGACTCGACCGGTCGTCGAGGCTGATGCTGTTGAACGGGTCGCCCGTGGGCTCGACGCCGACCTTGGCGAGGACGGCATCCGAGCCGCTGTCGGCCAGTGCGAGCGCGTAGACGTACGGCTTGGACACCGACTGGATCGTGAAGGGCACGAGCGTGCCTGCGTCGTACACCTGGCCGTCGAGGGTGGCGAGGCTGATGCCGCAGGTGGAGGGGTCTGCCTTCGCGAGCTCGGGGATGTACGTGGCCATCGCTCCGTCGTCGAGGACGGAGACCTCGCGCCACACCTCGTCGAGCAGGCCCTCGATCGGCCCGCGGGCTCGGACTGCCGTGGTGTCGGCACCGTCATCGCTCACGGCTGGGGTCTCCCGGGTTCGTCGGACGAGGCCCACAGCCTGACAGGTGGGTGTTGCACGCGGGTTTCGTTCGGTCACAACGCACGGCGCCGAAGGTTGCCCCCTTTTCGCGGTGCACAGTGCCGCGCTCGCCTAGGGTTCAGCACCTAACTGGGAGGTGGACGCGTGGGTGAGGTGCTGCCGCTCGCGATCGGTATCGCGGCGTCGCCGTTCCCCGTGATCCCCGTGATCCTGCTGCTGTTCACCGACCGTCCTCGGGCTGCGGCGTGGGCGTTCCTCTCCGGCTGGCTCGTCGGCGTCGGTGGGGCGGCAGCGGTGTTCGTGCTGCTGGCCGAGGTGGTCGACCAGTCGGCGGACACGCCGTCGTGGGCGTCGTGGCTGCGGGTCGTGGGGGGCGCCGCACTCGTGGCGTACGGCGTGAAGCAGTGGGTGGGTCGTCCCGCCGACGCCGAGCAGCCGGCCTGGATGCGGTCGATCAGCACGGCGACTCCGGCTGCTGCCGTGCGCATGGCGCTGCTGCTGTCGGCCGCGAACCCCAAGGTGCTGCTGCTGGCGGCCGCGGCCGGTCTCACGATCGGGGCGGACGACTTCACCGCGCGGGGCGACGTCGCTGCCGTCGTGATCTTCACGCTCGTGGCATCCGTCAGCGTGGCCGTGCCCGTGCTGGCCTACACCGTGTTCGGCGAACGCGTCCTGCGGCCGCTCGGCGTCGCCCGCGATTGGCTCGTGCGCAACAACTCCGCCGTGATGGCCGTCGTTCTCGTCGTGATCGGTCTCCTGCTCCTGATCAAGGGCATCACCAGCCTCTAGGCCGGCCGACCTGTCGCGAGCTACGGCCTGTTGCGAGTTACTGCCCAAAGTGGGGCGTTGAGCCCCGTCAAGACCCCACTTTGGGCAGTAACTCGAAGAACGTCAGGAGTGGTCCCCGACGGTCTCGTCGTCCTCACGCCTGCGGCTGAGCAGCCAGCCCGCGCCCGCCGCTACCGCAGCGAGGACGAGCAGGATGATCCAGCCCCACGGCGGCATGCCCGAGGAGTCCGACGCCGGCGGCGGCGTGCCCTGGCCGACGTTCGTGGAGGCGCTGGGCGCCGGGGTGGACGTCTCCTCGGTCGGAGCTTCGGACGTCGGCTCCGGGGTCGGCTCCGCGGACGTGGTCTCCGGCTCGGGCGACTCGCTCGTGGGCTCCGGGGCGGCGGACGACGACGTCGGCTCCGGGGCGGCAGAGGACGACGTCGGCTTCGGGGTCGCCGAGGTGGTGGACGGCGCGGGCGATGCGGACTCGGCCTCGCTCGTGCTCTCGGACGGCTCGGGAGAATCGGACTCGGTCGGGGTCTCGCTGGGCGTCTCGGTCGGCGTCTCGCTCGGCGGCTCCGACGTACGGCTCGGCAGCGAAGGGAGCGAGAGGGACGGCGTCGGAAGGGTCGGACGCTCGCTCGGGAGCGAGATGCCGCCGCTGCCGCACCCCGTCACGAGCCCGACGACGAGCGCCGCACCCGCAGCACCGGTGAGAAGCTTCGATCGCACGCTGATCCCCGTCCGTCCGGGCGGCCTGTCCCGCCGGGGCTACCTCAGCACAGACAGCGGCGCCGAGGGAGCATCCGCGCCGACTCGTGACCTCCGAGTGGGCGCATCGTCCGCAGCCGCGTGGTTGGCTGGAACGCGTGAAGGCGTTGGTGAAGGCCGAGGCTGCTCCTGGGCTGTGGCTGCTCGACGTGGCCGAGCCGAGCACGGGGCCGGGTGAGGTGCGGATCCGCGTGCTCCGCACGGGCATCTGCGGCACCGACCTGCACGTGCGGGCGTGGGATGCGTGGGCCCAGGGCGCGGTGCGCACGCCGGTCGTCCTCGGGCACGAGATCGCGGGTCGCGTGGAAGCGGTCGGGACGGGCGTCGACACCGTCGACGTCGGCGACCTCGTGAGCGTCGAGGGGCACATCGTCTGCGGCCGCTGCCGCTGGTGCCTCGGCGGACGCCGCCAGCTCTGCCCCCACACCGTCAGCGTCGGCATCGATCGTGACGGCGGGTTCGCCGAGATCGTCGTCGTCCCTGCCACCAACGTGTGGCGGCACCCGAAGCCGATCGACCCGGACGTCGCCGCGATCTTCGACCCCTTCGGCAACGCGGTGCACTCTGCGCTCGCGTTCGAGGTGCTCGGCGAGGACGTCCTCGTCACGGGCGCCGGCCCGATCGGGATCATGGCCGCGTCCGTCGCCCGGCACGCGGGTGCGCGCAACATCGTCATCACGGATCTCTCGCCCGAGCGGCTCGCTCTGGCCGAGTCGATGGGCGCGGTGACGCGTGCCATCGACGTGCGTACGGCGAACCTGCGTGACGTCATGGCGGAGCTCGAGATGGTCGAGGGGTTCGACGTCGGTCTCGAGATGTCGGGCGCCGCTCCCGCGTTGCAGTCGATGATCGCGTCGATGGCGCACGGTGGTCACATCGCGTTGCTCGGTCTGCCGTCGACGTCGGTCGAGTTCCAGTGGGATCGCGTCATCCGGTCGATGCTCACGGTCAAGGGCATCTTCGGCCGCGAGATGTTCGAGACCTGGTACGCCATGTCGGTGCTCGTTGGTGCCGGCCTCGACATCTCGCCCGTCATCACTCATCGCTTCCCGTACACCGAGTTCGACCAGGCGTTCGACATCGCCGCGTCGGGTCATTGCGGGAAGGTCGTCCTCGACTGGGAGGTGGCGTCATGACGGCGTCGCTCGATGCTCTGCGCGCAGACCTCAACGGCCGTCTGGACGAGATGCGCGCTACCGGCGTCTTCAAGCCGGAGCGGGTCATGGCCTCGCCCCAGGGCACGCACGTCGTCGACGCCGAGGGTCGCGACGTGCTGAACCTCTGCGCCAACAACTACCTCGGCCTCGCCGACGACCCGCGGGTGGTCGCGGCCGCTGAGCGCGCGTTGCGCGAGTGGGGCTACGGCATGGCGTCGGTGCGCTTCATCTGCGGCACGCAGACGATCCACCGCGACCTCGAGGAGCGGTTGGCGACGTACCTCGGCACCGAGGACTCGATCCTGTTCGGCTCGTGCTTCGACGCCAACGGCGGCGTGTTCGAGGCGCTTCTCGACGAACGCGACGCCGTGATCTCCGACGCGCTCAATCACGCGTCGATCATCGACGGCGTGCGGCTGTGCAAGGCGCAGCGGCTGCGCTACGCCAACCGCGACATGGTTGAGCTCGAGGCGCGGCTGGTCGAGGCGGCCGGTGCCCGCTACCGCCTCGTCGTCACCGACGGTGTCTTCTCGATGGACGGCTACCTCGCACCGCTCGACGAGATCGTGGCGCTCGCCGACAAGCACGATGCCCTCGTCATGGTCGACGACTCGCACGCGGTCGGATTCGTCGGGCCGACCGGGCGCGGCACACCCGAGCTGTTCGGCGTGCGCGACCGCGTCGACATCGTGACGGGCACACTCGGCAAGGCGTTGGGCGGTGCGTCCGGCGGTTACGTCGCTGCCAGGGCGGAGATCGTCGCCCTGCTCAAGCAGCGTGCGCGCCCGTACCTCTTCTCCAACTCCGTCGCACCTCCGATCGCCGCCGCGTCACTGGCCGTGCTCGACCTGCTCGAGGGCGAGGGAGCCTTGCGCGACCGCGTGCACGCAGCCGCCGCGAGGTTCCGCGCCGGGATGGAGGCCGAGGGCTTCGACCTGCTGCCGGGATCGCACCCGATCGTGCCGGTGATGTTCGGCGACGCGCTCGTCGCAGGCCGCGTCGCCGAGGAGCTCTTCGCCCGCGGCGTGTACGCCGTGGCCTTCTCGTTCCCCGTCGTGCCCCAGGGCAAGGCCCGCATCCGCGTGCAGCTCTCGGCCGCGCACACCGACGCCGACATCGACCGCGCCATCGCCGCCTTCACTGCCGCCCGAGCCGCCGTCACGTCTGGCTGACGTCGGGCCTGCGGGGTACCGGCACCATCGGGCGGGTACCGCGTGGCACTGGGGTGGATGCACGCTGCTCGGGTCGGGAGGCGGACAGCCCCCCGCGCATCGAGGAGGACCCCATGAAGAGCATTCGTAGCGCCGCTGTGATCGGCACCGCCGTCGCATCGCTGGGTCTCGTCTCCGGCGTGGTCGTCAGTGCCCCGGCCAACGCCAAGAGCACGGTCGTCACCAAGACCGGCACCTGCTCGGCCGGCCACTCCTTCAAGCTCAAGGCGAAGCCCGACAACGGCGCCCTCGAGGTGGAGTGGGAGGTCGACCAGAACCGCAACGGCCAGGTCTGGACCTGGGCGATCACCCACGACGGGGTCACCAAGGCCTCCGGCCGTGCCACGACCAAGGCCCCCAGCGGCTCGTTCTCCGTCACCCGTCGCGTCGTGAACGCTGCCGGCGTCCACACGATCAGCGGTGCCGCTCGCAACGTCGTGACCGGCGAGACCTGCCGCGGGTCGTTGCGGATCTGATCGTCCGGTCACCGGCCGACACCACAGACGCCGCCACGCACCCCCGCCATCCCCGTGGAGGGGGTGCGTGACGGCCCCGGCTCGGCCGGGGACGCTCGTCCGCCACGCGCACCTCGGCCTCCCCCGACACGAGGTACGCGTGGCGGTCTGGCGTCTACCCGTAGGCGCGCGCCGGGTCGACGTGGGAACCTTGAGCCCCCCGACGGCGTCGGACGGAACGTGCCCGGGACTCCGGGACGAGGGAGGCACGGCATGGCCAGCAACCGCAAGAAGGCGGCGTACGCCGCAGCCGCATCGGCCGCGGCGACCGACGGACCGCTCGGGTTCGCGCAGCGGGTCGGATCGATTCCGCGCATGGTCCGCGACGTCATGGCGGGCCGCTTCGACGGCATCGGGCGTGGTCGGCTGCTCATCATGCTGCTCGCCGTCGTCTACATCGTGTCGCCCATCGACCTGCTGCCCGAGGCCGTGCTGACCATCCCCGGCCTCATCGACGACGCCGGCATCGCAGCCTGGCTGATCGCGGCGGCTTTCGGCGCGACCACGGCGTACCGCGCCTGGGAGAACGGCCAGCAGCAGATGTCGGCGATGGCCGACGACCCGCGTGTCGTGCCGGGCGAGGTCCTGCACCCCTGACGCGTCCGCACGGTGCGGCCTAGGGTCGTGGCGTGGGTACTGACGCGTGGATCGCCGCCGCACCTGTCGGCGACAAGGCCGTCCTGCTGGCCGGCCGTGACTTCTGGTCGATGCACGGCGTCGAGGCGCTAGGCGTGCCGAGCATCATCCTGACCGACGGGCCGCACGGCGTGCGCCTGCAGAGCACCTCGACCGACGAGCTGTCGATCGGAGCGAACCACCCGGCCACCTGCTTCCCCACCGCTGCCACCCTGGCCTCCACCTGGGACCCGGTCCTGGTCGAGCGGGTCGGCGTAGCGCTCGGCGTGGAGTCGCGCGCACTCGGCGTGAGCGTGCTGCTCGGCCCCGGTGCCAACATCAAGCGAACTCCACTGTGCGGCCGCAACTTCGAGTACTTCTCCGAGGACCCGCTCGTCTCCTCGGCCATGGCTTCGGCGTGGATCCGCGGTGTGCAGAGCGTCGGTGTCGGTGCGTCGCTCAAGCACTTCGCGGCCAACAACCAGGAGCGGCTGCGCTACAGCGTGGACGCCGTCGTCGACGAACGCGCGATGCGCGAGATCTACCTCGCGAGCTTCGAGGCCGCGGTGCGCGAGGCGAAGCCGTGGACCGTGATGGCGGCGTACAACCGCGTGGGCGGTGAGTACGCCACCGAGAACTCGTGGCTGCTCACCACGGTGCTGCGGGACGAGTGGGGCTTCGACGGCGTCGTGATGTCCGACTGGGGCGCCACCAACGACAGGGTCGAGGGACTCCGCGCAGGTCTCGACCTGCAGATGCCGAGGGTCGCGAATGCCGCGGCCCCGGTGGTCGATGCCGTGGCGAGAGGCTCGCTCGACCTCGAGTACGTCGACGCCTCCGTCCGGCGCCTGCTCGATCTCGTCGACCGCACGGAGACCGCACGTACGCCGCTCGAGGTCGACGTCGAGGCGCACCACGCCCTCGCCGAGGAGGTCGCGGCGGCGGGCAGCGTGCTGCTCAAGAACGACGACGGTCTGCTGCCGCTGCTGGATCCGGCCGGCCTCACCGTCGCGGTGCTGGGCGACCTCGCTGCCACCCCGCGGTTCCAGGGTGCCGGCAGCTCGCTCATCAACGCCCGGCGCGTGGTCGCGGCGCTCGACGCACTGGGGGAGCGGGTAGGCAGCGTCACCTACGCCCGGGGCTACGAGCGGTACGCCGACCGCCCTGACGCCGCGCTGCTCGACGAGGCGCGTCTGCTCGCATCGCAGGCCGACGTCGCTGTCGTCTTCGTCGGGCTCCCCGAGGTGTTCGAGACCGAGGGCGCCGACCGCAACCACCTGCGGATGCCGGCGTCGCACGACGCCCTGGTCGAGACCGTCGCCGCGATCAACCCGCGGACTGTGGTGGTGCTGAGCAACGGCGCGCCCGTGGAGATGCCGTGGATCGGGCGCGTGTCTGCCGTCCTCGAGGCGTACCTCGGCGGCCAGGAGTCCGGCGGCGCGATCGCGCGGATGCTGGTCGGCGACCTCGAGCCCGCGGGCCGCCTCGCCGAGACGTTCCCGCTGCGGTGGTCCCAGCACCCCGTGGCTTCCCTGCCGGACGGTCCGCGGTTCGCCGAGTACCGCGAGAGCGTGTACGTCGGGTATCGCTGGTTCGACACGGTCGAGGCCGATGTCCTGTTCCCGTTCGGCCACGGGCTGTCGTACACGTCGTTCGCGTGGTCCGGTGCCTCGGTCGATCGGGCTTCGTCCTCCGGCGACGACGCCGGTGCGACGGTCACCATCACCGTCACGAACACGGGCGACCGGGCCGGCTCCGACGTCGTCCAGGTCTATCTGCGCCCACCTCGCACGGGCGCCTACCGGCCCTCTCACCACCTCGGCGGGTTCGCGAAGATCGCCCTGGAGCCAGGGGAATCCGCGATCGTCGAGGTGCCGGTCGGTCGTCGCGCGTTCGCACGCTGGAGCCCCTGCCTGCACGACTGGGTGATCGACCCCGGCACGTACACCCTCGAGGTGGCGGCGTCCTCCCGCGACGTGCGCGCGACGCTCGAGGTGGAGATCGTCGGCGACGCCGTCGCCGAGCCTCCGGCACCGCAGGTGTATGAGATGCCCACGGCGGGTCAGGCCTTCGACCGCGCGTCGTTCGTGACCCTGCTCGGTCAGGCGCTCGCACCCAACGAGCCTGAGCGCAAGGGTGAGTTCACGATCAACACGCCGCTCTCGCAGCTCGGAGCGTCCTCTGCGGCCGTCCGGCTGCGGGGGATGCTCGCCGACCGGATGGGCGGCGTCATCGGCGAGGACGAGGTCGCGCGGGTCATGGTGCGCCACACCCTGGAGGACGCATCGCTGCGGATGCTCTCGATGTTCGCGCAGGGCAGGCTGTCGCCGGCCATCGCCGACGTGGTGCTGCTTGCCGCGAACGGCCACGCCGCCGAGGCGGTACGTGCCCTGCGCGCATCGTCGTCCACGGCTGACACGACCCGAACCTGACCTTGACCGTGCGAGGCCGGTCGACGGGCAGAATGCAGCAGTGCGAGTGAGGCGAGCGGTAGTGGCCGGTGCGCTCTTGGCAGCGGTCGCCGCGTGCTCGTCCCCCGGCGCTCTTGCCCCGTCGACACAGTCGATCACGACGCCTGCGACCTCGGCCACCGCACCGACTCGGACGGCGAGCGCGGCACCTACGTACGCCCTCACGCAGCCGACCGTCTGGCTGTGCCGCCCGGACATGGCCGACAATCCGTGCGAGGGCGACCTCGACACCGTGGTCGTCTCGCGGGACGGTTCGCGCTCGACCCGGGTCTTCGCAGCTGACCCGGATCCGGCGTTCGACTGCTTCTACGTCTACCCCACCGTCTCCCGCGCACCCGGGCGCACCGCTCCCCTGCGGTCGGCGCCGGAGATCGTGCGGACCGCACGAGCGCAGGCGGCGCTGTTCCAGCGCGAGTGCCGGCTGTACGCGCCCGTCTACCGGCAGATCACCGTGGCTGGGCTCTTCAGCGGTGGCCTCGCCGACCCCGAGGCGCGGGCGACCGCGCAGAGGGATGTCGTGAGCGCCTTCCACGACTACCTGAACCGCGACAACCGAGGTCGTCCCTTCCTGCTGCTCGGGCACTCCCAGGGAGCGACCTCGCTGGTCTCGCTCGTGCAGACCGAGATCGACGGCGACCCTGTGCTCCGCTCGCGGCTGGTGTCGGCGATGCTCATCGGCGGGGGGCCGTTCCTCGCGGCCGGGAGCGAGACCGCCGGCTCCTTCCAGAACGTGCCGCCGTGCCGATCGGTGACGCAGACCGGATGCGTGGTCGCCTACAACACGTACGACGGGGTCCCACCGCAGGGCGCTCTCTTCGGGCGCACCACGGCTGGCCGACGCGTCATCTGCGTGAACCCCGCGGCCCCGGCAGGCGGTAGGGCGCGGCTCGACCCGGTGGTGCCCGTGCCGTCCGAGCCGGGAGCGGACGACGTCGTCGGATTCGCGGAGTTCACCGACTCGGTCGATGCGGAGTGCCGCTCGACGCCCGACTTCTCCTGGCTCGACGTTGGCCTCGTACCAGGGTCGACGCTGCCCGACTCTGCGTTCGCGCGGGGCCTCGGCCCGGCCTGGGGGCTGCACCGCGTCGACGTCGGCATCGCGCTCGGCGACCTGGTGGACCTCGCAGCGTCCCAGGCGGCGTCGCTCTCCGGATGATCCGGTGGCGCGGACCTCGCACGGGTGAGGCGTGGGGTCGTCCGAGCATCGCCCGGGTTAGTCTGCCTGGCATGGTGCGTCGTGGTCGTCTCCTTGCAGCAGCAGCCCTCACGTCGATCGCGGTGGCGCTCACAGCGATCCCCGGCGCGGCCACCGCCGCGACTCCGGGCGTGGTGATCGCCCCGACCTGGACGCCGATCCCGACGTACTCGACGGCCAAGCATGACGAACCGATCACGTACGCGAACGGCTGCCACGCGAAGGGCGTCGTCACCACTCCGATCGTGTGCACGTTCAACGCATCGGGCGGTCGGACGGTGATGCTGTTCGGCGACTCGCACGCCAACCACTGGTACGGCGCCGTGCTGAACTCGGCCAAGGTCGGCGGCTGGAAGTTCAAGACCATGACGAAGTCGGGCTGCCCCGCGGTCACCGTGAGCGTGCGCCGCTACAAGTCGTCGAACTACTACCCCGAGTGCAACACCTGGCGCGCCAGGGCGCTCAGCAACCTGCAGGCTGTGAAGTACGGGCGCATCGACGTCGTGGTGATGAGCTCGTGGCACTTCCACCAGGTGCTCACCTCGACGTACGGCAGCAACCTGACCGGTGCCAACAAGTACGCGACGTGGAAGAAGGGGACGAGTGCCACCCTCACGAAGATGCTGAAGGGCGTGCGGCAGATCATCATCCTGCGCGACTCGCCGGACCTCCCGGGGGACATGCTCCAGGCGCAGGCCTGCTACGCGAAGTACGGCCTCGCGGCCGCGACCAAATGCGGCACGACGCTCGTCAAGGCCACGAGCGCGGGCATCTGGAACGCCGAGCGTCAGGCCGTCGCCGAGCTCCCCGCGACCCTGCGCGCACGCGTCAAGACGGTCGACCTGACCACCCCGACCTGCCCCAACTCGTGGTGCGGCCCGATCGACGGCCCCTACCTCGCGTTCAAGGACGACAACCACTGGACTCAGACGTGGGTGAAGGCACGCATGAACAAGCCCGTCTTCGACCTCGTCAAGGCCGGGATGGCACGCGCGGCCTGACCTTCTCGTCCTCCGCTCTGCGTGCAGGCCGGAAGAGGACGACAGTGGAGTCATGACCGAAGAGCAGGACTACGCCGTCGTCATCCGCTATCCGGGGTTCGAGGTACGGCGCTACCCCGAGCACGTCGTTGCCGAGATCGAGGTGTCGGGCAGCTTCGAGGATGCCGGGAACGCCGCCTTCCGTCCGCTCGCGTCGTACATCGGTGGTGCGAACGAGGCGAAGGCCGGCATCGCGATGACCGCACCCGTCGTGCAGAGGGCGCCTGCCCAGGCCCCCGCCACAGTGAGCGAGACGGAGTCGGGCGCCCACGTGATCGCGTTCGTGCTGCCGGCGTCGATGGCGTCCGCAGGCGCACCGGCACCGGCCGATCCGCGCGTGCGGATCCGCGTCGTGCCCGAGGAGCAGGCCGCCGTCGCGCAGTACTCGGGTCGCTGGACCGAGAGCTCCTACCGCACGCACGTCGCGCAACTGGTCGAGGCGATGGCCGAGGTGGGGCTCGAGCCGGGCGGTGAGCCACGCTTCGCACGCTTCGACCCGCCCTGGAAGCCTTGGTTCGCCCGGCGCAACGAGGTCGTCATCCCCGTCGCCTGATCTGCGACAGGGCTGCTCCCCTCGGGCAGACTGTCGAGATGACGCCGGACCAGGTCGACGACGTACGACGCGTGCTGCTGGCCAAGCAGCACGACATCGTCGAGCGCGCTGCCGGGCTCACGGCGGCTCCTGATGCGACCGGCTCGATCTCGTTCGGCAAGCGGGTGGGCGACGGCACGAGCCTCGCCGTGGAGCGGCTCACCCAGGTCGCCGCGCACGAGCAGCTTCTCGTGCAGTCCGAGGAGGTGGCGCGGGCACTCGAGAAGCTCGACCAGGGCACGTACGGCATCTGCGACATCTGCGGCTCCGGCATCCCGGAGGGCCGCCTCGAGATCCACCCGTGGGCGATCCGCTGCGTCGCCTGCGCCGCCGGCTGAGCCGTTCGATCCGGCCGGTTCGTGGAAGCAGTGGCGCGTGGAGCTCGACCAGCCGCTGCCGGTGGTGCTGCACATCGTCGGCGCGAGCGTCTTCTGCGTGCTGGGCGCGTTCCAGTTCGTGCCGAGCCTGCGACGTCGGCCGTGGCGCCCAGAACCGGGTCGAGATCGCGCTCTGGGCGTACGAGGCCGGCCGCCTCGAGGACTGAAGCCGAGCGACCGTTCCGGCCCGATGTCGCCGGGGTACAGGGATGGTCTGAAACGACGATTCAGGCAGCACATGCAACGGGTGGGGTCGTACCCTGCTGGCAGTCCGGGGGCTGACGTCCCCCCTCCGCTCCCGGGCCAGCACCCCGCTCTGGCTCGAGACCCCCTCGACCGGGCGGGGTGCGCTTGAGCCGGGGCTGTTGCGACCGGTGTCCTCAGCGCTCCGCGCTGACGGCAGGAGCCTGCGGCGGCGGCTGGCCGGGATCGACGCGACCGGGGTCGCCGATGAGCAGGGCGACGACACACGCCGCGAGCAGCGGCGGCGCGACGACCCGCGCTGTGTTTCGTGTACTGGCCATGGTCGAACCCCCCGTCGGACGTCGGAGATGGGCGTCCCCCCGTGCTACTGGATCGGTGGCGTCCACGGCCCGACTTGAACCGCTCACCCGTTCGGCCGCACGACGTATCCTGCACAGCCGGACAGGTTCTCGTGGCGCCCGGCCGACGACCGTCGGCGCGAACGTGCGGCGCCTCCGCCGGGATTCACGGATACTTCGTCGCGGCGGGGCGACGACAGCTCTGCGGCTGCGCGAGCGAACCGTCGACGAAGGGCAGGAACCCACGGCATGGCACCCCGGAGTCCGGCATTCCAGGTGATGTCCAAGCCGTCGGGCTCGGTGTGCAACCTCGACTGCGACTACTGCTACTTCCTGTCCAAGGAGGAGCTGTACCCAGGCAGCGGATTCCGGATGCCCGAGGCCGTGCACGAGGCGTACGTCGAGCAGCTGCTCGCGGCGCGCGGCGACGACGCCGAGGTGACGTTCGTCTTCCAGGGCGGCGAGCCGCTCCTCATGGGAGTCGACTTCTTCCGGCACACGCTCGACCTGCAGGAGCGGTTCCGGCGCCCTGGCCAGCAGATCCTCAACTCTGTGCAGACCAACGGCACGCTGATCGACGACGCGTGGGCCGAGCTCTTCGCCGAGCACGACTTCCTGGTCGGTGTGTCGATCGACGGCCCGCGCGAGATGCACGACCAGTACCGCCGCGACAAGGGCGGCAAGCCGACGTTCGACCGGGTGGTGCGTGGCATCGAGGTGCTGAAGCGGCACGACGTCGCCTGGAACGCAATGACGACGGTCAACGCCGCGAACGGCGACCACGGGCGCGAGGTCTACCTGTTCCTGCGCGACGACCTCGGTGCCTCGCACATCCAGCTCATCCCCGTGGTCGAGCGGGTGCCGGTCGAGAACCTGCAGATCGCGGAGCTCGGCTGGGGCAGCCGCAACGCCGAACGCACGCTCTACCAGCAGCACGGCGACGCCGTCACCCACCGCAGCGTGAACGCCGAGCAGTTCGGCGCCTTCATGGTCGCGGTCTTCGACGAGTGGGCGCGGCACGACGTCGGCGATGTGTTCGTGCCGAACTTCGACACCGCGCTGGCGCACTGGCTGGGCATGCACCAGGTGGGGTCGTGCGTGCACGCGGAGACCTGCGGCACCGAGATCGCCCTCGAGCACACGGGCGACGTCTACTCGTGCGACCACTACGTCGAGCCGGGCTACCTGCTCGGCAACATCGCGGAGGGTCGCACACTCCTCGAGCTCGTGACCTCGCCGCAGCAGGTGGCGTTCGGCCAGGCGAAGCGCGACACGCTGCCCGGCTTCTGCCGGCGCTGCGACGTCCGCTTCGCGTGCAACGGCGGCTGCCCGAAGGACCGGTTCATCAGCACGCCGGACGGCGAGCCTGGCCTGCACTACCTGTGCGCCGGCTACCAGCGGTTCTTCCGCCACATCGACTCGCCGATGCGCGTGCTGGCCGCACTCGTCCGGAGCGGCGGCGACCCCGTCGAACTGCGCCACTGGTACGCCGACCCCACACCGTGACCGCACCTCGCCCAGGCAGATGCTCGAGAAGCCTTGCGGTTTCGAGCGTTTGACCGGGTCAGCCGGGGTCGGCTTCGATCCAGGCTCGCGCGTCGGACACGGCTTGGGTCACCGCCGCACCCACGCGACCGTCGCCCTCCACCACGCTCTCCTGCCCGATCACGTCGAGCACGCCGCCGACCCTCAGCTGGGGCATGACCGCGCGGTCGACCGAGGCGATGATGAGCCGGGAGCCGACCCCGTCGAGCTGGACGGCGTAGCGGGCCAGGACGTCGATGAACGTGGTGCCGAGGTCGGAGTGACCACGCAGGCGCAGGACGACGACCGACCTGCGGCTCGTCGCCTCGACGCGCGGCAGCGCGGCCTCGAACACCGGCGCGGAGGCGAAGAAGAGGCTGCCGTACGGCTGCAGCACGACGACCTCGCGGGGCGGCACGACGGCCACGGGGTCGACCTCGAGAACGACGCCGTCGTCGGAGGTGACGCGCTGCTTGATCACGACCTTGTTCGACTGCTGCACGACGTGCAGGACGACCGAGACGCCGACGCCGACGAGCACCGCGTACTGCAGGGGCACGAGCATCGTGAGCACGAACGTGACAACGAGCACCGCTCGCTGCACGACGCCCGTACGCCACACCGCCTTGATGTCTCCAGGCTTGATGGTGCGGAAGCCGACAAGGATGAGCAGTCCGGCCAGGGCAGGCATCGCGAGATAGCCGACGGCGGAGCCGAAGAGCAGCACGACCGCGGCCATGACCAGCGATGCGATCATCGGCGCACGTCGGCTTCGGGCGCCCGCGGCGGCATTGATGGCAGACGCCGATGCCGAGCCGCCGACCGGCATGCCGCCGGTGACGGCGCACGCCACGTTGGCGGCGCCCTGGCCGATGAAGTCGCGGGAGGCGTCCACGCGCTGCCCGTCGGCCCGGCCGTACATCGACGAGATGCCCGCACCCTGGACGAGGCCGACGAAGGCGAGCGACGCGGCCGGCACCAGCAGCTCGGGTACGAGCGACAGTGACGGCGTCGTGATCGGGGGGAGGCCCTGGATCGAGACACCCAGGTCGTTCAGCGACGCGACGCTCGACCAGCCGAGGAGCAGCGCGAGTGCGGACGTCGCGATCACGGCGACCACCAGGCCGATCGAGCCGACGCGCGTCCGCTCGAGCAGCACGATGAGTGCGATGGTGCCGAGCCCGATCGCGACGCTGCGCCAGTCCAGCGACGCCGGCGACAGGACGGTGTTGATGGCACGCACGACGCGGTTGGAGCCGGGGGCGGAGTACCCGGTGAGGTTCGAGAGCTGGCCGAGGACGATGTTGACGCCGACGGCGTTCATGAAGCCGACGAGAACCGCGTTGGACACGAAGCGCAGCAGGCTGCCCAGCTTGAGCGCCCCCGCGACGAGCATGACGGCACCGGTGAGGACGGCGAGGGTGGCCACGGCGGAGGCCTGGTCGTCGATCGAGTGCAGCACGGGGACGTCGGCGATGATCATCGCCATCGCGCCGGTTCCTTGGACGACCATGAACGCCGACGACGTCACTGCTGCGCCGACGAGGGTCCCGACGAGATAGCCGTAGAGCCCGCTCAGCGGGCTGAGCCCGGCAAGGATCCCGGTGGCGAGACCGTCAGGGACGCTCTGGACCCCCAGGACGACCCCTGCCTGCGCGTCCTCGCGCAACCCACGAGTCCAGCCGTCACGCAGGCGGAGTCTGCTCACTCGGTGACCTCGTCAGTGACGTCGTCGGGGGCTTCGCCCGACAGGATCCGCCCCCGGCTGATCTGCCAGCGCCACCAGGCGAAGGACAGTGCGCCGAGGATGAGGGTGCCGATGAGGGTGAGGACGCGCCACACGACGAGCGCGGCCACGATCTCGGGCTCGGCGTCGACGCCGGCAGTCTCGGTTAGTGACCACCAGGGCGGCGTCCAGCACGCCCAGCCCCGCGAGCGGCAGGGCCGTCAGCGGGTAGGCGACGAAGAAGCTCCCGAGCACCAGCGCGAGGGGCAGCAGCGACGAGTCGACGCCGACGAGCCGCAGGCACAGCAGCACGATGAGCCCGTCGGTGATCACCATCGCAGCGAGGGCGACCAGCGACGGGGGGAGGCCGCGGTTGAGCCGCGTCGACATCGTGGCGCGGAAGCCGGCGACCTTGTCCGACCAGTCGTCCGGGTCGGTGTCCTCGCGGAAGCGCCCGGCGATGAGTGCGGCACGGCGCCCGATGACGCGCGCGAACTTCTCGCCCCGGGCCACGAGGATCAGCGTGACGATGATCGCGACGGCAACCACGAGCGACACCACAGCCGACCAGATCTGCCCGCTGGTGAGGTCGCTCCGGATCAGGAGCAGCACGCCGAGGATGGGGATGCTGAAGCGGATGACATAGAACGCAAGGCTGTTCAGCGTGACGCCGGGCATGCCGTCGACGGGCGCGATCCCCCACGACCGGAACATCGAGATGCGCACCACGATGTCGCTGGGCGGTGGGGCCACGGTGCCGATCAGGTTTGCCGTGAGGTCGTTCTGGAAGCCGCGGCGGAAACCCAGCCCGGGCACGAAAACCGCGAGCGGCACCGAGTTGAACGCCTGACGCATCAGCAGGAGGAGGAGGAGCGCGGGCAGCTGAGCCCACTCGAGCTGGCCCAGCGCGGCCCCGACCTGGCGCCAGTCGACCGAGCCCACCAGGTTGATGAGGATCCTGGCGACGATCAGCGAGATCGCCAGGAAGATCAGGGGTCGGACGAGCAGGATCCACCAGCGGCTCTCACGGAACCGCCGGAAGGACTCCACCGTGCTCATCCGAGCACCAGGGCGGCGACGCCGCCGCGGTGCTCCCGATCGCCGCCCGAGCTCACTGCCGTGCCAGCGCCGTGGACAGCCGGAGCTGAGGGTCGACCAGGTGGTTGAAGTCGGCGTCGCCGTCAGCAAGCTCGATGAGCACGGTCGTGACTTCGCCGGTGAATGTGCTGCCGTGCGAGGTGTAGTCGTCGCTGACGGGCAGGCCGCTGTCGTGGCCGACGTCGCACGTCTCGTCGAGCGAGAACACCAGCGGCACGCTGCGCTCGAGGCGGCCCGTCGCGACGTCCTCGCCGTCGAGCGTCAGCGTGATGTCACCGCCGCGCGCCGGGCCTCCGCCGTCGTAAGCGAACGACATGACCAGACGGTGGCTGCCGGCCGGCACGGGTGCGGAGCCCGCGACCTTGGTGACCTGCAGGCCCATGAGGTTGTAGCAGTAGACCGGGACGCCGTCGCTGCGCAGATAGAGGGTCCAGCCGCCGAACGCGCCGCCCTGGGCGATGATCACGCCGCTGGCCCCGCCCTCGGGGACGACGATGTCGGCGGCGACCGCGTGCGAGACGTTCTTGACGTTGAGCACCGTGGCCTCGGTGAGCCTGCTCATGCTGCCGTAGAGGATCTGCTTGCGGCCGTGGATGAGCGTCGGTCGACCAGCGATGGCCGCGTCGAAGCGCTCGACACGACGGTCGTCGAGCGGGAGCACGTTGTACTTCCTCGCCTCGACGAGGAAGAGCTCCTGCAGCTCGCGCAGCTTGTCGGGCATCTCCGCCGCCAGGTTGTGGGCCTGGGTCCAGTCGTCGGGGGAGTAGAGCTCCCAGACGTCGTCGACGAACGCCGGCAGCTCGGCCATCGCGATCCACGGCGTCGCGTGCTTCGTGCACGCCGTCCAGCCCTCGTGGTAGATGCCGCGGTTGCCTGCGATCTCGAAGTACTGCGTCGTGTGTCGATCGGGGGCCGCGGCGTCTCCGAACGTGTACGTCATGCTCACGCCGTGCAGCGGCGTCTGCTCGGCACCGTTGACCCGCTCCGGGTGCGGGATGCCGGCGACGTCGAGAACGGTCGGCGCGATGTCGATCACGTGGTGGAACTGGTTGCGGACGCCCGGCTCCGTGATGCCCTTCGGCCAGTGCACAACCGTGCCGTTGCGGGTGCCGCCCCAGTGCGAGGCGACCTGCTTGGTCCACTGGTACGGCGTGTCCATCGCGTGCGCCCAGCCGACGGAGAAGTGGTTGTACGCCTCGACCGTGCCGAACTTGTCGATGCGCGCGGCCATGAACTCCGGCGTCTCGAGCGCGGCGGCGCCGTTGAAGAAGAGGTACTCGTTGAAGCTGCCGTTGATGTGGCCCTCGGCCGATGCCCCGTTGTCGCCGATGACGTAGAAGACCAGCGTGTTCTCGAGCGTGCCGAGGTCGTCGAGCGCGTCGACGAGGCGGCCGATGTGGTGGTCGGTGTGCTCGAGGAAGCCGGCGTACACCTCCATCTGGCGGGCCAGCACGGGCTTGAGCGCCTCGGGCATGTCGTCCCACGCGGGGATCTCGTCGTGGCGGGCGGTGAGCTCGGCCTCTTCCGGCACCACGCCGCGGCGCTTCTGCTCGGCGAAGATCCGCTCGCGCAGCGCGTCCCAGCCGTCGTCGAACTCGCCCTTGTACTTGTCGGCCCAGTCGAGCGGGACGTGGTGGGGCGCGTGCGTGGCACCCGGCGCGTAGTACATGAAGAACGGCCGGTCGGGGGTGAGGGCTGTGAGGCGACGTACCCACGCGATGGCGTGGTCGGTCATGTCCTCGGTGAAGTGGTAGTCGTCGTCCTCGATGCCCTCGGGCTCGATCGGCGTGGTGCCGCTGAAGAGCGCCGGTGCGTACTGGTTGGTCTCGCCGCCGAGGAAGCCGTAGAAGTGCTCGAATCCCCCGCCGCCCGTGGGCCAGGCCTCGAACGGGCCGACGGGGCTGGTCTGCCACACCGGGACCTCGTGGCACTTGCCGAACTGCGCGGTCGAGTAGCCGTTGAGCTTGAGCACCTCCGCGAGCGGGGCGGCCGACTGCGGACGGATCGACGAGTAGCCGGGTGCGGCCGTGGCGATCTCTGTGATCGCGCCCATGCCCACGGCGTGGTGGTTGCGGCCCGTGAGCAGGGCCTGGCGCGTCGGGGCGCAGAGGGCGGCGGTGTGGAAGCGGGAGTACGCGAGGCCCTTGCTCGCGAGCCGCTCGGCGACCGGCGTCCGGCACGGGCCGCCGAACACGCTGGCGGCACCGAAGCCGACGTCGTCGAGCAGGATCACCAGGACGTTGGGTGCACCCTCAGGTGGCCGGATGGGCTTGATCGGCTCGAAGACCGCGCGCGGGTCCTTGGCGTCGTCGTACACGGGACCGTCGTACGTCGTGTCCGCGATCGGAAGGCTTGAGCGGTCCATCGTGGTTCGTTCTCCCTCGTCGAGATCAGCCGCGTTCTGCGGGCTCCACTGACGCATCCGTGGGTCGCTTGAGGTTCGCCGAACGCTGACACGCCGTTCCCCGCATACGGTTCCTGCTGTCGAAGGCTGGAATCGTGAGGGCGGGAGAACGGCGTGCGGTCAGCAAGGTTATGGGCTCGGT
>JBBQAY010000059.1:0-20573 GCA_038316965.1 Candidatus Nanopelagicales bacterium
CACTGAGAGGGCCACTAGACCACCGCCAGCTCGCGCGGGCGGAGGTTCACTCGCTCCCCTGCGGTCTCGCCGCAGACGACGATGTCCTCGATGCGCGCGCCGTGCTGACCGGAGAGATAGATGCCCGGCTCGATCGAGAACGCCATGCCTGGTTCGAGCACCTCGGTGTTGCCCGTGACGATGTACGGCTCCTCGTGCGTCTCGAGCCCGATGCCGTGGCCGGTGCGGTGCACGAAGTACTCGCCGTACCCGGCGGCCTCGATGACCGAGCGGGCGGCGGCGTCGACCGACTCGCAAGTGACGCCGGGGCGCACGTGCTCGCACGCAGCGAGCTGCGCCGCGAGGAGCACCTCGTAGTACGCCGCGAACTCGTCCGGTGGGGCGCCGACGGAGTAGGTGCGCGTCTCGTCCGAGCAGTAGCCGTCGGGCATGGTGCCGCCGATGTCGACCACGACGGGCTCGCCCGCCTGGATCACTCGGTCGGACAGCTCGTGGTGCGGGCTGGCGCTGTTGGGGCCGCTGCCCACGATGACGAAGTCGACCGACACGTGCCCCTCGGCGATGATCGCGTCGGCGATGTCCTTGCCCACCTCGCGCTCGGTGCGGCCGGCCCGGAGCCACTGCGGCACCTGTGCGTGCACGCGGTCGATGGCCGCACCGGCGCGGCGCAACGCCTCGACCTCGTCCGGCGTCTTGCGCATGCGCAGCTCGCGCAGCACCGAGCCCGCGAGCATCTGGTCGACGCCGGGCATCGCGGCGCGCAGGCGCAGGACCTTCTCGGCCCACATGTGGTTGTCGAGCGCGGCGCGTCCCCGCTCCGGCAGCAGCGACCCCACGAGCGCGAACGGGTCGTCGGTCTCGTGCCAGGTGAGGACCTCGATGCCGAGATCGCCGATCGGGCTCGCCAGCACGGCCGGCTTCTCCAGGAACGGCACCACGATCGTGGGGTCGCCGTCGGCGCGAAGCACCAGGCAGGTGAGGCGCTCGAGCGGGATCGCGTCGTACCCCGTGAGGTAGCGCAGGTCGGGCCCGGGGCTGACGAGGAGGGCATCGACCTCCTGCGCGGAGGTGGCGCGCTGGGCACGCGCGAGGCGGTCGGCGAGGTCGCTGATCGGCGGGTGGCTGCTCACGACGGCGACCCTACGCCGCTCGGCGCGTCCTGACAGACTGCGACGCATGTGGGTCACCCCGGATGGCGCGCAGCACGTCCTGTCGCTCCCTGAGCCCGCCGAGGTGCTCACCTCGGTAGCGCTGACGTCGTACGCCGTGCTGGTCGCTGCGAGCGAGCGCGCCGATCTCGAGCTCGCGCTCGACGACCGCCTCCTCGCGCTGTCCGATGCTGGCTTCGAGCCCGACCCCGAGGGGGTCTTCGTCGAGCGCGCACCGGCGGAGGGGCTGCTGGACGGCGATCTCGCCACCCTGGCCGGGCTCGACTCCGCTCTCGCGCAGATCGACCCCCGCTGGCAGGTCGACCTGCTCTACGCGTTGCACACCCTGCTCGCGCTGCCCTCGACGGAGTGAGGCCATGACCCAACGAGCCGACAAGCTGATGCTTCTGGACTCTGCGTCGCTGTACTTCCGCGCGTTCTACGGCGTGAAGGAAGAGGTCGTCTCGCCCGACGGTATCCCCGTCAACGCCGTGCGCGGGTTCCTCGACTCCGTCGCGCGCCTGGTGTCCGACCACGCCCCCACGCATCTCGTGGCGTGCTGGGACGACGACTGGCGCCCGGCGTTCCGCACCGAGGCCATCCCGTCGTACAAGGCGCACCGCGTCGAGAACGCGGCCCTCAACGAGGAAGAGGTGCCGGACACGCTCGAGCCGCAGGTCCCGGTGATCGCGGACGTACTCGCCGCCTTCGGCATCCCGCGCATCGGGTCACCCGGGTACGAGGCCGACGACGTCATCGGCGCGCTGTCGGTCCACGCGACGATGCCTGTCGACATCGTCACGGGCTACCGCGACCTCTTCCAGCTCGTCGACGACGACCGCGGAGTACGCATCATCTACACGGCCAAGGGCGGGGTCGGGCGTCCCGACCTGGTCACCGAGGGCTTCGTCGAGGCGAAGTACGGCATCCCGGGGCGGTCGTACGCCGACTTCGCCGCTCTGCGCGGCGACCCGTCCGACGGCCTTCCGGGGGTACCAGGCGTCGGGGAGAAGACCGCTGCCCAGCTCATCACGACGTACGGGTCGTTGTCTGCCGTGATCGCTGCGGCCGAGGCCGGCGACACCGGTGTGCGCGCGAGCGTGCACGCGAAGATCCTCGCCGCAGCGGACTACCTCGCGGTGGCCCCGCGCGTGGTCAACGTCGCGGTGGACGCCCCCGTGCCCGCGCACGACGCGACCCTGCACGCCGAGCCCGCTGACCCCGAGGCGTTGACCTACCTCACCGAGCGCTGGGGTCTCACGAGCTCGGTCGACCGGCTGCTCAAGGCGCTGGGCCGCAACGCGGCGGCGTAGGACGACTGTCAGGGCGTGGACGGCGAAGGCGAGGCAGAGCCTGAGGGCGCGGCCTCCCCGATGCCCGAGGCCGCCATGTACGTGACGGCGAGCCGCTGTGCCGCCTCGGTGCCGGCCGACCAGACGAGCACCATGTCCTCGCCGGTCAGGAAGCCGAGCGCGGTGATCTGGGAGTTGCGCGCCTGCTCGACCTGAGCGACCGGAATGCCGTTCAAGGTGCCGGTCGTGGCTTCCTTGCCACCGAATCCGCCGACCATGAAGGTCAACAGCTGCGCCTTGGTCGACACGGGCACGTCGTCGCGGAAGCGCCACAGCTGTACGCCGCCGACCTCGGTGCCGGCGTACACGAGCTGGCGGGCGACCGCGCCGGCGAACACGCGGGCGACGGTGTCGTTGGTGCCCTGCGTCTTCACCTGGTCGTCCTGGCCCTCGGCCGCGACGTAGGCGAAGTTGGGCAGGATCGCGAGCTCGGACTCGGGCAGGATGACGAAGGGCTTCACGGTGCTGGAGGCTGCGGGCGATCCGGAGGCCGAGGCGGTGTCGGAGGTCGAGGGAGACGCCGAAGCGCTCCCAGAGGCCGCGGCGTCACCGCTCGCGCTGCTGCAGCCCGTCAGGGCGAGCACGCTGGTCAGGACGACGCCTACAACGGCGGTGGTACGGAGCACGGACGGACCTCCTCAGGCTCCCGTCACGCTACCCCGGCATGGCGGCAACCCTGGAATCGTCGTCACGAGCGGGTCACGGTCGTGCGCGCGCGTCAGAGCGCGTAGGCGTCCAGCGCGTAGGAGGTCGAACCTGTCGCGCCGGGTGTACCTGTGACGGTCTCCACGACCACCTGCAGGGTCGTGGCGGACCGGATCAGCGCGGAGGTCGAGTCGGCGGCCGGGTCCGGCGTGGCCAGCGCCGCAGCGACGTCGGCCGGGAGCTCGGCGGCGTACGTCGTCGGCCCGAAGTCGTCGGTGCAGGCGGTGTCGGCCGGCTGGGTGTCGTCGACCTGGACGACGGCCCGGATGATCGACGACCCGAGCCCTGCGGGCTCGGTCGCCGGCTCGAGGCGCAGCGTCCTCGGCGCCTGCGGGCAGGACGACGATCCCCAGAGCCCGAGCACGAGCGAGGCGCCGGTTCCGCGACGTACGACGGCCGCCTGACCGCTGCCCTGACCCGGCACCGGCATGTCTGCGGGCCAGGCGGCGCCCGACGGCAGCGACGACGGCTTCCACGTGCCGTCGTCGGCGGGCGCGGCACCACCGTCCGAGGCCGAGGAGAAGGCGACCGTGTAGCCCATCTCGTCGTCGGCCGCGTTGGCGATGGCATCGATGTAGATGCGCAGCGGCACCCCGCGGCTGTCGTACGTGACCGACACCGAGGCGGCGTCCTTCGCGTCGGCGATGACCGTGTGCAGGTCCTCGACCGTGCGCGGGAACCCTGCGAGAACCGGGTCCGTGGCGCCACCGCCGGTGTTGTCGACGTCGACCGGTGTCTGCTCGACCGGCTTGCCGTCCTTCACCGTGACGTCGAGGCCGATCCGGCGGCAGAAGCACGACGGGACGATCATCAGCCGGTACTCCCCCGTGCGCCCGGCGTACGCCGCCCACGCGGCCCTCGCGGCGTCCAGGGAGGTGATCGAAGCGGGGGTCGAGGGCGACGGCGTCCCGGATCCTCCGGATCCGCCCGGCCCCGTCTGCGTGCCGCAGGCCGAGAGCAGGAGGGCTCCCGACACGAGCAACGCCGGGAGTGCACGGCCGCGGACGGCAGCAGGGCGCAGGGCTCTGAGCGGCGAGCGGGTCATGTGACGGCCTCCCGGGTCGAGCCGGCCTGCGCCGACGCCCCTGTGACGCCGCTCACGCAGGCCCGGTTCCGCCTCAGACCGAGGTGAAGGAGACGACGCCGCGCTTGACGCCGTCCACGGCCTCACGCGCCGTACGGGCGAGGCGGTTGCCCTCGGGGGTGTGGTGCGACCCGGCGGCGTCGGCGATCTGACCGAGGAGGTCGGCCAGCTGCTTGCACCACCGCACGAAGTCGCCGGCCTGGAGGTCGGTGTCGCGCAGGACGGACTCGAGGCGGTGGCCGCTCACCCAGCGGTACGCCGCCCAGGCGAAGCCGAGGTCGGGCTCACGCAGGAACTGCAGGTGCTCCTCCGCCTCGAGCTTGCTCAGCTCGGCCCAGAGCTTCACCGTCTCGGCGATGACGTCGCGCGCAGGACCCTGGGGCAGCCGCGGCGGGATGGCGTCGTCGGCCTGACGGGCCTCGAACACCAGGACGGAGGCGCAGGCGGCGAGCTCGGCCGCGGTGAGCTCGTTCCAGAGCCCCTGGCGAAGGCACTCGGCCGCCACGAGGTCCATGTCGTTGTAGAGCCGTTGGAGCATCCGGCCGCCGTCGGTGACCTGGGCGGTGTCGTCGTCGGCGGTCAGGTAGCCGAGCTGCTCGAGGATGGTGCAGACGCGGTCGAACTGGCGGGCGATGGAGTTGGTGCGGCTCTCCACCCGCCTCTCGAGACCTTGGGTCTCGCGCAGCAGCCGGTGGTAGCGCTCGGCCCAGCGGGCGTGCACCTCGCGCTCGTCGCAGCCGTGGCACGGGTGCTGACGGATCTCCCGTCGGAGCTCGAGCACCTGCGCGTCCTCGCCCTGGTCGCCCTTGGGCTTGCGCGGACGGTCGATGCGGATGTCGCCGACGACGTCCTTGAGCTTCGCGGCGAGGTCGCGCCGTGAGTTGGCCGAGCGGGGGTTGAACAGCTTGGGGATGCGGATGCTCTCGAGCGGCTCGACGGGTGCGGGGAAGTCCAGCACAGAGAGCCGCTTCACCTGGCGGTCGAGCAGGAGCACGGTGGGACGCGGCTCGTCCTTCTCGGTCAGGCCCGGATCGAGGACGACCGCCACGCCGGAGCGACGACCGGTCGGCACCATGATCACGTCGCCGGGCTTGAGCGCCGCGAGCGAGGCCCCCGCTGCGGCCCTGCGCCGCACTGCGCCGTCGCGCGTGAGCTCCTTCTCGCGATCGGTCAGCCGCCGCCGCAGCTCGGCATACTCCGCGAAGTCGCCGAGGTGGCACTCCATCGCGTCGTGGTAGCCGTCGAGTGCCTCCTCCTGCTTGCGCACCTGCTTGGCCAGACCCACCACCGCGCGGTCGGCCTGGAACTGCGCGAACGAGGTCTCGAGCAGCTCGCGCGCCGCGTGATGGCCGAAGGATCCGACGAGGTTGACGGCCATGTTGTACGACGGCTTGAACGACGACCGGAGCGGGTACGTGCGGGTCGAGGCAAGGCCGGCCAGCGCACTCGGGTCGAAGCCCTGGTGCCACACGACCACGGCGTTGCCCTCGACGTCGATGCCACGACGGCCGGCGCGCCCGGTGAGCTGGGTGTACTCCCCCGGGGTCACATCGGCGTGCGTCTCGCCGTTCCACTTCACGAGCTTCTCGAGCACGACGCTCTTGGCGGGCATGTTGATGCCGAGGGCGAGGGTCTCGGTCGCGAAGACCATCTTCACGAGCCCCTTCTGGAAGAGGTCCTCGACCGTCTCCTTGAAGGTGGGGAGCATCCCTGCATGGTGCGCGGCGAACCCCCGCTCGAGCCCGTCCAGCCACTCGAGGTAGCCGAGGACCATGAGGTCCTCCTGCGGGAGATCGGCGCAGCGGTGCTCGACGATGCCGCGGATCTGCAGCCGCTCGTCGTTGCTGGTGAGCCGGAGACCTGCGGCGAGGCACTGCTCGACCGCGGCCGAGCACCCGACCCGGCTGAAGATGAACGTGATGGCCGGCAGCAGCCGTTCGCGGTTGAGGCGCTCGACCATCTCGAATCGCAGCGGCACGAGAGCGCTGCGGTTGCGCCTGCCACCACGGCCGGGTCGCGGCCCGCCGCCGCCGTCGCGGCCCATCTTCTGCACCCGTGCGTCCTCACGGGCGAGGCGCACGAGCTCAGGGTTGACCTTCGTCTGGTCGTCGTCGGTGAACAGGTCGTACAGCCGGTCCCCTGCCATCACGTGCTGCCAGAGGGGCACGGGGCGGTGCTCCTCGACGACGATCTGGGTCTCGCCGCGCACGGTCGAGAGCCACTCGCCGAACTCCTCGGCGTTGCTGACGGTGGCCGAGAGCGCCACCACCGCGACGTGCTCGGGCAGGTGGATGATCACCTCTTCCCAGACCGCACCCCGGCTTCGGTCGGCGAGGTAGTGCACCTCGTCCATCACGACGTACGACAGGCCGCCGAGGGTGTGGGAGCCGGCGTAGATCATGTTGCGCAGCACCTCGGTCGTCATGACGACGACAGGCGCGTCACCGTTGACGGAGTTGTCGCCGGTGAGCAGGCCGACCTTGTCGGCGCCGTACCTCGTGACGAGGTCGTGGTACTTCTGGTTCGACAGCGCCTTGATGGGCGCGGTGTAGAAGCACTTGGTGCCCGACCGCAGGGCCAGGTGGACGGCGAACTCGCCGACGATGGTCTTCCCGGCGCCCGTGGGAGCGGCCACGAGGACGCCGGATCCGGACTCGAGGGCGCGGCATGCGTCGAGCTGGAACTGGTCGAGCTCGAAGTCGTAGAGGCCGCGGAACTCGTGCAGAGCGGTCTTCTCGTCCTCTGCCCTCTGCTGGGCGGCGGCGAAGCGCTCGGCGGGCGAGTTCATGCCGCAAACCTATGCCGACCCGGGCCCGATCGCGGCTCGGCGCTCCGCGGGGCTAGCGGGCGAGGACCACGATGGCACCAGGCGTCACGCCCACCTCGACCGGCAGCGGGCCGATGCGCTCGCCGTCGGCATAGGCCACCTGGCCGGCTGCCTCGAGCCGGACGGTCAGGCCCGTGTGCTCCTGCACCTCGGGCCGGGAGACGTGCGTGCCCTTGTAGACGGTCGGGAAGACGCGCAGGAACGTCGCGGTGGGCAGCTCTCCGAGGAACGTGATCGACAGCAGCCCGTCGTCGAGCAGGGCTCCGGGGCACACCTTCATGCCGCCGCCGTAGCTGGTGCCGTTGCCCACCGCGACGAGCATCCCCGCACCCTCGTGCCGGTGCTCGGAGGGCAGGCCCTCGTCGACGACCATGAGGTAGGGCACCGGCTTGAACGACCGCAGCTCGGCCAGGATCGCGCGCAGGTAGCGAGCCTGGCCCGTCGGCCAGGTCATGAGGTTGGCCCGTTCGTTGACCATCGAGTCGAATCCGCTGGAGAGCACGGCGAGGAACCAGCGAGCGACGCCGTCGGCGGTCACGGCTCGACCGGCGTCCAGCCGCTTGCTCGTGCCTGCCTCGAGACAGTCGGCGACCAGGTCGGCGGCGGCCTCGGGGTCGGTCGGGATGCCGAGCACCGTCGCCGAGTCGTTGCCGGTGCCGAGCGGAAGGATGCCCATCGGGACGTCGGTGCCGGCCAGCACCTGCAGCACCAGGTGCACCGTGCCGTCTCCGCCGCACGCGACGACGGCGGCGGTCGGCTCGGCCTCGATGGCCTCGCGAAGGCTGCTCATCGCATGCTCGGCGTCCACGCCCTGGATGTGCACCACGTCGAAGCCGCGCTCGCGCAGGCGCGCCTCGGCGGCCGGCGCACCGGACGAGGCACGCCCCTTGCCCGAGGTCGGGTTCACCAGCATCAGGACACGAGGAGCCACGGCGCCGGACTCTATCCCCCGCAGCCCGCTCGTGGGTCCTGAGAGGCGAGGAACGGGCCTCTACAGGAGGTCGTCGTCGATCCGGCTCGGAGCGAGGTCGGCCGGGTCGACCTGCACCGGCTCGATGGTCGAGGCCTCGTCATCGGCCGGCGCACGAAGCGCGGCGCGGCGATCGCGACGTGCCCGTCGCTTGTCGTTGACGATCATGATGCCCACGGCCGCGAACACGAGCCCCAGGAACGGCGCAGCCACCACGAGCATGTTGATGGGGTCGGGCGACGGGGTCGCGATGGCAGCGAACGTGAGGCATCCGATGATCAGCCAGCGCCACGAACGCAGGAGTCGACCACCCGTGAGCAGCCCGGCGAAGTTCAGCATCACGAAGATCGCGGGGATCATGGCGCCGAGGCCGAAGAACAGCATGATCTGCAGCGTGAAGCTGAGATAGGTCGTCACGTTGATGATGTTCGAGACGTTCTCGGGCGTGAAGCCCAGCAGCAGGCCGAGCAACGGAGGCATCGCGATGTACGCGATCCACGCCCCGAGCAGGAACAGCGGAGTCCCGGCGATCACAAAGCCGTAGGCCCACTTGCGCTCGCTCTTCTTCAGGCCCGGCGCAAGGAACTGCCAGAGCTGGTAGAGCCAGATCGGCAGGGAGATGACGATCCCCGAGACCATCACGATCTGCAGCTGCAGGGTGAAGGCATCGCTCACGCCGTTGATGGCCAGCACGATCTGCTTGCCCTGGTTCTGCGCCTCGGCCACCACCTGGTCGAAGGGCGCGCGGATGAACGCGAAGATCTGGTCGTAGAAGAACCAGGCCACGACCGAGCCCACAGCGATCGCGAGGACCGCCCGGAAGAGCCGGCGCTGGAACTCGCGCAGGTGCTCGAACAGGGTCATCGAGCCATCGGGGTTGGTCCGCCCGCGTCGGCGACGGCCCGCCGGCGCAGCGTCCTGACTCACCTCACCTGCGACCACGACGACCTGCTCGGAACGTCGCGGATCAGGCGCGCGGGGTGCCGTCAGCGGGCGGCGTCACCGGCTGGGCGAGCACCTGCTCGCCCGTGACAGGGTCGATGAGGTAGCGGGGCGCTGCAGGCTGCGCGGGGGCGGGCGGCGGCGGGGTCACGGCCGGTGCCGCCGGCGCCGAGCTCACTGCGGGTGGAGCATCGGTGTCGGTGCCTGCACCGCTCTGGAGATCGCTCTTGAGGCCGTCGGTCTCGGCCTTGAAGATGCGCAGCGAGCGGCCGACGCCACGGGCGAGGTCGGGCAGGCGCTGGGCACCGAACAGCAGCAGGACGATCAGGATCAGGATCCAGAACGCCGGCTTCTCGAAGATGGCCACGGCTGCGCCTCACTCGTTGCAGGTCACGCCCGGCTGACCCGGGCGTGTGGACACGATAACCCGAGCGCCCGCCTCCCACCGAGCAGGTGGGGTGCGGGCGCAGGGAGTGTTCTGAGCGTGCTGGGTGCGGCGCGGGACGCTCAGGACGCGGTGCGAGCGGTCAGCTCGGCCATGAGGTCGTCGGTGTGCTCGAGCCACAGGGCCAGGTCGAGGAGGTCGTCGTACCCGATCGGAGCACCGCCGTGGGACTCGCGAGCCTCGGCGGGCACCGCGATGCGCTCGATCGCGACGCCGGCGGTCGACAGCAGACGCACGACCTCGGCGTCAGCGGCCTTCTCGACGTCCTCGTGGCACGTGGGGCAGCCGAAGGTGTACGTGCGGCGCGACATGTCGTCCTGGATCGCCTCGACGACTCGGACGTGGACCTGCCGGGGGGCGAGATCGACGTCACCGCACATCGGACAGGTCGCCTTGATGGTGGCCATCGGATCCTCCTCCCGGTCTGCTCATCCCCTGGGCGGGGGTGACAGATCTGGATTCGGCACGTGCACCGGTGTGGCTTGAGCCCGAACGGGGGAGAAATCTTGCCGGCCAGGCTACGAGCTGGTCACGCTCGGTACGCCGCCAGCGCCTCTGCGGCCTCAGAACGCACACGTTCGGCGATCTCGGGACGGTCGAGCACCTCGACCTGCGACCCGTTGCGCAGCAGCAGGCGCACCAGCCAGCGCTCGTCCGCCACGGGGAGCACCACCCTCAGCCGCCCGTCGTCCTGCTCGGTCACCGAGTCGACGGGGAACTCCTCGGCGATCCAGCGCACCCCGTTGCCCAGGACGAGCGTGACGGAGCCCCCTTGGGGGCGCAGCACCCCGGCACCCAGGTCGAGCGGGACGGCATCGGCGGGGACCTCGGCGGCGTCCGCGAGCACGTCGGCAGCGACGATGCGGTCGAGACGGAAGGTGCGCATCGCCTCGGCGCGGTGGCACCAGCCCTCGAGGTAGACCCGGCCGTCCAGCGAGACGATCCGGAGCGGGTCGACGTCGCGCTCGGTGCGGTCGTCGAGGGCCCCGATGTAGGTGATGTGCAGCCGACGGGCGTCCGCCAGGGCCGTGCGCACGGCGGAGTCGACCTCCGGGGCGACGGTGGCATCGACCTGGACGACCACGCCCTCGGCTGCGGCGCGAGCCTCACCGGCCGCGGCCTCGAGCTTGGCCTGGGCGGACGCGATCGCGTCGCGGTCGTGCGGGCCGGGGACGGCGGCGAGCAGGCGCAGCGCGACGAGCAGCGACGCCGCCTCGTCGGCGGAGAACCGCAGCGGGCGACCGATGGTCTGGGGGTCGAGCACGGTGATCACGCCGTCCTCGTCCCAGAACTGGATGTCGACGAGCTCCTGGTGCTGGTGACCGGGCCGACCGGTGCAGATCAGCAGGTTGAGGTCTTCGACGAGCTGGCCGTCGGTGACCCCGAAGTGGGCGGCGGCCTCGGCGACCGTGACGCCCTCGTGGGCAGTCAGCCACGGCACCAGGGCAAGCAGGCGCGAGAGGCGCCCGGCAGCGGTGTTGTCTGCTCTCCTGCCGGCGTTCATCAGGCCACCTCCCCCGCCGCAGCGCTGAGTCGTCGTACGACGGCCTCGCGCAAGGACTCGGGCGCGAGCACCAGGGCGTCCGCGCCGAGGCCGACGAGCTCGCGGGCGAGCACCTCGTCGTCGGAGAACGGCACCAGGATCAGGTCGGAGCCCTCTCCGTGGTCGAGCGCCGTGGCACGGCGACGCAGGCCGTGCGCACGATCGGCGCGCACGCGGATCTCGGCCACGAGCGAGCCAGGGTCGGGTGTGGCACTGGCCACGAGCGAGGCGACGTCGATGCCACCGGGGACGTCGTACGCACCAGGCTGGCCGACCGAGGTCACGTCGCCCACGACGCGCGAGAGCCGGAACACCCGCGGAGCGCCACGGTCGACGTCGTGCCCGACGAGGTACCAGTGCCCGCGACGCGAGGTGACGCCCCACGGCTGCACGGTGCGGGTGGCCGCCGTGCTGTCGTCGGGACGGCGGTAGTCGAAAGCGACGGCTCGTCGCAGCCGCACGGCCTCCCAGAAGGCGGGAAAGGACGGCTCGGACGTGGACACGCGCGTCTCGATGCCGACCGGGCCCTCGACGATGCTGCCCCCGGCAGCCTCGAGCTTGCGCAGGGCGCTCTGGGCCGCCGGGCCGAGGCTGGCCTGCTCCCAGACCCGCGCGGCCACGCCGACGACCGCGAGCTCGTCGGTGCTCAGTGCGATCTCCGGAAGCGCGTACTCGCTGGCCGCGACCCGGTAGCCCTCGATGCCGCCGGAGCCGTCAGACCCCTCGACGGTGATGATCGGGACGCCCATCGAGCGCAGCTCTTCCTTGTCGCGCTCGAACATGCGCTCGAAGGCCTCGTCCGACGGACTCTCGCGGTAGGCCTCGACGGCCTCGCGCAGGAAGCTCTTCGGCACCGGACGTGAGCTCGCCATGAGCGCGAACAGCAGGTTGAGCAGCCGCTCGGTGCGGTCCTTCTGGCTCATCGCTCCCCCACGGTGTGGTCGTCCGACGTCCGGTGCGCGTACGGCGGCCGGCAGGGCCTGCCGCCGTACGCGGTGGTGCAGTGCGTCAGCTGACGCCGAGCAGGTCGATCACGAAGACCAGGGTCTTGCCCGACAGGCGGTGGCCGCCGCCGGCGGCACCGTAGGCCAGGTGCGGCGGGCACACGAGCTGGCGGCGTCCACCGACCTTCATGCCGGGGATGCCTTCCTGCCAGCCCGCGATGAGGCGGTTGAGCGGGAAGTTGACGGACTCGCCGCGGCCCCAGCTGGAGTCGAACTCCTCGAGGGTGTCGAACTCGACCCCGAGGTAGTGGACGTCGACCGTGGCGCCCGGGGCAGCCTCGGCGCCGTCGCCGACGACGATGTCGGTGATGACGAGCTCACTCGGTGCTTCGTCGCCCACGAACTCGATCTCGGGCTTGTCCATGTGCAGGTCTCCTCGGTTGTCTCGGGAGGACGAACCTATCGCGCCCGGCGGGCCCGGGACCGGCGGCGGCGCGCCGCGCGCGGAGGTGCCGGGTGGCCGACACGGGCGGGGTCGGTGACGATGGGCGGGTGGGGACGTCGTGGCGGCTCGGGCCCGCCGCCGTCGCGATCGCGGCGGCCGCGGTGCTGGTGGGCTGCGCCTCGCCCCCCTCGCCCGGATCCGGGACCGCGCCCGGTGCGGTCCTCGCGACGTCGGGCGCCGCCGCCGGCCTCGACGACGCAGCGGAGCTCGCCCGGTGCGCGGCGGTGCTCGAGGTGCTGACCGTGCGTGGCCTGCTCGGCGGGACGCCGGAGGTGACCGGAGGCAAGCAGCGGGTGACCGGCGCGATCACCCAGACCCGGTGCACGTGGACGGCGCCCAATGGCCGCTACCTGACCGTGGTCTCCCTCGACGGCCCGGGGCTGGCCGAGCGGGCGAAGACGGTGGCGGCCGGCGCCACATCCGTGCCGGGACGAACCGACGTGCTCTACGACGCCACGAAGGGGCTGATCGTCACCGTCGACGACCGCCTGCACCAGGTGGTCGCGGGCGGCGCCGGCACCGCCCAGGCACGCATCATCGGCCTCAAGGCGGTCGACCTCATCCGCGTCGGCGGCTGACCCCACGTCGTCCCCGTCCCGGGCAGGTCGTGGCGCTGACGCCGGGGCTCGTGCCGGGAGATCAGGGCTTGGCGGGAGCGGTCTGACCGGGGTTGATGAAATTGACCATGTCGACGACGAAGACGAGCACCTCGTTGGGCTGGATGTCGGCACTCGGCGGGTTGGCGCCGTACGCCAGCTCGCCGGGGATGATCAGGAGGCGGCGTCCGCCCAGCTTCATTCCCGGGATGCCCTGCGTCCATCCGGGGATGACCCGGTCGAGGCCGAACTCCGCAGGCTGGCCGCGGTCGAAGGACGAGTCGAACTGCTTCTTGCTCGAGGCGCCGATCCCGGCGTAGTCGGCGAGGACCGTGGCCCCCGGCGCGACCGGGTCGCCCGTGCCCACGACGAGGTCGACCACCTGGAGCTGGGTGACGTCCTTGGTCTGGTCGCCGATCGTGATCGTGGGCTTCTCGCCGAAGCCGCCCTCGACCGTCACGCCGCACGCGTCGTTGCCGATGCCCTCGGTCAGTGTCGCCGTGCCGCAGCTCGCCGCGGACGAACCGGCGCCGGACTCGGTGGAGCTGCCGCAAGCCGACAGGACAAGGGCGGCGGACAGGGCGAGGGTCGCGGGGGCGACGAGGCGTGAGCGCTTCATGATGGACGACCCTAACCCGGCTCGGCCGTCGTCCGGTGCACCGGACCCCGCCCGGTGGACGGCGGCCCCGGCGGCCCGTCACATGCTGGCGATCAGCTTCTCCACGCGCTCGTCCACGGCCCGGAAGGGGTCCTTGCACAGCACCGTGCGCTGAGCCTGGTCGTTGAGCTTCAGGTGCACCCAGTCGACGGTGAAGTCCCGTCGACGCTCCTGTGCCCTCTTGATGAAGTCTCCGCGCAGCTTGGCCCGTGTGGTCTGCGGCGGAAGGGTCTTGGCCTCGAAGATCGGCAGGTCGCTGCTCACCCGGGCGACGGCCCCGCGGTTCTCGAGGAGGTAGTACAGGCCTCGGCTGCGGGTGATGTCGTGGTACGCGAGGTCCATCTGAGCGATGCGCGGGCTCGACAGCGGGAGGTCGTGCTTGGCCATGTAGCGCTCGAGCAGCCGCAGCTTGATCACCCAGTCGATCTCGCGCTCGACGAGGCCGAGGTCGCCGGTCTCCACCGCGCGGACCGATCGGGTCCAGAGATCGAGCACCCGGGAGTGGATGCTGTTCGGGTCGGCGGTGAGACCGCGACGCTCGGCGAAGTCGCGCGCACGGTCGAGGTACTCGGTCTGGATCTGCAGGGCCGAGAGCTCTCGGCCGTTCGCCAGCCGGACAGTCTTGCGCCCCGTCGGGTCATGGCTGATCTCGCGGATCGCGCGGATCGGGTTCTCGAGGGTCATGTCGCGCAGCACCGAGCCGTGCTCGATCATCCGCAGGACGAGGTCGGTGCTGCCCACCTTGAGCATCGTGGTGGTCTCGCTCATGTTGGAGTCGCCGACGATGACGTGCAGGCGGCGGTAGCGCTCGGCGTCGGCGTGCGGTTCGTCGCGCGTGTTGATGATCGGCCGCGACCGGGTGGTGGCGCTCGAGACGCCCTCCCAGATGTGCTCGGCGCGCTGGCTCACGCAGTAGACCGCTCCGCGCGGCGTCTGCAGCACCTTTCCTGCGCCGCAGACGATCTGGCGGGACACGAGGAACGGGATCAGCGTGTCGGCGAGCTGGGAGAACTCGCCCTGGCGTCCGACCAGGTAGTTCTCGTGGCAGCCGTAGGAGTTTCCCGCCGAGTCGGTGTTGTTCTTGAACAGGTAGACGTCGCCCGCGATGCCCTCCTCCTGCAGCCGCTTCTCGGCGTCGACCAGGAGCCCCTCGAGGATCCGCTCGCCCGCCTTCTCGTGCGTCACGAGCTCGGTGATCTGGTCGCACTCCGGAGTCGCGTACTCCGGGTGGCTGCCCACGTCGAGATAGAGGCGCGCGCCGTTGCGCAGGAACACGTTGCTCGAGCGCCCCCACGACACCACGCGGCGGAACAGATACCGCGCGACCTCGTCCGGAGAGAGGCGCCGCTGCCCCCTGAAGGTGCAGGTGACGCCGTACTCCGTCTCGATGCCGAAGATCCGCCGGTCCACGTGGCCACCCTAGGCACGGGTACGTCGCCCGCGCAGTGCGGCGCGCACGACGCGACGCTCGGGTATGGCGTGGGTCAGGCCGGGGCTGGCTCGTCCGGGGCGTCGTCGCTGTCGTCGTCGACGCCGAGCAGGTCGGCAAGCCTCGGGCCGTTGATGCGCCGGAACTTCCGCCGCGGTCGGGCGCGGTCGAGGATCGCGACCTCGAGCTGGGCAGGGGTGAGCACCCGGGCCTCCCCCTCGGTGCCGTTGCCGCCGACCGGTGCCGCACCCAGCAGCTCCACCGCGAGGCGCAGCGCCGCCTCGAGCGACATGCCCTCCGACCAGCGCTCGCGCAGCCGCGTGGTGATCTGATCGGCAGAGCCACCCATGGCGACGAAGCCGTGCTCGTCGCCGACGGAGCCGTCGAAGGTGAGCCGGTAGATCTGGTCGTCGTGGACCGTCTCACCGATCTCGGCAACGACGATCTCGACCTCGTACGGCTTCTGCGTCTCGGTGAAGATCGTCCCGAGCGTCTGCGCGTAGGCGTTGGCCAGGCTTCGCCCTGTGACGTCGCGACGGTCGTACGAGTAGCCGCGCAGGTCGGCCAGGCGCACGCCGGCAACCCGGAGGTTCTCGAACTCGTTGTACTTGCCGACGGCCGCGAAGGCGATGCGGTCGTAGATCTCGCTGATCTTGTGCAGAGCGCGTGAACGGTTCTCGGCGACGAACAGGAGGCCGTCGGCGTACTGCAGCACGATCACGCTGCGCCCGCGGGCGATTCCCTTGCGCGCGTAGTCGGCCTTGTCCTTGATGACCTGCTCGGGCGAGACGTAGAACGGGACGCTCATGACTCACTCCCCTGCCGTCAGCGGTGCGTTCGGACCGTCGGGCCGCGTCTGTCGGGCGGCGACGACCGAGCGCACGAGCGGGTCGAGCTCGGCATCCCCGAGCCGGCGATAGCCGTCGACGTCGACCATCGCCACCACCGGCAGGATGCCTCGCGCGAGATCCGGGCCGCCCGTGGCGGAGTCGTCGTCGGCCGCGTCGTACAGGCTCTCGACCACGACGCGCACGGCGTCCTCGGGTGAGAGGTCGTCGCGCCACAGCTTCTTGAGCGCCCCGCGGGCGAACAGCGGCCCCGAGCCGACGCTGTGGTGGCGGTGCTCCTCGTACCGGCCGCCCGTGACGTCGTAGCTGAAGATGCGGCCGCCGCCGACCTCTGCGTCGTAGCCGGCGAACATGGGCACCACAGCGAGGCCCTGCATCGCCATCCCGAGGTTGCCGCGGATCAGGGTGGCGAGGCGGTTGGCCTTGCCGTCGACCGAGAGCGACGCGCCCTCGATCTTCTCGTAGTGCTCGAGCTCGACCTGGAACAGCTTCACCATCTCGACCGCGAGACCGGCCGTCCCGGCGATGCCCACGCAGCTGGACTCGTCAGCAGGGAAGACCTTCTCGATGTCCTTCTGGGCGATGATGTTGCCCATGGTGGCTCGACGGTCACCCGCCATGACGACGCCGCCGGCGAAGGTCAGCGCGACGATGGTCGTGCCGTGCACCGACTCTGGGACCGAGCCGGCAGGCAGCGCACGGCCACCGGGGAGCAGGGTCGGGTCGTGCGTGGCGAGGAACTCGGCGAAGGACGCCGAGCCGGTCGCGGTGAACGCCGACGACAGGGTGCCCCCGAACCGTCCCTGCTGCGCTGAGCTCACTGTCCGCCCTTCTGGACGAAGCCGCGTACGAACTCCTCGGCGTTGGTCTCGAGCGCCTCGTCGATGTCCTCGAGGATCGCGTCGATGTCGGCGTCGAGCGCCTCCTTGCGCTCGACCAGGTCGCTGGCCGTGGCGGTGGCCTCCTCGACCTGCTCGACGTCGGCGTCCGAGCGGCTCTTGTGCGCGTGCTCGCCGGTGTCCCGGGTGGGCATGCTCGCCTCCACGAGGTCTGACCCGACGTCCGCCGTCGGGGCTGGTCTCGATCCTATGCACGCCGATGCCCGCGCGCGCTGCCGTACCACCCGCGCCGTGACCCTGATCAATCCGTTGTTTCCCGCGACGGGAAGCGACGGATTGATCAGGGTGAGCGACGGGGTCAGGTGTTGAGGGCGCGCAGGAGGTCGGCCGCTGTCGGGCTGGCGTCCAGCAGCGCCCCCACGTGGGCGCGCGTGCCGCGCAGCGGCTCGAGGGTCGGCACGCGCTGCAGTGCGTCGCGGCCTGGTACGTCGAAGATCACGGAGTCCCACGACGCAGCGGCGACGTGGTCGGCGTACCGGCGCATGCACTCGCCCCTGAACCACGCCCGCGTGTCGGCCGGAGGGCTGCTCACGGCAGCCTCGACCTCGGCGTCGGTGGTGATCCGCACGAGGCTCCCGCGCAGCTGCAAGCGCTGCGCCAGGCCCTTGTCGGGGCGTACGTCGCTGTACTGAAGGTCGACCAGGTGCAGGCGCGCGTGGTCCCAGTCGATGTGGTCCCGCGAGCGGTAGCCCTCGAGGATCGCGAGCTTGGCGATCCAGTCGAGCTCCGACGACAGGCTCAGCGGGTCGCTCTCGAGCCTCGACAGCACCGACTCCCACCGGTCGAGCACGTCGGCGGTCTGCGCGTCGACGTCGTCGCCGAGGGTGTTCTCCACGTGCTTGCGCGCCTGCTCGAGGTACTCCATCTGCATCTGCACGGCGGTGATCCGCCGACCGGACCTGAGCTTGAGGAGATGGGCGAGGGCCGGGTCGTGCGACACGTTGTGCATCTCGCGCACCGGGTCGTCGAGGACTGCGTCGATCTCGAGCGTGCCCGCCTCGAGCATCGCGAGCACCAGCGAGGTGGTGCCGAGCTTGAGGTACGTCGACACCTCGGCGAGGTTGGCGTCGCCGACGATCACGTGCAGCCGCCGGTACTTCTCGGGATCGGCATGCGGTTCGTCGCGCGTGTTGATGATCGGACGCTTCAACGTCGTCTCGAGACCGACCTCGACCTCGAAGAAGTCAGCGCGCTGGGAGATCTGGAAGCCGTGGGTCCGGCCGTCCTGGCCGATGCCCACCCGGCCGGCACCCGTCACCACCTGTCGCGAGACGAAGAACGGCGTCAGGTGCCGGACGATCTCGGCGAACGGGGTCGACCGTGCCATGAGGTAGTTCTCGTGGGTGCCGTACGACGCGCCCTTGTTGTCGGTGTTGTTCTTGTACAGGTTCACCGGCTGCGCACCCGGCAGGTTGCGGACGAGATCCGTGGCGCGAGCCATGATCCGCTCCCCCGCCTTGTCCCAGATCACGCCGTCCCGCGGGTTGGTGACCTCGGGGCTGGAGTACTCCGGGTGTGCGTGGTCGACGTACAGCCGGCCACCGTTGGTGAGGATCACGTTGGCGAGGCCGAGGTCGTCGTCGGTGAGCTGGGTCGGATCGGCGTCGGCGCGGGTCATGTCGAAGCCGCGCGCGTCGCGGAGCGGGTGCTCCTCGTCGTAGTCCCACCTGGCGCGTGCCCCTCGGGCGACCGACGCGGCGTACGACGTGACCACCTGCGAGCTCGACGACATCGCGTTGACGTGCGGGTGCCCCGGCACCGAGACGCCGTACTCGGTCTCGATGCCCATCACGCGATGGACGCTCACAGCACAGTCCTAGAGGTACTGACCGGTGTTGGCGACCGTGTCGATCGAGCGTCCGGCCTCGGTGCCCTGCTTGCCCTGGATCAGCGTGCGGATGAAGACGATGCGCTCGCCCTTTTTGCCCGAGATCCGCGCCCAGTCGTCCGGGTTGGTCGTGTTCGGCAGGTCCTCGTTCTCGCGGAACTCGTCCAGGCACGCCGACAGCATGTGCTGGACGCGGATGCCGCGCTGGCCGGTCTCGAGGAGGTCCTTGATCGCCATCTTCTTCGCGCGGGCGACGATGTTCTCGATCATCGCGCCGCTGTTGAAGTCCTTGAAGTACAGGACCTCCTTGTCGCCGTTGGCGTACGTGACCTCGAGGAAGCGGTTGTCATCGGTCTCGGTGTACATCCGCTCGACCGCACGCTGGATCATCCCCTGGCAGGTGGCGACCGGGTCACCGCCGTGCTCGGCGAGGTCTTCCGGGTGCAGCGGCAGGTCAGGCGTCAGGTACTTGCTGAAGATGTCACCCGCACCCTGAGCATCAGGGCGCTCGATCTTGATCTTCACGTCGAGGCGCCCGGGCCGCAGGATCGCGGGGTCGATCATGTCCTCGCGGTTCGACGCGCCGATGACGATGACGTTCTCGAGCCCTTCGACGCCGTCGATCTCGCTGAGGAGCTGCGGGACGATCGTGTTCTCGACGTCGCTCGAGACACCGGTGCCACGAGTGCGGAAGAGGGAGTCCATCTCGTCGAAGAACACGATGACCGGCATGCCCTCGGACGCCTTCTCACGTGCGCGCTGGAAGACCAGACGGATGTGCCGCTCGGTCTCGCCGACGTACTTGTTGAGCAGCTCAGGGCCCTTGATGTTGAGGAAGAACGAGCGCCCTTCACCCTTGCCCTCGACCTCGGCGACCTTCTTGGCCAGGGAGTTCGCCACCGCCTTGGCGATGAGCGTCTTGCCGCACCCGGGAGGGCCGTACAGCAGGATCCCCTTCGGCGGCTTGAGCTTGTGCTCGCGGAACAGGTCGGCGTGGAGGTACGGCAGCTCGACGGCGTCGCGGATGGCCTCGATCTGCGCGGCCAGCCCGCCGATGTCGCCGTAGTCGATGTCCGGGACCTCCTCGAGGACGAGCTCCTCGACCTCGGCCTTGGGGATCTTCTCGAAGACGTACTGCGAACGGCTCTCGAGCAGCAGCGAGTCGCCGGCGCGCAGGTGCGCGCCGATCAAGGGCTCCGCGAGGCGCACGACGCGTTCTTCGTCCGAGTGGGCGATGACCAGGGCGCGGGCACCGTCCTCGAGGATCTCCTTGAGCATGACGATCTCGCCGTGCCGCTCGTACTCACGCGCCGAGACGACGTTGAGCGCCTCGTTGAGCACGACCTCCTGGCCCGGGCGCAGCTCCTCTGCCTCGACGCCTGGGCTGCAGACCACGCGCATCTTGCGACCCGCGGTGAAGATGTCGACGGTGCCGTCGTCGAACCGCTCGAGGAACACGCCGTAACCGTTGGGCGGCTCGGCGAGGCGGTCGACCTCTTCCTTCAGCGCCACGATCTGGTCGCGGGCGTCCTTGAGCGTCGAGACCAGCCGCTGGTTCTGAGCCGATGCGGCTGCAAGCTCGCCCTGGAGCTGGGTGACGCGCGGATCCGGCGCGCGCTCGTCGGAGTACGTCACGGTGCTCACCTCCCGTGCGTCCGCCCCGGTGGGGTCCACCGCGGCTGGGCCGTTTCTCGACCCTACCCACGTAGGCCGGTTCTGCGCGCGCGCTGACCCCCTGCCGCGCGTCGCAACGAAGACGTAACGCGTCCTGCACTCCCACCGGTCGAGCACGTCGGCGGTCTGCGCGTCGACGTCGTCGCCGAGGGTGTTCTCCACGTGCTTGCGCGCCT
>JBBQAY010000060.1:0-20185 GCA_038316965.1 Candidatus Nanopelagicales bacterium
GGGTGGCCGTAGCCTCCGTTGGCGTCGTACGACACGAGCACGTCGGCCTGCTCCGCGCGCAGCACCTCGGCAACGGCTGCGGCGACCTCGTCGACCGGCACGGCGCGCAGCGGCACCTTGCCGCCGGGCAGCGAGACCGCGTCGCCGTACAGCCCGGAGTCGGCGTACGGCAGGCGGACGACGCGATGGATGCAGAGCGCGGCCGCCGAGGCGTCGAGCTCGGCCGACCGCCTCGCGGCGAGCCCGCCTGCAGACATGTCCGACGACGCGAGACCCTCGGCGCCGTCGGTCGCCACGACCAGCACGACGCGGTTGCCCTCGGCCGCGGCGCGCGCCATCGTCCCCGCCGTCAGCAGCGCTTCGTCGTCGGGGTGCGCGTGCAGGAACACGAGCGTCTTGGCGGTCGTCACGTCGCCGATCCTGGCAGATCCCGCCGTACGCCGGGCCCTTCAGCGGTACGCCGTGCGCTCTAGGAACGGCTGCGGCCGTCGGCAGTCGCGCGCCTGCCGACGCAGCAGCCCGTTGGGGAGATTTGGTTGCCTCTTAGGCAACCAGGGGCACCCTCATCCGGGATCAGCCGACCGATGCGCAGGTGGGTCGTGGATGGTGGGTCGTGGGTCGTGGGTCGTGGGTCGTGGGTCGCGTGGTCGGCCAACCCCTACCCGCCCGGGTAGGGTCGCGCACGTGCGGATCGTCCATGTCTCCGACTGCTACCCGCCTCGGCTCGGTGGCATCGAGACCCAGGTCCGCAATCTCGCCGTACGCCAGGCGACTGCGGGCCACGACGTCCACGTGATCACCGCGACCCCCGGTGAGTCGGTGCGCAACGGCACCGAGGTGCTTGACGGCGTCACCGTGCACCGAGCGACGTTCAGGCTCCCCGCCGACCTCCCCGTGCATCCGCGCGTGAACTCCGTGATCCACGACCTCCTGGCGCCCGGGGGAGGGGCCGGCGGCGCGGACGCCGTCCACGTGCACGGCGGCGTCGTCTCGCCCTTCGCCTACCCGGGCATGCGCGTGGCTCGCAAGCTCGGCCTCCCGACCGTCCTGACCATCCACGGTGTGTGGGGCGGCGTCTTCGCGCCGACGGCCAAGCTCACCGAGGGCCTGCTCACGTGGGCGCAGTGGGGCGTGGTGCTCACCGCGGTGTCGGACGCCGCGGCGGATCCGATCCGCAGCGTGGTCGGCGCCGGAGTGCCTGTCAGCCTGCTGCCCAACGGCATCGACGTCGACCACTGGCGCGTCGCCCACGTCGCGGGCGATCCCGACGAGACGCGGCTCATCGCCGTGATGCGCCTCGCCCCGCGCAAGCGCGCGATGGCGCTCGTGCAGATGGCGCACGGCGCGAGCCGGATGCTGCCCAGCGGCAAGCGCCTGCGCCTCACGGTCGTCGGCAACGGCCCGGTCGCCGCTCAGCTGCAGCGGTACGTCGCCAAGCACGGGCTCACCACCGGCCGGTTCGTGGTCGACCTGCCCGGACGCCTCACGCCCGACCAGGTCAAGGCCGCGCTGGCGGCGTCCGATGCGTTCGTCGCACCGGCCAAGCTCGAGTCGTTCGGGATCGCGGCCCTCGAGGCGCGCACGGCCGGCCTGCCCGTGCTGGCGTACGCCTCGACCGGCATCCGCACGTTCGTGCACCACGAGGTCGAGGGTCTGCTCGCGCGCGACGACCGCCAGATGGTCGACAACATCTGCCGCATCGCGTCCGACGTAGCCCTGCGCGAGACCATCGCGGCGCACAACCGCAGCACCGAGCCGTCCGAGTCATGGCCGCACGTGCTCGAGGTGGCCGAGGCGGCGTACGCCGAAGCCGCCCAGCAGACCGCCCACCCCTGACCCCGCCGTACAGGCCCCGAGTTACTGCCCAAAGTGGGGTAATGGACGCCGCCAGCACCCCACTTTGGGCAGTAACTCGCGGAATCCGATGGGCGTGGGGGAGCGACGGGGCTCGACTACGATTCGGCTCGTGACCCGCCACTCCGATGCGCTCGCCGAGCTCGAGGGGCTCGCTGTGCTCAAGGGGCACGGCACGGGCAACGACTTCGTGCTCGTGCCCGACCTGGACGGCGTCCACCCGCTCACGCCCGCACAGGTCCGCGCTCTCGCCGACCGGCACTTCGGCCTCGGCGCCGACGGCATCCTGCGCGTGGCGAAGACCGCCGAGAGCCCTGAGGTCGCCGACCAGGCCGCCCAAGCTGAGTGGTTCATGGACTACCGCAACGGCGACGGCAGCACCGCAGAGATGTGCGGCAACGGCGCCCGCGTGTTCGCCCGCTATCTCCTCGACGCAGGTCTCGAGAGCAGTACGTCGTTCAGCATCGCCACCCGTGGCGGCGTGTGCCCGGTGTGCATCGAGGCCGACGGCGACGTGTCGGTCGACATGGGCGTGGCCACCGGCCCGCTCCTGCGTGCCATGCCGGTGGTGAGCGTCGGTCAGCAGTCGTGGAACGCCACCGCCGTCCATGTGCCCAACCCGCACGCCGTCGTCTTCCTCGACGACGCCGACGACGCCGACGCACTCGCCGCGCTCGACCTCACCGCGGCGCCACAGGTGGGACCGCAGGCGATGTTCCCGGACGGCGTCAACGTCGAGTTCGTCATCCGTGTGGGTGGCCCAGACGATCGACACGTGCGGATGCGCGTGCACGAGCGTGGTGTCGGTGAGACCCTCAGCTGCGGCACGGGCGCGTGTGCCGTCATGGTCGCCGCGGCCGGCCGCGACCAGGCGCCGACCGAGATCGCCTACACCGTCGACGTTCCCGGAGGAACCGTGGTCGTGACCCGTCGAGCCGACGAGCACCTCGAGCTGCGCGGCCCCGCCGCGATCGTGGCCCGCGCGACCATCACCTCCGCCTCGTGAGCGCCGAGCACGTCGACGTCGACGACGGCCTCGCGTTCACCGTCGCCGTCGCACCGCACATCAGCGCCCTCGGCGGCGGCTTCATGATCTCGAGCCAGGCCAAGGCGTTCAGCAAGGACAACGGCCTGCGCGGACGCCAGGCCTACGTGATCGGCCGGGGCAGCGTCCTCGGTGATGTCGATGCCGACGTCATCACGTCCGCCTTCGGCTTCTGGCCCGCCGACATCGTGCGCGAGGCCTGGGACGGCGCCCGCGAGGTCATGTCTGTGGCCGACGCCCTCCCGAAGTACGCCGAGGCCTGCCGCGAGTGGGGCCGCGCGCGGTACGCCGACCTCGAGGGTGCCGGCCGCCTCGCCGAGCTGCTCGAGTGGATCGTCGACGGCACCGACGTCGCCGGCTTGCCCTTGTACGCCGGCTGGCGGGCGGTCGAGCTGCCGGGTGACGACACCGGTCGGCTCAACCAGCTGCTGCACGTGCTGCGCGAGTACCGCGGCGGGATGCACCTCGTCGCCGTCGTCGCCAGCGGGCTCACGCCGTTGCAGGCCGTGCTCGCCGGGCCGGGCGGCACCGGCAACGCCGGGTTCTTCGGCTGGGAGGAGCCCTTCGAGGACACCAGCGGCCACATCATGGCGAGGTCCGAGGCGGAGCTGCTCACGAACCGTCTCATCGCGCCGTGCCTGGACGTGCTCGGCCACGACGAGCGGGTCGAGCTGCTCTCGCTGCTCGAGGCCGCCGAGCGCGCAGCCTTCGGATCGGACGCCGCCTAGCCATGTCGGGCGACGCGCAGCCCGGTCGGGGGCCGGATCAGGTCGCTGTCGGCGAGATCGGCTCTGCTGCAACGAAGGATGCGACAGACACCGCCTCGCGAGGCATCCGCTCCAAGGTCGGCCGCATTGTCGGGATCGACGTCGCCCGCGGTATCGCGCTCATCACGATGGCGGCCACCCACATGCTGCCCGTGCACGCCGACGACGGCAGCCTCACCCTGTCGGGGTTCCTGTTCGGCGGTCGCGCGTCGGCCCTGTTCGCACTGCTGGCCGGCGTGAGCCTCGCGATCGTCACGGGCGGCCTGACGCCCAAGGTCGGGCGCGAGCTCACCCGAGCGCGTGTGATCATCGCCGTCCGTGCCCTGGTGATCGGTCTCATCGGTCTCGTGCTCGCCATGACCGACACGGTCGTGGCCGTGATCCTGGCGTACTACGCGGTCTACTTCCTCCTCGCGCTGCCGTTCCTGCGCCTGCGCGCCTCGACGCTGATGTCGCTGGCGATCGTGTGGGGTGTCGTCAGCCCCCAGCTCAGCTTCTGGATCCGTGGCTTCCTGCCCGACGGTCCGGGCCCTCAGGTCGACCTGATCATGCTCTTCACCGATCCGGTCGGAGCTTTCACCCAGCTGTTCTTCACCGGCTACTACCCGGCCTTCACCTGGCTCACGTTCATCCTCGCCGGGCTCGCCGTCGGCCGGATGGACCTGCGCGCCAAGGCCACGGCGGTCTGGCTCGCGATCGGCGGGGCCGTGGTCGCCGTCGTCGCGTGGGTGGCGTCAGGGCTCATCCTCGAGGTCGTCGGCTTCAGCACCGTGTGGTCCACTCAAGAAGGCGCGCGCACGTTCTCCGGCTGGCGAGTGAACAACATCGGCTGGTACGGCACGACACCGAGCAACGACGCGGGCTGGCTGCTTGTGGCCGGGCCGCACAGCGGGACGTCGTTCGACCTCATCGGCGTGACGGGGTCGGCGATCGCCGTCCTCGGCGTGTGTCTTCTCGTCGTACGCGTCGACCTGCTGCGTCGGCTGTCGTTCCCTGTCGCAGCGACCGGCGCGATGACTCTGACGCTGTACAGCATCCACGTGGTCGTGCTGTCGCTCGACGTCGGCGATCTCGGTTCGCGCATGTACTACCTGACGCATGTCGTCGTGGCGCTGACCGTCGCACCGATCTGGCTGTCGTTCTTCACCAAGGGGCCGTTCGAGGCGGTGGTGCACGAGATCGCCACAGGCATCGGCCGGGCCGTCGTGCCACCCGAGCCGAAGCAGCCGGTCGAGGCGGCCTGAGCCGCATCCTCGGCCTGGGCGCGCTTGAGGTGGTCGACCCGTTACGCGGACGGGCGCGGCTCGGTCGACGCCCAGGTGTAGAGGCCGGCGACGACCAGCCACAGCGCGGTCGGGGCGATCAGCAGCGCCGCCTGCCACGACACCGACGCCACGATGGCAAGGACCACGGCGAGGACGACGGCGTACACCACGATCGCCTGTCGGCTCGTCAGCAGCCCGGTTCCCGTGACCACCGGCTGCAGCCAGGTGGCCGCGATGAGCACGACGACGCCGATGCGGGCCACGGGGGAGGAGTCGTCGGGGATCCGGCGGTAGGCGAGCACCATGAGCCCGGTGAGCACGAGCCACCCGGGCACGACGACGTAGCCGAGCCAGCTCAGCCTGGCCAGCACTCGATCGGCGTCGAGCCGCATGCGCCCACCTCCTCCGTGCCCAGTCTCGGCCATGGAGGGCGGAGTCCGCCGTATCGACCGCCCGGTGCCGTACGTCGCGACGTCGAGGCATGAGCGGGCGGGACGGATCCGTTGACCGAGAACTGGGTCGGCACGTGGCACGGGAGCGTGCGACCCTAGAGGCAACATGACTGATGACTTCACCGAGGACGACGACCTGACCACGGGGTCGCTCGACCTCTCCGACCGTGCGGCGCTGCGCCGCGTCGGCGGCCTCTCGACCGAGCTCACCGACGTCACCGAGGTCGAGTACCGCCAGATCCGCCTCGAGCGGGTGGTGCTCGTCGGTGTGTGGACCGAGGGCACCGTGCTCGACGCCGAGCGCAGCCTCGCCGAGCTCGCGCGCCTCGCGGAGACCGCCGGCTCGGTCATCGTCGACGGCCTGATCCAGCGTCGAGACCGACCGGACCCGGCGACGTACATCGGCTCGGGCAAGGCCCAGGAGCTGCGCGCCGTCGTGATCGACCAGGGCGCCGACACGGTCATCGTCGACGGCGAGCTCACCCCCGGCCAGCTGCGTCAGCTCGAGGACGTCGTGAAGGTGAAGGTGGTCGACCGCACCTGGCTGATCCTCGACATCTTCGCCCAGCACGCGCGCAGCCGTGAGGGCAAGGCGCAGGTCTCGCTCGCGCAGATGCAGTACCTCCTCCCGCGTCTGCGCGGCTGGGGTGAGTCGCTCTCGCGTCAGGGTGGTGGCGCCGGCGGTTCCGGCGGTGGCGTCGGCACGCGCGGCCCTGGTGAGACCAAGATCGAGACCGACCGCCGTCGCATCAACACCTCGATGGCCAAGCTGCGGCGCGAGATCAAGGAGATGAAGACCGCGCGCGAGACCCAGCGCGCTGATCGTCGTCGTCACGGCGTGCCGAGCGTCGCCATCGCTGGCTACACCAACGCCGGAAAGTCCAGTCTTCTCAACAGCATCACGGGTGCGGGCGTCCTCGTCGAAGACTCGCTCTTTGCCACGCTCGACCCGACCGTACGGCGCACCCACACGCCATCTGGTCGCGAGTACACCGTGACCGACACCGTCGGCTTCGTGCGCCACCTGCCCCACCAGCTCGTCGAGGCGTTCCGGTCGACGCTGGAGGAGGTGTCGGAGTCCGACCTCATCGTGCACGTGGTCGACGGGAGCGACGACGACCCCGAGGGTCAGATCACCGCCGTACGCGAGGTGCTCGCCGAGATCGGCGCACAGCACGTGCCCGAGATCATCGTGATCAACAAGGCCGACGCTGCCGACGCCGAGACGCTCGCGCGTCTGCAGCGCCGCGAGCCGCACTCGATCGTCGTGAGTGCGCGTACGGGCCAGGGCATCGAGCAGCTCCTCGGCCTCATCGAGCACGACCTTCCGCGCAGCGCCATCGAGGTGGATCTGGTCGTGCCGTACGAACGAGGCGACCTCCTCGCGCGGGCGCACAAGGACGGCGAGGTGCTCGGGGTCGACCACATCGAGACGGGCACGCGTCTCAAGGCGAGAGTGCCGCAGAGCCTCGCGACCGAGCTCGAGGCCGCAGCCGCCACGGCCTGAGTCACGCGTCACCGACGTCAGGGCCCGCAGCCGCACACCGGATGTCGGGCCCTCGGTCTGTGCCGGGGCACCTGGTGTCGCGGGCGTGCGCGTGCTGGCCTACGGTCGGCGCGTGCATCCACCCGCGCGTGCGGGACACCAGGGACGAGAGGACGTCGGCAGAACATGACCACCCACGAAGATGCAGGCACTGAGCCCACCGTCGAGGCCATTGCGCTCGTCGACATCGACGGCGACGGCACCGTCGACGCCGTCAGCGCCCTGATCGACAACGGCGACACCGTCACCTACGTCGACGTCGACGGCGACGGCGACGGCACGATCGACGCGATCATCACGACCGCCGAGGACGGCTCCACCGTGATCGGCATCGACGAGGACGGCGACGGCACCATCGACGTCCTGCTCATCGACGAGGACGGCGACGGCACGGTCGATGCCGTAGCGACCCTCGACGAGAACGGCGAGATCGTCGACGTCGCCCTGGTCGAAGAGGCCCCCGAGGCCTGACGACTCGCGTCGAACCCAGGTGACTGGTCGTGGTCTCGACCAGCTGCCTGGGTTCGACTGCGTCCTGGGTACGCCGGCTACGTGCGGTTGGCACCTCGGGATCGCTTGGCGTCGAACAGCAGGGAGTCGGCGCGCTCGAGGGCGGAGTAGAGGGACTCCTGCGACGAAACCTCGGCCCATCCCACCGTCCAGCCTGAGCTGTGGGGGCCCCGCGTCTCTGGGCATGCTCCACGCACCCGCGCTTCCAGCACGCGGGCGTCATCGAGGCCCGAGTCGACCAGGACGAGCGCGAACTCGTCTCCGCCGAACCGCGCACAGAGATCGCTGTCGCGCAGCTCGTCTCGCCATCCGTGGGCCACGTGCTGGAGAAGTCGGTCTCCGGCGAGGTGGCCGTGCGTGTCGTTGTAGAGCTTGAACTGGTCGAGGTCGATGATCCCGACCGTAACCGGGGTTCCAGACCGAGCGCACGCGGCCAGCACGGCTGGTGCGAGCAGGTCGAGCCCGCGCCGGTTCAGCAGCGTGGTGAGCTCGTCGTGCATCGCCAGATCACGCAGCCGGACGACGAGCCGGTGCACGAGCAGCGTCATCCCCGAGATCACCACGACGATCATGTAGAACACCGCGGGGCTCGACAGGTGCATGTTCAACCGGATCGCCGTGCCGTAGAGGCCCAGCATCACGAACAGCGACACGGGGATACGCGCCGAGGGGAGGAAGTAGGCAGCGATCACCGCGTAGCAGATGAGGCCCAGACCGATCAGGCACTGTCCCTCACCGGTCGGCGTCGCCCAGGCTCCGATGGCGGCGAGGCCGTAGCCGATCGTCAGACCGACGTCGATGCCGAGATCACGAGGCAGCAGAGGCATCGCGAATCGCGTCACGACAGCCGTCGCCAGCAGAGCGGCCGACATCGCGAGAGGAAGGCTCGGCGGCGCGGAGTCGCTCGCGCCGGGGACAAGAGCGAACACCAGGGCGAGGGCTGCGGCGGCGACCTGGATCGCTGCGAGGATGCGATACGGCGTCAGCGACCGCGACAGGTGATGCCGTCCTGAATCTCGCGCTCGCCCACGTGTCAACGGGGCGGCCGCTCCGTCGGTGCTCATACGTGGAACGTACGCCGGACGAAGTGCTCGTTGCGCGTCATGTTGAGCCCAGCGAGAGCCTCGGCGGCGGACGGCGACCCAGGGTGCCCGGCCGCCTTCGAACGGTGGTTGTCGCCCGCGCCCACCGTCGCTGTGGCCGACCATGCCCCCAGGGCCGACGACGTGAGTGGTTGCGTCAGCGCGTGCGGCGGGCGGCGTGGTCGTCGTGGGCGGCGCTGACGACGGCGAGGGTGCTCATGCCCTCGGTCCACACGGCGAAGCCGGGCCACCAGCCGCTGCTGGTGAGGGTGCGTGCCTTCTCGTGCAGCTCGAGCGCTGCCTCGACGTGAAGCCCCGGAAGGACGGCGAGGAACTCGTCGCGGCCGGGCCGGGCGAGCACGGCGTCGAACGGCAGGAGCGACTGCCACGCGATGATCGCGCCGCTGATGGCGTCGTCGCCGGCGCGGATGTCGTTGTCGCGCATGTGCTTGCCCGCGCGCACCTCGAAGTAGACGACCGAGCACGGCAGATCGGCTCGCCACGCAGACTGCGCCAAAGCCAGGCCGTCCTCGCGCAGCTTCGTGCCCGACCACACCCCGGTCACTGGGTCGAGGGCGTGCACGGCGGTCGTCACCCGTTCAGGCTAGGGGCGGAAGGCGGGCGCACCCGTCGGGGGCGAAGGAATCCCTCGTACGGGTGACGGGCACTCGGTCTGACCGCGCAGGCCACGGCGGCGCGGCCCGGAGCGGGTTCGCGGCCGAGGGCGGACCCACCCCGGCTACCCGTCGCCGCTGCGCTTCGCCTCGAAGAGCGAGTGGTCGGCCCGGGCGAGGGCGGCGTAGAGGTCTTCGCCTGCGTCCCAGGTCGTGAGCCCGATGCTCCAGCGCGCCCGGCACCGAGCTCGCACCCGGGCGACCAGGTCCGCCGCCTGCTCCGGCGTGGAGCCGGGCAGAACGACGGCGAACTCGTCCCCGCCGAACCGTGCGAGCACGTCGCCGCTGCGCATCTCCGCTGCCCAGCACCTGGCGACGCAGGTCAGCTCCTCGTCGCCAGCGAGGTGGCCGTGCCGGTCGTTGAATCCCTTGAAGTCGTCGAGGTCGAGCAGACCGACCGTGATCAGGCCGCCGCTGCGGCGTACGGCGGTCGAGACCGGCGCGGCCATGAGGTCGAGGCCCCGGCGGTTGAACGCGCCGGTGAGGGAGTCGTGCAGAGCCTGGCTGCGCAGGCGGTTCGCCTGGCGGGAGACCATGAGGGAGACGCCGACCACGACGCCGCCGAGCACCAGCAGGTCGATGGACGTGTTGAATCTCGGGTTGATCGCCTGCGCCAGCGCGAACCCACCCACCATGAGGCAGAGATGGAGCACCAGCCGCTCCGGCGGACGGTAGGTGGCGGCAAACGCGCCGAGCATGACGAGGCCGACACCGATGAGCATCTGGCCCTGAGGCGTCTGGACGAGGATCGCTCCGAGGCAGCAGATGATCGAGCCGAACGCGATGCCGACCCCGAGGGCCAACCCGCCGCGGCTGCGAGGCCCGAGCAGCACCAGCACCGACGCGGTCACGACCATGCCCAGGCCAGCGAGCACGTCATAGGTGCGCAACGACTCGTCGGTGCCGGGGACGACCGCGAACAGGAGGGCCGCCGTCCCGCCGAGCAGGTAGATGAAGGCGAGGATGCGGTATGGCCCGAGCAACTCCGCCGCCGACGGCGCAGTCATCGAGGCACCCCCGTGAGGGCGGCCGAGGCCACCACCCAGTACCGGCATTCCTTCACGCTAGAACCTGAGCCCTGGCGGACTCTCGGTGAGTGCGGAGTTCGCCTGCGGAGCCTGTGGACGCGCCGTACGGCGGGCGCGGGCCGGGCTGGTTGGATCAGGGGGTGAGCACCCCCGACGACCAGGCACCCGAGCCCGCGGACGAGTCCGCCGAGCCCACGCCCGTCGACTCCGTGGGTGTCGACCCTGCGCCGGAGTCTGGGGACGGCGATGTCGAGCCGGCCGGGGTGGAGTCCGCCGGCGTCGTGCGGGGACCGACGGTGACCCGGCCGAAGAAGGCCAAGCCTGCGCGGCCCGAGCTCTCGGTCGCCGACGGGCTCACCACGGCGGTCGGCGGTCTCGGCGGCGAGGGGGAGGACCGGCCGGGGCAGCTGCAGATGGCCACGTCCGTCGCCTCTGCCCTCGGCGGTGCAGGCCACCTGCTGGTGCAGGCCGGCACCGGCACCGGGAAGTCGCTGGCCTATCTCGTGCCCGCGATCCTGCACGCGACCTCGCCCGATCGACGGGTGATCGTCGCCACTGCCACCCTCGCGCTGCAGCACCAGCTCGTCAGCCGCGACCTCCCGCGCCTCGCCGATGCGCTCGAGCCGGTGCTGGGTCGGCGTCCGACGTACGCCGTGCTCAAGGGCCGGCACAACTACGTGTGCCTCGACCGGTTGAACCGCGGCGCCACCGATCGTGAGGACTCCGACGACGACGCTCTGTTCGCCGCGCCCACCACCCCGCTCGGTCAGCAGGCCAAGGCGTTGCGCGAGTGGTCGGACGAGACCGAGACCGGCGACCGCGACGACCTGCCCTTCGCCGTCGACGGGCGGGTGTGGCGGTCGGTGTCGGTGAGCGGGCGCGAGTGCGTCGGGGCGGCGAAGTGCGCGTACGGGCAGGAGTGCTTCGCCGAGGCCGCCCGGGCGAAAGCCGCGGCGTCACAGGTCGTCGTCACCAACCACGCGATGCTCGCGATCCACGCGCTCGACAACGTTCCCGTGCTGCCCGAGCACGACGCCGTCGTGATCGACGAGGGGCACGAGCTCGTCGACCGCGCGACCGCGGCGGTGTCGTCGGAGCTGTCGGAGCCTCTCATCGAGCGGGCCGTGCAGCGCACGCGGCGGCTGGTCGACGCAGACCTCGCCGACCGCCTCGACTCCGCGGCCGAGGCACTGGGCATCGAGCTGGCAGTGCGGGCTGAGGGCGCACCGGGCACGGTGCGCGTCGAGGAGATCAAGGGCTCGCTGCTGCTGGCGCTCGCGTCTGTGCGCGACACCACGCACGCCGCGATCACCGCGCTGAACTCCGACATGAACTCCTCCAAGGACGACCCCGAGAAGGCCGCGACCAACACGCGTGCACGCGGCCTGCTCTCCGAGATCCACGACGTCGCGGGCTCGCTGCTGTCGATGGATGACGACGACGTCGTGTGGATCGACTCCGGCGACCGCCGCGCACCCGTGATCAAGCTCGCTCCCTTGTCGGTGGCGGGGTTGCTGCGCACGCAGCTGTTCGACACCTCGCGCGTGGTCGTCACGTCGGCCACGCTGCAGCTCGGTGGCTCGTTCGAGCCGCTGGCACGCTCGTTCGGCCTGCCGCTCGACGGCGCCTCGTCGGCCGACGGTGCCTGGACGGCGCTCGATGTCGGATCGCCGTTCGACCATGCGCGCCAAGGGATCCTGTACGTCGCCACCCGCGTTCCACCGCCGGGGCGCGGCGGCACGGACGACGCGGCGATGGAGGAGCTGGCGGATCTCATCGGTGCCGCCGGCGGTCGCACCCTCGCCCTGTTCTCGTCGTGGCGCGGCGTCGAGAAGGCGGAGGAGGCGCTCGCCGAGCTGCTGCCGGATCGGCTGCTCGACCGCCAGATCGTGCCGCTCGACGTACCGGTCTACGTGCAGAAGCGTGGCGACTCGGTCGCTGATCTCGTGTCTCGGTTCTCCGCGCATCCGCGGTCGGTGCTGCTGGGCACGCTGTCGCTGTGGCAGGGCGTCGACGTGCCGGGGGAGGCGTGCCACCTCGTCGTGATCGACCGCATCCCGTTCCCGCGGCCCGACGACCCGCTGATCTCCGCGCGGTCCAAGTTCGCCGAGGAGCACGGCGGCAACGGCTTCACGGCGGTGTCGGTGCCGCGGGCGGCGCTGCTGCTCGCGCAGGGCGTCGGGCGGCTCATCCGTACGTCGTCCGACCGTGGTGTGGTCGCGGTGCTCGACCCGCGGCTCGCGACGTCTGGCTATGGCCCCTTCCTGCGCAAGAGCCTCCCGCCGTTCTGGTTCACCACCGACGGTGACCTTGTGCGCCAGAGCCTGACGCGCCTAGACGAGCTCGCCTCCGGCTGACCCGCGTCGCTGGTCGGTTGCGGCCGGCCGGGCTCCCTGTGCACAACGCGCACAGCAGAGGCGGCCGTGGACACTCGTTCAAGACGCAACAAACACAATGGCCGAAGCGCGTTATTGTGTTTATAGTGGTTACATGGTGTCACACGATCTGCTCGCACGCGCGGGCGCGGACAACCGGTCTGACCTGCTCACGACCGGGGAGGTCGCTGCACTGCTCGGCGTCACGCGTCAGCACGTCGTCAACCTGTGCACTCGCGGGGAGCTGCCGTTCGAGCTGGTCAGCACGCATCGCCGGGTCAGGCGGGAGGACCTCGAGGAGTTCATCGCGAGCTCGCACGGGGCCACGAAGGACCAGCGCCGCAGCCTCTGGCTCGGCTATGCGCTGGCCGGACAGGTCGCTGTGGATCCTGAGCTCGCGTTGTCGGTGGCTCGAGGCAATCTCGACCTCATGCGTTCATCAGCGTCACCGCGTACAGGCAGAGTCTGGTTCGACGCGTGGCAGGCCATCCTCGAACGCGGGCCCGCCGCCGTCATGAGCACTCTCACGTCCGACACGGTCCGGGCACGGGAGCTGCGTCAGCATGCGCCCTTCGCTGGTCTCCTCAGTGACGACCAGCGAGGAGCTGCGCTGGGAGCGTTCCAGACGTACGACCGGCGTCGTCCCTCTCGATGAGGCGTGACCAGCTCGAGCATCTGCTCCGCGCGGCCTGCCGCATCGCTGAGGCGCCCGAGGCTGTGGTCCTGGGTAGCCAGGCCATCCTCGGGTCGTACGACGAGACCGAGCTGCCCGAGGCCGCCGTGATGTCGATCGAGGCCGACCTTGCCTTTCTCGACGACGTCGACGAGGTCAAGGCCAGCCTCGTCGATTTCCAGATCGGGGAAGACTCGCTCTTCCACGGCACGTTCGGCTACTACGCGCAGGGCGTGCACGTCGAGGTTGCGATCCTACCTCGTGGCTGGCGAGACCGTCTGGTGGTGTTCGAGACGGAAGGGACGGACCCAGGCCGCGGGTTGTGCCTCGAGCCGCACGACCTGGTGGTCGCCAAGCTCCTCGCCCATCGGGAGAAGGACCTCGCCTTCGCCCGTGCGCTCCTGGACGCAGATCTGGTGGACCGACACCATGTGCTCTCGCGCCTCGATGTGACCGACACGAGCCCCATCCGCCTGAGTCGGGCGCGCGGCTGGCTCGCCCGGTGACCGCCGTCCAAGGTCCCAGGGCGAGGACCCTACGGTTCGCTCTGTCGACTCTTTGATGGGCAGCGGGGCGAGGCTCTGAGATTCACGGGCGACGCCGGAAACAGCCAGCTACTCGTCGAAGAAGAAGATGTCCTCGAGCGTGACGCCGAAGACGCGCGAGATGCGGAAGGCGACCTCGAGCGAGGGGGAGTACTTGCCGGCCTCGGTGGCGTTGATCGTCTGACGCGTGACGCCGACCAGGTCGGCGAGCTCGCCCTGGCTCATGCCGACCTCGGCGCGATGCTCGCCGATGGCGTTGGTGACGACCGTGGGCTTGGCCATCCTCAGGCTCCGCGGCGGAACAGCATGAGCTTCCAGACACCGGCGAAGACCTCGGCCAGCACCCACATCCCCGCGAGGACGTTGGCGATCCAGAACCAGTGGGCCTCGGCCATCGCGAGGCACAGCACGACGAACACCCCGACCGCGAGCACGTAGCCGCCGGCCGTCTGACCCCGCCACTCGATGAGCTTTTCGCGCTCGTCGGGCTTCGCGTTGGCCGCCTTCGGCTGTGCGATCGCCGCGACGACGTGCCCTGCCACCATGACGATCACCAGGACGACGACCGCCACGCTCATGAGCGGCTGATAGGCGATCTGGTCGACGGCGGTGCCTCGGGCCAGCGGGATCACCACCGCCGCGTACGACGCAGCGGCCACGAGCATGGCCACGATCGTGATGAGGATGCTCTTCTCGCGAAACGACATTGCGACTCCCTGTCCAAAATCTTTGACAGGACGAGACTGTCAAAGATTTTGGACAGAGTCAACCGGGCTGTTGTGAGCGACTCTGGGCGTACTAGCTGCGAATCTGTCGTTTCCCGGCCTGGTGGGGGCTCCGGACACGACGTATTCGCTGCCGGTACGCCGTCCCCCGACGTTCGGGCCGGGAACATGCCGAGGGCCGTGAACCACTGGGGTTCACGGCCCTCGTCGTACGAAGCGGGAGGCTCCGTGGTCTGCGGTCGCTGTCCGACTGCGATCCGTCGCTTCCTGGCCCGGGGGAGGCCACGGAAACGACGGATTCGCAGACGGTGAGGGCGTTCTCGCGTTCTAGAGGCGGCGCAGCACCGCGACGACCTTGCCGACGATGCGGGCGTGGTCGCCGTCGATGGGGGAGAAGTCCTTGTTGGCCGGCAGCAGCTTCACGTGGCCGTTCTTGCGCTGGAACGTCTTGACCGTGGCCTCGTCGTCGAGCATCGCAGCCACGATGTCGCCGTTGACGGCGTCGGGCTGCGAACGCACCACGACCCAGTCGCCGTCGCAGATCGCGGCGTCGATCATCGACTCGCCGACGACCTTGAGCAGGAAGAGCTCGCCGTCGCCCACGAGCGACTTGGGCAGCGGGAAGACCTCTTCGATCGCCTGCTCCGCGAGGATCGGGCCACCGGCGGCGATGCGGCCGATGACGGGGACGTACGTCGCCGCCGGTCGTGCGTCGCCCGCGCCGGTGTCGTCGTGGGTGGAGTCGGGGTCGGCGTGGCCGAGGGCATGCCCGGACGCGTGGGGGTCGACGATCTCCATCGCCCGCGGCAGCCGCGGGTCGCGCCGGATGTAGCCCTTCTTCTCCAGCGCGGCGAGCTGGTGCGCCACCGACGACGGCGACGTGAGCCCGACCGCCTCGCCGATCTCGCGCATGGACGGCGGGTAGCCGCGCGTCTCGATCGCGGTGCGGATCATGTCGAGCACGATCCGCTGGCGCACGGTGAGGCCGTCGACGTCGGGAAGGCCCTCGGGAACGGGGATCTCGACGACCTTGGGCCGCCCTGCCTTGCGCCGGGGTGCCGGTGTGCCGCTGGTGCTCATGAGAGATCCCCTTCGTGTCTGGGCCAAGCCGTCGAGGTGGTGGGGAGGCGCCCACCAGCGCCAGCCCGACCGGACTGTCGGACCCCCCGCGGAGACTGCGGAAGCACGGGGAAACGAGCTTCCGAAGCCCTGCTCGGGCGTCCGGGGTTCACGTTAGCCGGTTCGAACACGCGTATCAAACATCTGTACGGAAATACTCGACACGGCGTGTCTCCGGGTGCTAGAAATCATACAGGCGTTCCGAACACCCGTACGACCGCCAGGTTCCACCGCACCAGACCGTCCAGCTCCAGGAGGCAGACATGGCCACGATCTCGCTCTCGGCTCCGGCCACGTACCGACGTCCGGCGTCCCAGCCGGCAAGCGCCGTCCGCCTCACCCGTCGCGGCCGTCGTCTGGCCCGTACGGCGATCGTGCTCCTCGCCGTGCTGACGGTCCTGGCGTTCGGCCTCGCCGGCCGGATGCCCGCCAGCGCAGGGGATTCCGCCGCCGTGCCTGCCACGGCCACGGTCGTCGTGCAGCCCGGCCAGTCGCTGTGGGGGATCGCCCGGAGCGTCGCGCCGAACGACGACGTCCGCGCGACCATCGAGCGCATCGCCACGCTGAACAACCTCGACAGCACCACCGTCGTCCCTGGCCAGCAGCTCGTCGTCCCCGCAGCCGGCTGATCCCGATGCGCGTGCTGACCGACGCCGACGGCTACGTGACCCTGCGGCTGAGCGAGTTCCCCAACACCGCGTTCGACATCGAGACCGAGGTCTACGACGACGAGGACGGCATCAGCGGCAGCGTGACGCTCGTGGCCGTTGACGCTGCCCACGATCCGCTGCTCGAACCGCCGTCACCCGTTCTGGCTGAGGCACTGGCGAAGATCGAAGCGCTCGCGGTGCAGATCCACGGCGAGGAGAAGGCGCGTGCCATCGCCGCGCGATGGGAGCAGTCCCAGCTGCGTGACATTGCGATCGCCGAGGCCGCCGCTCAGGCGCGTGCCGCAGCGGTCGCCCAGAAGTTCGGCCGCGGCCCGGGTGGCGGCGGCACCGGCGTACCGAAGGCAGGCTGATCGCGATGCGTGTGGCTACCGACGACCTGGGCGTGGTGGCGTTCGTGCTGCCGCGCCACGCCAACCGCGTGTTCGACCTGCACGAGTGGCCCGACGGCTCGTTCAGCCTCGAGCTCGTCGACAACGACGCCGACCAGGTAGCAGAAGCGACGTACGACCTGCGCTCCGCCTGACCAGACCTCCTCGCCAGTGATCGGCCGGTGCCCGCACGGTGGGTGCGGAGACCGGCCGATCAGCGTTTCGGGCCTAGATGGGTAACCAGCGTGCGCTCTGCGACGGAATCGGCACTCAGCTACCCCGTCGCACGGTTACCCGGGTAACGAGCGTGCGCTCTGCGACGGATTCGACACCCAGCTAGGGCCTGGCGCGCGAGGTGGGTAAGGAGCGTGCGCTCTGCGACGGATTCGGCACCCAGCTAGGGCTCGGCGCGCGTAGGTGGGTAAGGAACGTGTGGTCTGCGACGGAATCGGCACTCAGTTAAGCGCGGGTGCCAGGGGTGCCACGACCACCGGATCTGGGGGTACGCCGTACGGCGCGGCACCAGATGGTGGGGTCGCGACACGCCGACGACACGCCGACCTCGAGGCCGATTTCGACCAGAACAACGGCGAACGAACGGGTCGAAAACCCATCAATCTCAGGCGTGTCGCGCACCACACCGATCCAAGCAAGATCACTTCCGGAAACCGGTCGCGGTGAGCCTTGCGTGCTGTCGGAGGTGGGGTCTACGGTTCCCCTACATCTAGTAGTTACACCGCTGTAAGTCATCTACAGGTAGTGGTCCCTGGGTCAACAGGTTGCGAACACGTTGTCCCCAGGATCCCCACAGATCGGTGCACAGGCTCCCAGCAAACCGGGTCAAACCGGACACGATTCACGCCCGAACACCCGCACCGCAGCACCGCCACGCACAGGCCGCAGCTACCAGGCCCGAGTACGAGGCAAGAGACCACTCCGCCAGACACGCAAGACGCCAGAGACGCACGCCAACAGGGACCACGACCAGAGAGAAGGGAGGCGGCCACGATGCACTGCCCGTTCTGCCGCCACACCGACTCCCGCGTCGTCGACTCCCGCAGCGACGGCGACGGCATGAGCATCCGACGTCGCCGGCAGTGCCCCGAGTGCGGCAAGCGCTTCACGACGGCCGAGACGGTCACGCTCACGGTCACCAAGCACAACGGCGTCACCGAGCCGTTCAGCCGCACCAAGGTCGCGAGCGGCGTGCGCAAGGCGTGCCAGGGCCGCCCGGTGAGCGAGGACGACCTCGCCCTCCTGGCCCAGACGGTCGAGGAGGCGGTGCGCGCGAGCGGCTGCGCCGAGATCGCGAGCCACGACGTCGGCCTCGCAATCCTCGGGCCGCTGCGCGACCTCGACGAGATCGCCTACCTGCGGTTCGCGAGCGTCTACCGCGCGTTCGAGGGCCTCGAAGACTTCGAGGCCGAGATCGCCCTGCTGCGGGCCGAGCGCGAGCTCGACCCCGATCTTCGCACCGGCCGCCGAGAGGCCGCCGGACGCGAGCACGACCGTGCTGACGAGCTCAGCACCGCTTCGCCCTGATCCGCGACGAGGGCCCCCCACCAGATCCACGGCCTCACGCCGGCACGACCCCGCACGACCAGACCGAACGCACTCAGGAATACCGCGAGAACACCGCGGTTCCGGGACATACCGGCACCGCATCAGACGTTGAACAAGTAGGACTCGAACAGCTCCCCACGGGGGATCGAGCCGGTCAGTGGAGGAACGCATGACGGAGACGACGGGCGCCAAGGCGTCGAAGAAGGCCGCTACCCCCAGGGTCGCGGGCCTCACCATCGACCGGATCTACACCACGCCGGGGGTGCACCCGTACGACGACGTCACCTGGGAGCACCGCGACGTGGTGCAGACCAACTGGAAGACCGGTGAGACGGTCTTCGAGCAGCGTGCGGTGGAGTTCCCCGACTTCTGGACGGTCAACGCCTCCACGATCGTCACCACGAAGTACTTCCGCGGCGCCGTGGGCACCGACCAGCGCGAGCGCAGCCTGCGCCAGCTGATCGACCGCGTCGTGCTCACCTACACCAAGGCGGGCAAGGACTACGGCTACTTCCTCACCGAGGACGACGCCACCGTGTTCGAGCACGAGCTCACGTGGATGCTGCTGCACCAGGTCTTCAGCTTCAACAGCCCCGTGTGGTTCAACGTCGGTACGACGAGCCCGCAGCAGGTCAGCGCCTGCTTCATCCTCGCCGTCGACGACACGATGGACTCGATCCTGAACTGGTACCGCGAGGAGGGCCTGATCTTCAAGGGCGGCTCCGGCGCCGGCCTCAACCTCTCCCGCATCCGCTCGAGCAAGGAGCTGCTCCACTCCGGTGGTACGGCGTCCGGCCCGGTCTCCTTCATGCGCGGCGCCGACGCCAGCGCCGGCACCATCAAGAGCGGCGGCGCCACGCGTCGTGCGGCCAAGATGGTCGTGCTCGACGTCGACCACCCCGACATCGAGGAGTTCATCGAGACCAAGGCCGCGGAGGAGCGCAAGATCCGCGTGCTCCGCGACGCCGGCTTCGACATGGACCTCGGCGGCAAGGACATCACCAGCGTCCAGTACCAGAACGCCAACAACTCCGTCCGCGTCACCGACGAGTTCATGCGCGCGGTCGAGGAGGGCACCAGCTTCGGCCTCCGTGCCCGCAGCACCGGCGAGATCATCGAGACGGTCGACGCCAAGGTGCTGTTCGAGAAGATCGCCCTGGCCGCGTGGGAGTGCGCCGACCCGGGCATCCAGTACGACGGCACCATCAACGACTGGCACACCAACCCCGAGACGGGTCGCATCACCGCGAGCAACCCGTGCTCGGAGTACATGAGCCTCGACAACAGCTCGTGCAACCTCGCGAGCCTCAACCTGCTGAAGTTCCTCAAGGACGACGACACGTTCGACGCCGTCACCTTCGGCAAGGCCGTCGACCTCATCATCACGGCGATGGACATCTCGATCTGCTTCGCCGACTTCCCGACCGAGCCGATCGGCGACACCACCCGCAAGTACCGCCAGCTCGGCATCGGCTTCGCCAACCTCGGCGCGCTGCTCATGGCGACCGGCCTGCCCTACGACAGCGACGGCGGCCGCGCGCTCGCCGGCGCGATCACGAGCCTCATGACCGGCCGCGCCTACAAGCGCTCCGCCGAGCTCGCCGCGATCGTCGGCCCGTACGAGGGCTACGCCCGCAACGCCGACGCCCACAAGCGCGTCATGCGCAAGCACGCTGCGGCCACCGACGGCGTCCGCACCGTGACGAGCCTCGACTCCGACGTGCTCAAGATCGCGCAGAAGGCGTGGGAGGACGGCGTCAAGCTCGGCGAGAAGAACGGCTACCGCAACGCGCAGGCCTCGGTGCTCGCGCCGACCGGCACCATCGGCTTCATGATGGACTGCGACACCACCGGCATCGAGCCCGACTTCTCGCTGGTGAAGTTCAAGAAGCTCGTCGGCGGCGGCTCGATGCAGATCGTCAA
>JBBQAY010000061.1:0-19363 GCA_038316965.1 Candidatus Nanopelagicales bacterium
CTCCCGCCGGTCGTGTGCGAAGAAGGCGGCCTCCACCCAGATTCGCCCGGATGATCTGTGGATCCGTCGCTTCCGGGGGGCGGGGCAGCGGGGAGCGACGCATGCGCAGATCGAGCCACCACGAGGCGGCGAGCGAAGGCGCAGCCGCGGCCAGGGTCAGGACGTCGGGAGCTCGTAGTCCTCGCCGTAGGCGCCCTTGGCCGGGCGGGTGCGGCGTGGGGGCAGCACGGTTCCGTCGGCGAGGCGGCGGCTGCGGATCAGGAAGCCCGTGTGCCCGTTCATGGTGTGGTCCGGGCGGACGGAGAGGCCCTCGAGGTGCCAGGTGCGCAGGAGGAGCTCCTGGGCGTAGGGCTCGGTCCAGCGACCGTCGGTGCGCAGGGTCTCGACCGTGCGCGAGAGCTGGGTGGTCGTCGCGACGTAGGCGACCAGCACTCCGCCGGGCGTCAGCGCCTCGGCGGCCACCTCGACGCAGTCCCAGGGGGCGAGCATGTCGAGCACGATGCGGTCGACCTCGGTGTCGACGCCCTGCGCCATGCGGGCCCGCAGGGTGGGGACGAGGTCGCCGACCGTGAGGGACCAGGCCGGGTGCTCGGACCCGAAGAAGGCCTCGACGTTGGTCCGCGCCACGTCGGCGAAGTCGTCCCGTCGCTCGTACGACGACAGCGCGCCGAGGTCGCCGACCGCGCGCAGGAGCGAGATCGACAGCGCGCCGGACCCGACGCCGGCCTCGATCACCCGGGCACCCGGGTAGATGTCGGCCACGCCCACGATCGCCGCAGCGTCCTTCGGGTAGACGATCGTGGCGCCGCGCGACATCGAGAGGACGAAGTCCGACAGCATCGGGCGCAGCGCGAGGTACGGCACGCCCTGGGTCGAGCTGACGATCACGCCCTCGGGCCCGCCGATGAGCTCGTCGTGCTTGATGGCCCCCTTGGCGGTGTGGAACTCCTTGCCGGCACCGAGCGTGATGGTGTGCATCCGCTTCTTGGGGTCGGTGAGCTGCACGCGCTCGCCCTCACGGAGCAGGCCACGGCGGTTGTCGGCCCCGGTGGGCACGCTGTCGGAGGTCACGGTGGGCAAGGATAGGCGCGAGGGCGTCGTACGCCGGGGCCGCGTCCACGGGGCAGATCACCTGGAGGCCGGATGGCCAGCAAGCAGCAGGACGTCGAGGCGTTTCTCAACGACTCCGGTCATGCCCGGCTCGCCGAGGTGAGGACGCTGCGAGCTGCTCTGCTCGAGGGGATCCCGGGCCTGACCGAGCGGATCAAGTGGAACGCCCCGAGCCTCGGGCCTGAGGGCACCGACCGCATCACGTTCCGGCTGCAGCCCGGCGACCGGGTCGAAGTCGTGCTGCACCGGGGCACGTCCGTGCGGTCCACCGACGGGTTCACCTTCGACGACCCGGACGGGCTCATCGCCTGGGCTGCGCCGGACCGCGGGGTCGTCGTCGTACGCGATGCCCCCGACCTCGCGACCAGGCTCCCCCTGATCGTGAGAACCTGCCGTCGCTGGGTCGAGACCACCCGCGACTGACCACCTCCGCGCTCAGACGCCGAGCGCCTTCTCGACGTCCTTGGTCGTCAGGATCCCGACCACCGTGCCCGAGTCGTCGTGGACGGCGTAGTCGGTCGCCGGGACGTCCTGCATCGCTCGTAGGAGAAGGTCACCGGACAGCGCCAGGTGCAGCCTGGCCGCGGGGTCGAGGGTCGCCGACACCGACGACACAGGCACCCAGGGGCGACGCTCCGACGGCACTGCGGAGACGGCGTCCTCCTGCGCGACGGCGACCACCGTGCCGGTGCCGTCGGCGACAGCCACCGCGCGGGCGCCCACCGCCTCGAGACGACGCAGCGCCTCCGCGAGCGGAAGGTCCTGGGGAACGACGACGGCGGGTCGCACCAGCGCCCGCACCTGAAGCTCGGGAACGCGTGACATCAGTCGAGCGCGCTTCAGTGCGTCGGTGGCCCCGGCGTAGAGGTAGGCGGCGATCAGCCCGCTGAAGACCACGGAGGTCAGGTCGGGTCGGCCGCCGCGGCTGTACCCGAGCCACAGCGGGAAGATGAACACGAAGGCCGCCACGACCCTGCCCGCCCAGGCCGCGATGACCGTGGCGCGGTTCTCATCGCCCGTGATCGCCCAGATCACGCTGCGCAGCACGTTGCCGCCGTCGAGCGGCAGGCCCGGGAGGGCATTCCAGATGCCCAGGAAGATGTTCGACACCGCCAAGGCGTACGCGACGCCGTCGACGCGGGGGTCCACGGCGAGCGGCGAACTGCCCAGCAAGCCCCAGGCGAGCCCGATGAGCACCGATGACACCGGACCTGCCGCGGAGATGACCCCATCGCGCCAGGCCGACGGGATCCGGCGCTCGAAGGACGTGTAGCCCCCGAAGACCCACAGGGTGATGCTGTGCACCGGGAACCCGAACATCCGCGCGCTGAACGCGTGGGCGAGCTCGTGCCCGAGGATCGACAGATAGAACAGGACCGCGAAGACCAACGAGAGCGCGAGCACCTCGGTCGGCTGCGACCGGTCGGCGCCGATGTTGTCGCGCCAGAGGAAGGCGACGACAGCGATGCCGATCAGCCCGCTCCACGGCATCGAGACCGGGATGCCGCCCAGCCGGAACGCTATGCCGCCACCGCCGCGTCGGCGGGTCGGCGATTGGTCCTGGTCGGTGCTCACGGCCCCACCGTAAGCGCCGTGCGGCAGCGCGGCCCGTCCGCGTCACCCTGCCGTGTCGCGCGCCCCGGCCGGAGCCTGCGCGTCGGCACCCGCACCGTCAGACCTGGCGCCTACTGTCACCCCATGAGCACGAGTGAGTCCGACGTCGAGGCCGCTGGCGACCCCGCCCAGGCGTGGGAGGGTGCGGTGGCCCGCACCGGATCGCTCTCACCGTCCCGGGCGGGCGACTTCATGACCTGCCCGCTGCTCTACCGCTTCCGTACGATCGACCGCATCCCCGAGAAGCCCAGCCGGGTCGCCGTGCGCGGCACGGTGGTGCACCAGGTGCTCGAGGACCTCTTCGACCTCCCCGCCGACCAGCGCACTCTGGAGCGGGCAGCCTCGATGCTCCCCGCCGCGTGGGACGCCGTCCAGCGCGAGGACGATGCCGCGGCAACCCAGCTGTTCGCGACGCCTGAGGAGGCCGACGAGTGGCTCGCCTCGGCCGTCCCCCTGCTCGAGACGTACTTCCGGCTCGAGGACCCGAGCCGGCTCGAGCCGGCCGAGCGCGAGCTCAGGGTCGAGACCACCCTCGACGACGGGCTCGTGCTGCGCGGGTACGTCGATCGGCTCGATCGCAACGCCGCCGGCGACACCCGGGTGGTCGACTACAAGACCGGCAAGGCGCCCGGCGAGGGGTACGAGCAGAAGGCGCTGTTCCAGATGCGCTTCTACGCCCTCGTCCTGTGGCGGGCTACGGGCACGCTGCCCCGCCTGCTCCAGCTGCTCTATCTGGGCAACGAGCAGATCCTGCGCTACGAGCCGGACGAAGCCGACCTGCTCGCCACCGAGCGCAAGATCAAGGCGCTGTGGCGGGCGATCGCCCAGGCGCAGGAGACGGGTGAGTGGAGGCCGAACCCGTCCAAGCTGTGCGACTGGTGCGACCACCAGGCCATCTGCCCCGCGTTCGGTGGGACGCCGCCTCCCCTGCCGACCCTCCCCGTGCCTGCGGTCCCGACCGCCTGAGCCACGGCGGCGCGGCAGACACCGCCCCGGCGGGTTAGCGTGATCATGTGCCGACCACGACTGCCGCCGCGCGCGCGACCTCCCTGTCCAAGATCTACGGCTCCGGCGACACCCGGGTGGCCGCGCTCGACGGGGTCGACGTCGAGATCGAGGCGGGTCGCTACACGGCGATCATGGGTCCGTCCGGCTCGGGCAAGAGCACCTTGATGCACTGCCTCGCCGGCCTCGACTCCATCAGCGAGGGCCAGGTGTGGATCGGCGACACCGAGGTGTCGACGCTCTCGGACAAGGCGCTCACAATGCTGCGGCGTGACTCGGTCGGGTTCGTGTTCCAGGCCTTCAACCTGATCCCCACGCTCACCGCGCTCGAGAACATCACGCTGCCGCTCGACATCGCCGGTCGCAAGCCCGACCAGGCATGGCTCGACACCGTCATCGACACCGTCGGCCTCCGCGACCGTCTCACCCACCGGCCGAGCGAGCTCTCGGGCGGGCAGCAGCAGCGGGTGGCGTGCGCCCGGGCGCTGGCGAGCCGGCCCACGATCGTGTTCGCCGACGAGCCGACGGGCAACCTCGACTCCCGTTCCGGCGCAGAGGTTCTCGGGTTCCTGCGCCGCAGCGTGGACGAGTTCGGCCAGACCATCGTGATGGTCACCCACGACCCCGGTGCGGCCTCGTACGCCGATCGCGTGCTGTTCCTCGCCGATGGGAAGATCGTGGACGAGATGCTCGACCCCACTGCCGACCGCGTGCTCGAGCGGATGAAGGCCTTCGAGCAGGCGCGGGGCTGACATGCTGCGCGCCGCGCTCCGCTCTCTGCTGCAGCACAAGCTGCGACTCTCCCTCACGCTGCTCGCAGTCGTCGTCGGCGTTGCGTTCGTGGCGGGCACCTACATCTTCACCGACTCGCTCAAGAGGTCGTTCGACGCGCTGTTCGACGCCCCCCAGCCTGACGTGTCCATCTCGGTCGACACCGGGGTGACCGCCGGCGGTGGAGGCGGTGGCGGCGGTGGCGGAGCGCCGGGCGGGCTCGACCAGGCCCCGACCCTTGCCGAGTCCCTCGTCTCCCAGGTGGCCGGCGTCGACGGCGTCGCGGCGGCGTACGGCCTGGTCTCGGCTGACGGTGCCCTCGTCATCGGCTCGGACGGCAAGGTGATCGGCGAGAACGGCCCACCGGCACGGGGCACCACGTTCCTCGACGACCCAGCCATCTCGGCACTCACGATCGCGTCGGGTCGCGCTCCGTCAGGCTCGGGCGAGGTGGCCCTGCTCGAGTCGACCGCCCTCACCGGCGGCTTCGCCGTGGGCGACACGGTCAAGATCGACACCGCGTCCGGCGGGCTCGTCGACCTCGAGCTCGTGGGCATCGTCACCCGAGGCATCTCGGGGAGCGACGGAAGCACGCTGGCCGTCTTCGACCTGCCGACCGCCCAGAAGCTGCTGATCGGCACGACGGGGCGGGTCACCTCGATCGCCGTCCGCGCCGACGAGGGCGTCACCCAGGACGAGCTCGCAACGCGCATCGACAAGGTGCTGCCCGAGGGTGCGCGGACGCAGACAGGTACTCAGCGCAGCGCCGACATCGCCGAGCGGCTCGCCACTGCCTTCCAGTTCATCAACACCTTCCTGCTGGCGTTCGCGTTCATCGCGCTCTTCGTCGCTGTGTTCCTCATCTTCAACACCTTCTCCATGCTGGTCGCCCAGCGCACCCGTGAGCTCGCCCTGCTGCGAGCGGTCGGCGCGAGCCGGGGCCAGGTGCGCCGTTCCGTGCTCGCCGAGGCCGCCGTGCTCGGCCTGCTCGCAGCCGGCCTCGGCGTCGTCGGCGGCATCGTGGTCTCCCAAGGGCTTCGACTGCTGCTCAAGGGATTCGGGGCCGACCTCCCGTCCGGCCCGCTCGTGATCGAGATGCGCACCGTCGTCGTGTCGCTCGTCGTGGGCCTCGTCGTGACGCTGGTGTCTGCGTATCTCCCTGCCCGGCGCGCAGGCGTCGTCCCCCCGGTGGCTGCCATGCGCGACGAGATCGCGCTTCCGGTGCGCTCCCTGCGCGTGCGCACCGCTGTCGGCGCCGTCCTGCTGATCGTCGCGACGATCACCGCGTGGCTGGGCCTCCGTGACACCTCCGACGGTCAGCGGGCCGCGAGCCTCGTCGGCATCTCGGCCCTCTGCGCGCTCGTCGCGATCATCGCGCTGGCGCCGATGATCGGCCGGGGAATGCTCGTCGTCCTCGCCCTGCCGTTCAGCAGGACCACGATCGGGCGGCTCGCCCGCGAGAACGGACGCCGCAACCCGCGCCGGACTGCCGCGACAGCCAGCGCCCTGGCGATCGGTCTGGCGCTCATGAGCGCCATCGGTGTGATCGCGGCATCGACCAAGGCCTCGGTCACCGCCGTCATCGGCGACACCATCGGCGCCGACTTCGTGGTCTTCGGCGTGAAGTTCCAGCCGTTCAGCCCCGACGTGTACGAGGCCGTGAAGGACACGCCGGGCACCCGCACGGTCACCTACGTCCGCCAGGTGCCGATCGAGGTGGCGGGCGACCGAACCGCCCTGACCGGCGTCGACCTCGAGAAGTTCCCCGACGTCGTCGATCTCACGATGCAGTCCGGCTCGGCTGTCCCCTCGCTCGGCCTGGGGCAGGCGATCCTCGACGACAAGACCGCGGCCGACCTCGGCCTGAAGGTCGGCGACACCGTCGATGCCACCTTCGTGAACGGCAAGTCCCAGCTCGCGCTACGAGGCATCTACACCGCGGCCGGGCCCTACCAGGGCTGGATCACCGGGCTGCCGACCCTCGCGTCGATCGGTGCCCGAGAGCTCGATTCCGGTGTGTACGTCCGCGTTGCCGACGGCGGTGACGTCGAGGCCGTGCGCACGGCCGTCGAGTCCGAGATCGCGGCCTTCCCGAGCGTCGCCCTGCAGGACCAGGCGAGCCTGAAGGAGCAGATCGACAGCCAGTTCGACCGCGTCTTCGGCTTCATCTACGCGCTGCTCGCCCTCGCGGTGATCGTCGCGTTCATCGGCATCGTCAACACTCTCGCCCTGTCGGTTCACGAGCGACGTCGCGAGGTGGGTCTCCTGCGCGCGGTCGGCACCTCGCGACCGCAGATCCGCCGGATGGTGGTGCTCGAGGCCGTGATGATCTCGGTGTTCGGCGCCGCGCTCGGGGTCGCCCTGGGAGTGATGTACGGGTCGCTCCTGCAGAAGGTGCTCGAGCCCCAGGGCATCACCCAGCTCGCCATCCCTGTGGGCCAGATCGGCTGGTTCCTGGCCCTGGCCGTCGTCGGCGGCTTCGTCGCAGCTCTCTGGCCAGCTGTCACCGCGAGCCGGCTCGACGTGCTGAGGGCGATCGCCACCGACTGACACGGCCTGCCGAACCGGACGCGGAGCTGATTCCCCCACAGGGAACCCCTGGGCCCGACGTGGGCATGGATCAGGTGCGGGCTGCCCACTCGTGCGACCAGGCGCCGAGGATCGCCGGCGTCACCTGCACGAGCGACTCGACCACGTGCAGCCCGTCGGTGCCCTCGATCGGCACGAGGGACGGGATGGCCACGACGAGCGCACCGCTCGCGACCCCCGACGCAACACCGGTGTGGGAGTCCTCGAGCACGACGCAGTGCTCGGGCTCCACGCCGATCCGCTCGGCGGCCAGCAGGTAGGGGTCGGGGAAGGGCTTTGTGCGCTCTCCCTCGTCGCCGGCGACCGAGGTCGCGAACATCTCGTGGCCGACCTCGTGCAGCACGGCGTCGTGCACGGCCTCGACGAGGCGGCGCCACGATGCCGAGACCAGGGCGCACGGGACGCCCGCCTCCTCGAGCGCGAGCAGGAGCTCGCGGGCACCCGGGCACCACTCCACCGGGCGGGTGCGCAGGTTGCGCTCCATCGTGTCGAGCAGGAGCGCCATCATCGCCTCGTGGGTGAGCGCGCCACCGGTGTGCCGCACCATGTAGTCGACCGCGGTCTCGAGCGGGCCGCCGACGAGCTCGGCCTGGTGCTCAGGCCCCCACTCGACGTCGAGCCCCGACATGATCTCGGCCTCGGCGTCGTACCAGAGATCCTCGGTCTGGACGAGCGTGCCGTCCATGTCGAACAGGACGGCGGCCGGCAGCCGCGGGACGGGGTCGTTGCTCATGTGGCGTTGAAGTACTTGGCCTCGGGGTGGTGCACGATCAGGGCCGAGGTCGACTGCTCCGGGTGCAGCTGGAACTCCTCCGACATCTCCACGCCGACGCGTCCTGGCTCGAGCAGGTCGACGAGCACGGCCTGCATCTCGACGTCCGGGCAGGCGGGGTAGCCGAACGAGTAGCGCGAACCGCGATAGCCCTGCTTGGCGATCAGGGTGTCGACGTCGGCGTCGTCCTCCGAGCTGAACCCGAGCTCCTCGCGCACGCGCGCGTGCCACATCTCGGCCAACGCCTCCGTGAGCTGCACCGACAGCCCGTGCAGCTCGAGGTAGTCGCGGTAGGCGTTCTCGCTGAAGAGCTTTGCCGTCGCCTCCGAGACCCGGTTGCCCATCGTGACGACGTGGAACGCGATGACGTCGGTCTCGCCGGAACCCCGGGGGCGGAAGTAGTCGGCCAGGCACAGGTGCCGGTCGCGGCGCTGCCGCGGGAAGGTCAGGCGGACGCGCTCCTGACCGGCGAGCGGTCCTTCGTGGTGCGCGATCACGAGATCGTCGCCCTCGGACCAGCACGGGTAGTAGCCGTACACGACCGCGGCCTCGAGCAGCTGGTCGGTGTGCAGGCGGTCCAGCCACATGCGCAGCCGGGGGCGCCCTTCGGTCTCGACGAGCTCCTCGTACGACGCACCGGCTTCGCCGCGTCCGGGCTTGAGCCCCCACTGGCCGAGGAAGGTCGCGCGCTCGTCGAGGTAGCCGAGGTAGTCGGCGAGCTGAACACCGCGTACGACGCGCGAGCCCCAGAAGGGCGGGGTCGGCACGGAGTTGTCCACCGCGACGTCCGAGCGGGCAGGCATGTTCTCGAGCGGGGTCTCGTCCGGTCGCACGGTGCCTGTGGTGACGCGGCGTCCGCGCAGGGCGGGGAGCTCGGCTCCGGGCACGCCGCGCTTGACCGCCATGACGGCGTCCATGAGCCGCAAGCCTTCGAAGGCGTCTCGCGCGTAGCGCACCGAACCCTGGTAGATCTCGGCGAGATCCTGCTCGACGAAGGCACGGGTAAGGGCCGCGCCGCCGAGGAGAACCGGGTACTTCTCCGCGACGCCACGGAGGTTGATCTCCTGCAGGTTCTCACGCATCACGATCGTGCTCTTCACGAGCAAGCCGCTCATGCCGATCGCATCGGCGGAGTTGTTCTCGGCCTGCTCGATGATCTCGCTGACCGGCACCTTGATGCCGATGTTGACCACCGTGTAGCCGTTGTTGGTCAGGATGATGTCGACCAGGTTCTTGCCGATGTCGTGGACGTCGCCCTTGACCGTGGCGAGCACGATCGTGCCCTTGCCCTCGTCGCCGCTGCGCTCCATGTGCGGCTCGAGGTGGGCGACGGCGGTCTTCATGACCTCGGCGCTCTGCAGGACGAACGGCAGCTGCATCTCGCCGCGGCCGAAGAGCTCGCCCACGGTCTTCATGCCTTCGAGCAGCGTGTCGTTGACGATCTCCAGCGCCGGCCGGGTCTGCAGTGCCTCGTCGAGGTCGGCCTCGAGGCCCTTGCGCTCCCCGTCGATGATGCGCCGCTGCAGCCTCTCGGACAGCGGGAGGCCCATGAGCTCGTCCGCTCGCTGCTTCGCGAGCTGCTGGGCGTCGACGCCCTCGAACAGCTCGAGGTAGTGCGACAGCGGGTCGTGCACGAGGTTGCCGTCGGCGTCGTAGCGACGACGGTCGTACACGAGGTCGAGCGCGGCCTCGCGCTGCGCGTCGGGGATGCGCGCCATCGGGACGATCTTGCTGGCGTGCACGATCGCGGAATCCAGCCCCGCCTCGACGCACTCGTGCAGGAAGACGGAGTTCAGCACCACGCGAGCGGCCGGGTTGAGGCCGAACGAGACGTTCGAGACGCCCAGCGTGGTCTGCACGTCGGGGTGGATGCGCTTGAGCTGACGGATCGCCTCGATCGTCTCGATGCCGTCGCGGCGCGTCTCCTCCTGGCCCGTGGCGATGGGGAAGGTGAGGCAGTCGACCAGGATGTCCTGGACCGCCATGCCCCAGCCTTCGGTGAGGTCGCGCACGAGACGGTCGGCGACGCGCACCTTCCACTCCGCGCTGCGGGCCTGCCCCTCCTCGTCGATGGTCAGCGCGACGACTGCGGCGCCGTGCTCCATGACGATCGGCATCATCTGACGGATGCGAGATCCCGGGCCGTCGCCGTCCTCGTAGTTGACCGAGTTCACGACCGCACGGCCGCCGATCATCTCGAGCGCCGCCTCGACGACGGGCGGCTCGGTCGAGTCGATCACGAGCGGGATCGTGGACGCCGTGGCGAACCTGCCCACGATCTCGCGGATGTCGGCGACGCCGTCGCGGCCCACGTAGTCGATGCAGACGTCGAGCAGGTGCGCGCCGTCCTTGATCTGCTCCTTGGCGATGCGGACGCAGTCGTCCCAGCGCTCCTCGAGCATGGCCTCGCGAAACGCCTTGGACCCGTTGGCGTTCGTGCGCTCGCCGATGGAGAGGTACGCCGTGTCCTGGCGGAACGGCGTGTGCATGTAGATCGAGGAGGCGCCGTGGTCGGTGCGGGGACGACGTACGCCGATGTCACGCCCACCGACGCGCTCGACCACCTGGCGCAGGTGCTCCGGCGTGGTGCCGCAGCAGCCGCCGACGAGGCCGAGGCCGTACTCACGGGTGAAGGTGTCGTGCGCTGCCGCGAGCTCCTCGGGCGTGAGCGGATACCAGGCCCCTTCGCCCTTCAGGAGCGGGAGGCCGGCGTTCGGCATGCAGGAGATGCCGATCTGCGCGTGCCGGGCCAGGTGCCGCAGGTGCTCGCTCATCTCGGCCGGACCGGTGGCACAGTTTAGGCCGATCATGTCGATGCCGAGCGGCTCGAGCGCGGTCAGCGCCGCCCCGATCTCGGAGCCGACGAGCATCGTGCCCGTGGTCTCGACCGTCACCTGGACCAGCACCGGCACGTCTAGGCCGTGATGGGTGATCGCACGCTTGGCCCCGACCACTGCCGACTTCGCCTGGAGCAGGTCCTGAGCCGTCTCGACCAGGATCGCGTCTGCGCCGCCGGCGATGAGGCCGCGGGCCTGCGCCTCGTACGCGTCGCGCAGCGCGGCGTACGGCGCATGACCGAAGGTGGGCAGCTTGGTGCCGGGTCCGACCGAGCCCAGGACCCAGCGCGGACGGTCTGCGGTGGAGTAGCCGTCGGCAACCTCGCGGGCGTGCCGGGCGCCCAGCTCAGCCAGCTCTTCGATGCGGTCGGAGATGCCGTACTCGCCGAGGTTGGCGAGGTTGGCGCCGAACGTGTTCGTCTCGACGGCGTCCACGCCCACCGCGAAGTACTCGTCGTGGACCGAGCGCACGACGTCGGGCCGCGTCGCGTTCACGACCTCGTTGCACCCCTCGTGGCCCTCGAAGTCGTCCAGGGAGAGGTCGTGCGCCTGCAGCATGGTGCCCATGGCGCCGTCGGCGACGACGACGCGCGTCGCGAGGGCCGAACGTAGGGCAGTCACCCGTGCGGAGTCGTGAAGCGTCATGATGAGGCAAGCCTATCCGCGAGTACTCGTACCCACTCGACGCGCAGTCCGCGCGCCGGGTTGCGCGAGCCACGGAGAACGGGCGTAGGTTGACCGAATCCCCGGGTGGCGGGGTCGTCCGACGCACGAGAGGGCCGCCGGTGATCGAGTTCGAGGGCCTTCCGGACGCTCTGCCCGACCTCGTCGACCCCGTGATGCTGTGCGCGTTCGAGGGTTGGAACGACGCCGGCGACGCCGCCAGCGGCGCCGTGCTGCACCTCGAGGAGGTCTGGGGTGCCACGCAGATCGCCGAGATCGACCCTGAGGACTACTACGACTTCCAGGTGAGCCGCCCCGAGATCGTCATCGAGGACGGCAAGCGCGAGGTCGTCTGGCCCACCACGCGCATCTCGATCGCGCGCATCCCGCTGGCCACCCGCGACGTCGTGCTCGTGCATGGCATCGAGCCGTCCATGCGTTGGCGCTCCTTCACCGCAGAGCTGCTCGGCGCAGCCCGTGACCTCGGTGTCGAGATGGTCGTCACCCTGGGTGCGCTTCTCGCCGACAGCCCGCACACCCGTCCGGTCCCGGTCAGCGGTACGTCGAGCGATCCGGACATCGCCCTGCGCATGGGGTACGAGCCGTCGGCCTACGAGGGGCCGACGGGGATCGTCGGCGTGCTGCAGGACGCCTGCGCCACCGCCGGGATCCCCGCGGTGTCGCTGTGGGCCGCAGTCCCCCACTACGTCGCTCAGCCGCCCTGCCCCAAGGCCACGCTCGCGCTGCTCGGTCGCATCGAGGACCTCCTCGACGTGCCGGTACCGCTCGGCGACCTCCAGGAGGAGTCCAAGGCCTGGCAGATCGGCGTCGACGAGCTCGCGAGCGAGGACGACGAGATCGCGGCGTACGTCCGCACCCTCGAGGAGGCTGTCGACACCGCCGAGCTGCCCGAGGCCAGCGGCGACGCGATCGCACGCGAGTTCGAGCGCTACCTGCGGCGCCGCAACGTCGAACCGCCGAAGTAGCCGACCGCTCCGGGGCGCTCAGCGGCCGCGGAGGCTCCGGTAGCGCAGGGCCAGCGCCGCGGTGCTGGGGTCGAAGTGGCCGAGGTCGGGCACGTCCTGTGCCGTGAGCGCCGGCAGCAGCTGACCGGCCATCACCTTGCCGAGCTCGACTCCCCACTGGTCGAACGGGTTCACGCCCCACACGACGCCCTGGGTGAGCACGAGGTGCTCGTACAGCGCCACGAGCGAGCCCAGCGCGTACGGCGTGAGCCGGTCGAGCATGAGCGTGGTCGAGGGACGGTTGCCCGGCATCACCTTGTGCTCGACCAGGTCCTCGGCGACGCCGTCCGCGCGGACCTCGTCGGCGCTGCGTCCGAAGGCGAGCACGTGCGCCTGGGCCAGGACGTTCGAGATGAGTTTGTCGTGGTGGTCGCCGACGCCGTTGACGGGCTGGGCGAACAGGATGAAGTCGCTCGGCACGAGCGTCGTCCCCTGGTGCAGCAGCTGGTAGAACGAGTGCTGCCCGTTGGTGCCGGGCTCGCCCCACCAGATCGCGCCGGTGTCGACACCGACCGGATCACCGTCGAGCGTGACGCGCTTGCCGTTGCTCTCCATCGTGAGCTGCTGCAGGTACGCCGGGAAGCGCTCGAGGTACTGCTCGTACGGCAGAACGGCGTGCGTCTGCGCGCCGAAGAAGTCGCGGTACCAGACCCCGAGCAGGCCCATGAGAACCGGCAGGTTCCGCTCGAGGTCGGTGTGGCGGAAGTGCTCGTCCATCGCGTGGAATCCCGCGAGGAGGTCTGCGTATCCGTCCGGACCGATGGCGAGCATGAGCGAGAGGCCGATGGCGGAGTCCATCGAGTAGCGGCCGCCGACCCACTCCCAGAAGCCGAACATGTTGGCGGTGTCGATGCCGAACTGCTCGACCGCGGCGGCGTTGGTCGATACAGCCACGAAGTGCCGGGAGACGTCGGTGTCCGGCCCGAGGCCGCTCACGAGCCAGCCGCGCGCCGTGAACGCGTTGGTCATCGTCTCCTGGGTCGTGAAGGTCTTGCTGGAGACGATGAACATCGTCTCGGCGGGGTCGAGGTCACGCGTGGCCTCGACGATGTCGGTGCCGTCGACGTTCGAGACGAAGCGGAAGTCGATGTCGCGGTGCGACTGGTGCCTCAGCGCGCGATACGCCATCACCGGCCCGAGGTCGGAGCCGCCGATCCCGATGTTGACCACGGCGCGGATCGGCTTGCCGGTGCTGCCGACCCACGATCCTTCGCGCACCCGGTCGGAGAAGGCGGCCATGCGGTCGAGCACCCCGTGCACCTCTGCGACGACGTCGACACCGTCGACGACGAGGGATTCGCCCCGCGGGATACGCAGTGCCGTGTGCAGCACGGATCGGTCTTCCGTGGAGTTGATGCGCGCGCCGGAGAACATGGCATCGAGGCGTGCCGGGAGCCCCCGCTCCTCGGCGAGCGCGACGAGGAGACGAAGCGTCTCGTCCGTGGCGCGGTGCTTGGACAGGTCGGCGTGGATACCGGCCGCGTCCACGGCCATGCGCGTGGGCCGACCGGGCTCGACGGCGAAGAGCTCCCGGATGGTCCGGCCGCCGATCTCCGCGTGGTGCGCTGTCAGCGCGCCCCAGGCTGCCGCCGAGGTCACCGGCCCCTGCTCGGTCCGCCAGTCCTGCATCGCGTCACCCTCCGCCACTAGCCGCTCGGGAGCCATCGGCGTCCCCTAGTCTCAGCTCACGACCCTACCGAGCGGCCACGAGCACTCGGACCCCGCACGCACGACGAAGGGCAGCGCCATGGCCACCGAGAACCCCCTGCAGATCGGCATGGTCGGCCTCGGCCGTATGGGTGCAGGGCTCGTGCGCCGGCTGATGCGCGACGGCCATGCGTGCGTGGTGTTCGACGTCAACCCGGCCGCCGTGGCCGCCCTCGTCGCCGACGGAGCGACGGGCGCCGACTCGTACGCCGACCTCGCAGCCAAGCTCAGCGGCCCGCGCGCGGTCTGGATCATGGTGCCGGCGGGTGAGATCACCGAGGCCACCGTGACCGCGGTTGCGGAGCACCTCGAGGCTGGCGACACGATCATCGACGGCGGGAACTCCTACTACCGCGACGACATCCGTCGTGCGTCCGAGCTCGGTGGCCGCGGCATCCACTACCTGGACGTCGGCACCTCGGGCGGCGTCTACGGCCTCGAGCGCGGCTTCTGCCTCATGCTCGGTGGCGACGCAGATGCCGTGACCCGCCTCGCACCTGTCTGGCAGACCATCTCGCCCGGGGTCGAGACGGCCCCGCGCACGCCTGGTCGCAGCGGCGAGATCGCGCCGGAGGAGGAGGGCTGGCTGCACTGCGGCCCTGCCGGTGCCGGCCACTTCGTGAAGATGGTGCACAACGGGATCGAGTACGGCGCAATGGCGGCGTACGCCGAGGGCCTCAACATCCTGGCGAACGCCGACGAAGGGCTGCGCCCACGCACCCAGGACGCCGAGACCGCACCCCTGGACCACCCCGAGTTCTACTCGTACGACATCGACATCCCCGCAGTGACCGAGGTCTGGCGGCGCGGCTCGGTCGTCGCGTCGTGGCTGCTCGACCTCACCGCCGCAGCGCTGGTCGAGTCACCCGAGCTCGAGGAGTTCTCCGGGCGGGTCTCGGACTCGGGCGAGGGTCGGTGGACCGCCATCGCCGCCATCGAGGAGGGCGTGCCCGCGCCTGTCCTCACGGCCGCGCTCTACCAGCGCTTCTCGAGCCGCGGCAACGCGACGTACGCCGACAAGGTGCTGTCCGCCATGCGCAAGCAGTTCGGCGGCCACCACGAGAAGAAGGACTGACCGCAGCCTGCTCTGGGGACGCCCAGCGTCAGACGGTCACGCCGAGGAGCGCCTCGGCGAGGTCGCGCACGACTGCACCGGCGGCGGCGTCCTCGTGGCCCGGTGCGCCGCCGCGCAGACGGGTCGCCTCGGCCCAGCGGTCGATCGCCGCGAGGGCGCCGGGCGCGTCGAGGTCGTCGGCGAGGCAGGCGCGGACCTCGGACAGGACGTCGGCCGCCGGGGCTGCCAGGGGTGCGGCTACCGCCTCGCGCCAGGCCTCGAGCCGGGCCACTGCCTCGGCCAGGCCGGCGTCGGTCCAGTCCCAGTCGTGACGGTAGTGATGGGCGAGGATCGCGAGCCGGATCGCCGCGGGATCGGTGCCGGCGAGGCGGATCTTCGAGACGAAGGCGAGGTTGCCCTTGGACTTGCTCATCTTCTCGCCGTCGAGCCGCACCATGCCGGCGTGCGTGTAGTGCCGGGCATAGGGCCAGGAACCGGTCGCTACGTGCGCCTCGGACGCACCCATCTCGTGGTGCGGGAACGCCAGGTCGCTGCCGCCACCCTGGACGTCGAGGGGCGACGCCAGGTGCTCGAGCGCGATGGCCGTGCACTCGATGTGCCAGCCGGGTCGGCCACGGCCGAAGGGGCTGTCCCAGGCCGGCTCGCCTGGTCGTTCGAGCTGCCAGAGCAGGCAGTCCAACGGGTGCTGCTTGCCGGGCCGCTCGGGGTCTCCCCCGCGCTCGGCGAAGATCTCGAGCATCCTCTCGGAGTCGAGCCCGGCCACCGAGCCGAAGCGCTCGTCGGCATGCACCCGGAAGTAGAGGTCGCCGTCGACCTCATAGACCGCGGACGCCGACTGCAGCTTCTCGACGTACGAGATCACCGCCGGGATCGACTCGACCGCGCCGACGTAGTGCTTCGGCGGGAGGACGTGCAGCGCCGTCATGTCCTCGCGGAAGAGCTGCGTCTCACGATCAGCCAGGGCCGTCCAGTCGTCGCCGGTCTCGAGCGCGCGAGCGAGGAGCGGGTCGTCGACGTCGGTGACGTTCTGGACGTAGTCGACCTCGTGGCCGGCGTCGAGCCAGGAGCGCTGGACGAGATCGAAGGTGATGTAGGTCGACGCGTGACCGATGTGCGTCGCGTCGTACGGCGTGATCCCGCAGACGTAGATGCGCGCGACCGGCCCCGGGGTGGTCGCACGGACCTCGCCCGTGGCGGTGTCGTGCAGGCGTAGCGCGAGGCCGTGCCCCGGGAGCTTCGGGACGACGGGGGCAGGCCAGGCGCGCATGGCGGTGATCCTATGCGGCGTCCTTGGCGCAGACCCCACGGTGGCCTCGGACGGTCGGCGCCGTCAGAACGCCGGCCACGGCAAGGAGGGCCACCCGTCGCCCGGCAGCGGGTGCGCTCCCTCGCGGATGCGGCGCATGATCCGCTGCTTGGTCCGGGCCAGCTCGCGGCGGGTCAGGAGCTCGGACAGGTCCGTGCCGAGCTTGTCGTCCAGCGAGTCGAGCAGCCGTCCGAGATCGTCGGCGACCCCGTCGTCCAGCGGGACGCCGGCCCAGCCCCAGAGCACCGTGCGCAGCTTCTCGTCCTCACTGAACGTGACACCGTGGTCGACGCCGTACGTGCCGAGGTCGGCGCCGTCCTGGACGCGTCCGCGCAGGACGTGGCCGCCCTTGCGATCGGCATTGTTGACGACCGAGTCGAACACCGCCATGCGTCGAAGGTCGGCGTCGTCGGCATGGACGAGCGTGACCGGCCGGCCGCCCTCGCCGTGCGCGTCGATCACCTCGAGCCACCCCTCCGGGACGAGTCCCCGGTCGACGACGTCGACCAGGCCTCCCCCGGGCTCCATGTCGCCGCCGCCGTCGGGCGTGACCCAGACCTGCGCCATGCCCTGGCCGTAGGGGCCGTCCTCGCGCCAGACCGTAGGCGGGACGAGGCTCCAGCCCAGTGCGTCGCTGACGGCGTACGCCGCCACCTCGCGCATCCCCAGGGTGCCCTCGGCGAAGTCCCAGAGGGGTCGCTCGCCGGCCGTCGGCTTGTAGACGCACGTCAGGACGACGCCGTCGAGCTCGCACGACGTCAGCAGAGTGGCATTGCTGGCGTCGACGAGTCGCCCTTGCACGGTCAGCACGCCGTGCCTCAGCACGTCGAGCAGGGCGTCGCTGGTCAGCACGGCGTCAGCGGCGGTAGCCGTTGGCCCGCGGGCAGATGTGCCCGCTCGGCTCGAGCGGGAGGTTGCAGAACGGGCACGGAGGACGACCAGCCGACACCACCGACAGCGCACGCTTGCAGAACGCGCGCGCCTGGGCGCCCGACAGTCGCACGCGCAGCACGGTGGGACCTTCGTCCGGGTCCTCCTCGAGGTCGGGCACCTCGTCCTCGTCGCCGTCCTCGACCACCTCGTGCGCCTCGATGATCACCAGCTCGGTGTCGCCGTTCCAGCCGAGGCCCATGGCTCCGACCCGGAACTCCTCCACGACCGGCGGCTCGAGCGGATCGAGGTCGTCGCTGCCGATCGGTGCAGTGGCAGGCACCGGCGCCTCGCCCGCGGTACGTCGTACGACCTCGTCGAGCAGGGCGTCGACGCGCTCGGCCAGAACCTGCACCTGGTTCTTCTCCAGGGCCACCGACACCACGCGAGCGCCGTCACGCGCCTGGAGGTAGAACTGGCGCTCCCCCGGCTGACCGACGGTGCCGGCCACGAAACGCTCGGGCTGGTCGAAGAGGTGTATCTGGCGCACGGACCGAGCCTATCCCGGGCCTCGAGCACCTGCCCTTCAGTGAGCCGAGGCGCCGCCTCCGCCGCCCACGACGGCGTCCGAGCTCGACGCTCTGCTCCGCCGTCCGGCCTTCTTCCTCGGCGGGATGAGGCCGCTGACGTCACCGCCGGTGTCGTTCTGGCGCAGGACGAACGGACGCAGGTCGGTGTAGCGGACGACGGTGACCGAGCAGGGGTCGATGGCGATCCGCTGGAACGAGTCGAGGTGCATGCCGAGCGCATCGGCGACGATCGCCTTGATGACGTCGCCGTGCGAGACGACGGCGTAGGTCACGTCCGGCCCGTGCTCGGCGGCGAGCCGCGAGTTCCAGTCGCGCACCGCGGCGACGGCACGTGCAGACATGTCAGCCAACCCCTCGCCGGCGTCACCCGGGAAGACCGCGGCGCTGGGGTGGCTCTGCACGACCTTCCAGAGCGGTTCCTTCGCGAGGGTCTTCAGCTCGCGGTTGGTCCAGTCGCCGTAACGGCACTCCCCCACCCGCTCGTCGACGTGCACGACAGGTCGCGGGTCGCGGCCCGCGAGCAGGTGGTCGGAGGTCTCGCGCGTGCGATCGAGGGGGCTGGTGACGACCGCTGCGAGCGGCACCGGCAGCAGCCGGGCGCCCACGGCTGCTGCCTGCACCCGCCCGACGTCGTCCAGCGCAATGCCCGGAGTCCACCCGGCGAGGACCCCGCCGGCGTTCGCGGGGGTGCGACCGTGCCGCACGAGGATCACCGTGGCCATGGCCCGACCCTACGTGCCTGCACCCGCTCGGGCCCCGCGGCTGACACGATGGGCGGGTGATCCGAGGCGTAGGGCTGTACTGCGACGGCAAGTCCCGGCCCGGTGGCGCCATGCCGATCGTGGCAGGCGCGTCGTTCAACGAGTCGGACGCGCGGGTGCTGGCGTCGCTGTGGCAGGAGGCCAAGGACACCGGCCCCGACAGCTTCGTCTGGCTCGGTCTGCGCAACGTCGAGCAGCACGAGCTGACCCTCGCGGCCGACGTCCTGGGGCTCGACGAGCTCCTCATCGAGGACGCCCTGTCGGTGACGCAGCGCGCCAAGGTCGAGGTGTCCGGCGACCGGGTCACGGCCGTGTTCAAGATCCTCGGGTACGTCGAGGAGACCTCCGACGTCGAGACCGGGCAGATCGCGGTCTTCGTCGGCCCGTCGTTCGTGCTGTCGGTTCGGATGGGCGAGCCGGGAGACCTGCGCGACATGCGCTCGCGGCTCGAGGGCGACTTCGAGCTGCTGCAGGCCGGTCCGCTCGCCGTGCTGCACGGCATCCTCGACGTCGTCGTTGACGGCTACATCGCCGTGGCCGAGGAGCTCGGCGTCGACATCGAGCAGATCGAGGAGCAGGTCTTCTCGCCGGAGCGCACCGACGACGCCGCGACGATCTACAAGCTCAAGCGCGAGAACCTCGAGCTCCGGCGCGCGGTCGAGCCCCTG
>JBBQAY010000062.1:0-19263 GCA_038316965.1 Candidatus Nanopelagicales bacterium
CTGGTGACATGGGCATCGGCAACACGACCCCCGCTGCGGTCATCACCGGGCTCTACACCAACCAGGACGCGGCGTCGGTGGTCGGGCGCGGCACCGGTATCGACGACGCCACCTGGATGCGCAAGACGGCGGCCGTGCGCGATGCCATGCGTCGCGGACGCGACGCCAAGGGCGACCCGGTGACCCTGCTCGCCACGGTCGGAGGTGCCGACATCGCCGCCATGACCGGGCTGCTGCTCGGAGCCGCTGCACGGCGCACCCCGGTGCTCCTCGACGGCGTCGTGTCGTGCGCTGCCGCGCTGGTGGCCCAACGCATCTCGTTCCGCGCTCGCGAGTGGTGGCTCGCCGGTCACCTGTCGACCGAGCCGTCGGCCAAGGCTGCGCTGGAGCGCCTGCGGCTCGAGCCGATCGTCGACTACGGGCTCCGCCTCGGCGAGGGCACGGGTGCCCTCGTCGCACTGCCGGTGCTCGCCGCAGCGGGTGCCACGCTGCGCGAGATGGCGACGTTCGACGAGGCCGGGGTCTCGGACCGGGAAGGGCGCTGATGCCCGACTTCGTGCGCCTCGCGCTTGGCACGTTCACGATCGTTCCGGTGCCGCCCCCACGCACGGTCGACCGCAGCACCGCCCGGCGCGCGATGCTGCTCGCGCCGTTCATCGGCGCGCTGCTGGCGATGGTCGCTGCCGGCGTCATCCTGTTCGTCCGGCTCTCGCCCCTCGGTCACCGCACCCACATCGTCGTCACGCTCATGGCCGCGACCCTCGCGATCGTCACCCTCGCGGTCCTGACGCGCGGCCTGCACCTCGATGGGCTCGCCGACACCGCGGACGCGCTCGGGGTGAAGGGTGACGACGACGGCGTGCGTGAGCGACGACTCGCGGTGATGCGCGCGCCCGATGTCGGCGCCTTCGGCGCGATCACGCTGATCCTCGTTCTCATCGTGCAGATCCTGGCGCTGACCGCGTGCGACCTCGCAGGCCGCGGCACCGTCAGCCTCGTCACCGCCTGCGTCGTGGCCCGGCTCGCCGTCGTGTGGGCCTGCACGCGACTGGCTGCCTCTGCCCGGCCCGACGGTCTCGGTGCGGCCGTGGCCGGCACTGTGCCGGTCGCCGCGGCGGCCCTGCTCACGATCGCGGCCTGCCTGCTCGCCGTGGGGCTCGGCTTCGGCGACGACGACGGTGGACGCCGTCTCGCCGCCGCTCTCGTGGTCGGGACGTTCGCCGGTCTGGCCGTCGGCGCCCTCGTGGTCCGGCGTGCCGTCCGCCGCTTCGGCGGCATCACCGGCGACGTGCTCGGCGCCACGGTCGAGCTCGCCTTCACCGCCGTCCTGCTCGCGCTGGCGCTGCTCCCCTGACGGTGTCCGTGACGTCCGGATGGTGAGAGGAATCCCTGCTGTGTGGCCGACGTCACGGGCGATCCACGGCCGTCGTGGCAGAGGTCACGCGGTCGCAGGCAAGGACAGCCTCACCTTCTTGCGAGAATCCCTCCATGACGACGACTGCCGACGACCTGCGTGAGTTCGAGCTCGACTTCGACGCCGAGCAGCCTGCTGCTGCGGCCGTCCCCTCCGTCCCGGCGTACCTCTCCTCGGCCGCCCGTCGTCGGGCAGCCGATTCCGAGCAGGGCGACGGATTCATCAAGGCCATGTACGCGCTGTCGGTGCTGGGCCTCGTGATCTCCCTCGGCGTCTTCGGCCTCGTGGCGTACGACAACTCGGTCGCGCAGCTCGGCGAGCAGACCTCGGTCAGCACGACCCCGTAGCACGCGAAGGCAGCCGGACGATCCCGGCCTCGCGGCCGTCCTCCTCGGCATCAACGCCGTCGTCGTGCACCTCGCCGCCCGCAGCGAGCGCCTCTCACGCTGGATCGACGGCACGCCCACGGTGATCGTCAGGAACGGCGCCTACGACGACGCCGCGTCGCGCCGGATGGCCTTGCGGCGCGCCTACATCGACCGGCTCATGGCCAGGATCGACGCACTCGCCGCGCGGGGCTGACGCGCCCGTGCCCGGCCGCGACCGGGCGACGGATCAGCGGGTCGAGCGGTCGATGAACGGCGGTGTCGTGACTGCGAAGCGCGAGGCACGGCCACGGACGTCGACCAGCACCTCGTCGCCGTCCGCGAGGCCCGCCGCGGTGTCGAGCAGGGCGAGCGCGATGCCCACCTTCTGCGTCGGCGAGAACGTGCCTGAGGTGATCTCACCCAGGGGCACGCCGTCGACCGATGACACGGCCATGTGCGGGCGCGGGATGCCACGCTCGAGCGACACGAGGCCCACAGAGCGGCGCGTCGGACCCGCCTCCTTCTCGGCGACGAGCGAGTCGCGCCCGTGGAACGCCGGCTTCTTCCAGCCCACGGCCCAGCCGGCGCGCGCCTGCACAGGGGAGATGGAGAGCGAGAGATCCTGACCGTGGAGCGGGTAGCCCATCTCGGTGCGCAGCGTGTCCCGGGAACCGAGACCGCACGCGCGGATGTCGTCGACCGCACCGGCGGCGAGGATCGAGTCCCACACCGCGCCCGCTGACCCCCACGGCACGACGAGCTCGTAGCCGTGCTCGCCGGTGTATCCCGTGCGGCACACGAGCAGGTCGACGCCCGCGAGCGAGGCGGCGACGAACGCCATGTACTCGAGATCGCTGGGCAGTCCCAGAGAGTCGAGCAGGGCGGCCGAGCGCGGTCCCTGGACGGCGAGCACGCCGTGCTCGTGGTGCAGATTGGTCACCACGACGCCCTCGGGCGCCGCAGCGGCGAGGATCCGCACGACCTCGGCGGTGTTCGACGCATTGGGGATGAGGAACACGTCGTCCGGGCCGTGGAGATAGGCGATGAGGTCGTCGACGACGCCGCCGCTCTCGTCGCAGAGCAGCGTGTACTGCGCCTTGCCGGGGCCGATCCGGTCGAGGCTGTTGGTGAGCACCGAGTCGAGGAACGCCGCAGCGCCGGGGCCGGTCACCGAAGCCTTGCCGAGGTGGGAGACGTCGAAGACGCCGACCCGCTCCCGAACGGCCGTGTGCTCGGCGACGACGCCGCCGCCGGCGTACTCGAGCGGCATGGACCAACCGCCGAAGTCGCCCAGCTTCGCGCCCAGCGCGAGGTGGCGGTCATGGAGCGGGGACAGCAGAGGTGCGGAAGCGTCGGTCACGCCCCGCACCGTATCGGCCGGAGCCGGGCTCCGCCTCGGGGCTGGGATGGTCACGACTGACCTGGACAGGAGGTGAGGAGGCCCGCTGCCCGGTAGGTTCTGGGCAGACCTCGACCACGGGAGCGCACTGTGACCACGCTTGTACTGAACTCCGCCGACATCACGACCATCGCGAGCGACGTCCTCGTCGTAGCGACCGTGCCCGCCGGTGGTCGCAAGAAGGGCGCCGTCCTCGCCGGGCCCGCCACCGGCCTCAAGGCCGCACCCAGCCGCAAGCTCGAGGAGGCCCTCGCCGCCCTCGGTGCCAACGGCAAGCCGGGCGACGTCGTCCGCGTGCCCGGTGCGGGCATCGCCGCCGCCACCGTCGTCGTGGCGGTCGGCCTCGGAGCCGGCCCCTGGACCGACGAGGCCCTGCGCCGCGCCGCAGGCAACGCCGTCCGCTCGATCGCCGGCAGCAAGCGCGCTGTCCTCGCGCTGCCGACAGCCACCCCCGCCGCCCTCGACGCAGTGGCCCAGGGGGCGCTCCTCGGTGCCTACTCGTTCGACGCGTTCCGCGTCGACAGCAAGGCCGCGCAGACCTCGCCGGTCGACCGCATCACCCTCGCCGTGCCGGACGCCAAGGACTCCCAGGCGGTCGCCGCGGTCGCACGCGCCAAGGCCATCGCGGGCGCCGTCAACTTCGCACGTGACCTCGTCAACACCCCGGCCGGCGACCTCCCGCCGGCCGCCCTCGTCCAGGCTGCCGCCGATGCCGTCGCGGGCCTCCCGGTCGAGGTCGAGATCCTCGACGAGAAGGCCCTCGCGGCCGGCGGGTACGGCGGCATCCTCGGCGTGGGCAAGGGCTCGGCCAACCCGCCGCGGCTCGCTCGCCTCGCCTACCGTCCCGAGGGTGCGACCGCGCACCTCTCGCTGGTCGGCAAGGGCATCACCTTCGACACCGGCGGCATCTCGATCAAGCCCTCGCTCCACATGCACGAGATGAAGGGCGACATGGGCGGCGCCGCCGCCACCGCCGCTGCCGTCCTCGCGATCGCCAAGCTCGGCCTTCCCGTGAACGTCACCGGCTACCTCTGCGTCGCCGAGAACATGCCGAGCGGCAAGGCGCAGCGCCCCGGCGACGTCATCCACGCGTACGGCGGCAAGACCGTCGAGGTGATCGACACCGACGCCGAGGGCCGCCTCGTCCTCATGGACGGCCTCGTCCGCGCCCAGGAGGACAAGCCCGACGTCATCGTCGACATCGCCACCCTGACGGGTGCGGCCGTCGTCGCACTGGGCTCGCGCACCTTCGGGATCATGGCCAACGACGACGACCTCCGCGACGCCGTGCACGACGCCTCGCAGCGTGCAGGCGAGGCGGGCTGGCCCATGCCGTTCCCGGAGGAGCTGCGCGCCAACCTCGACAGCTCGGTCGCCGACCTCATGAACCTGCCGCTGGTGGGTCGCCCCCACGGCGGCATGCTCACCGCCGGCATCTTCATGGCCGAGTTCATCAAGGACGGCCAGCGCTGGGCGCACCTCGACATCGCGGGGCCGTCGTTCAACGCCGGTGGCCCCCACGGCTACACCCCCAAGGGCGGCACCGGAAGCGCAGTGCGCACCCTGGTCCAGCTCGCCGAAGACCTCGCCGACGGCGAGCTCTGACCCGATCGAGTGCGATGAAGGCGACCTTCATCCAGTAGAAGCGAACAATCCGCACCTTCATCGAAGGGGTGATCCACAGCACGGCGTGACCGCTCGACCGCAGGGCATCGGAGCCCCGTCCCGGCACCAGCCGGGGCGGGGCTCCTCTCATCGTCCGGGAGGAACTCATGACCGCCCAGCGCTTCCTGGTGCTGCACGGCCTCGCCAACCACCGCCCCGAGGGCCACTGGGAGCGCCGGCTCACGGCCGAGCTGCGTCGCGCCGGGCACGTCGTGGCCTACCCGCAGCTGCCCGACCCCGACTCTCCTGACCTGCACGCCTGGCTCGACCTGCTCGACGCCGAGCTCGCGATCCTCGACGAGGCCGGCGACGGTCCGCTCACGGTGTTCGCCCACTCCCTCGCCGCCGTGATGTGGCTGCAGGCCGTCGCACGCGGACTCGCCGTACGCCCCGACCGTGTCCTGCTCGTGGCGCCGGCAGGGCCGACCGAGCTCGCCGGCGCCGCACCCGCCTTCGCGTTGCGGCCGTCGGACGGAAGCCCGACGGCGCGCCAGGTCGCGGACTCCGCCCGCAGCACGCTGCTCGTGTGGAGCGGTGACGACGAATGGTGCCGGGAGCGCGCCGACGTCGTCTTCGCGAGCCCCCTCGGCCTCCCGGTGGTGGTCGTGCCCGGAAGCGGGCATCTCGCCCTCGGCGACGGGTACGGCGCATGGCCGGACGTCGTGGCCTGGGCCCTCGGCGGAACCGACGGGTGGCCTACTGCCGGGTAGTACGCGGGTTCGCGGCCGGCGTATCACCCGAGGTCACGCGCTCGCCCCGCAGGTGAAAGGATGGGACGACGTCCGGCACCCCGGGCCCTTGACCGCTGCACCGATCACACCGCACCTATGAGGAGCGCCCGTGTCCGGGACCTCGTTCGACCTCGTCATCCTCGGCGGCGGGAGCGGCGGCTACGCCGCTGCTCTGCGCGGGGCCCAGCTCGGCCTCTCGGTGGCGCTCATCGAGAAGGACAAGCTCGGCGGCACCTGCCTGCACTGGGGCTGCATCCCGACCAAGGCGCTGCTGCACGCCGCCGAGGTCGCCGACTCCGCCAAGGAGTCCGAGGCGTACGGCGTCCTCGCAGCCTTCGAGGGCATCGACATCCAGAAGGTGTACAGCTACCGCGACGGCGTCGTCGCCCGCCTCTACAAGGGTCTGCAGGGCCTCGTGAAGAGCCGTGACATCACGCTCGTCGAAGGCACCGGAGTCCTCACGTCGCCGACCACGGTCGACGTCGCGGGCACCACGTACACCGCGACCAGGGCCGTCGTGCTCGCGACCGGCTCCTACTCGCGCAGCCTTCCGGGCCTCGACATCGGCGGCCGGGTGATCACCTCGTTCGAGGCCCTCAGCCTCGACTACGTGCCGCAGTCGGCGATCGTGCTCGGCGGTGGAGTCATCGGCGTCGAGTTCGCGAGCGTCTGGAAGTCCTTCGGCGCCGACGTCACCATCGTCGAGGCCCTCCCCCGCCTCGTGCCGAACGAGGACGAGGCCTGCTCCAAGGCCCTCGACCGCGCGTTCCGCAAGCGCGGCATCAAGGCCAAGACCGGTGTGCGCTTCTCCGGCGTGACCCAGGACGACACCAGCGTCACGGTCACGCTCGAGAGCGGCGAGTCCCTCACGGCCGACGTCCTGCTCGTCGCCGTCGGCCGCGGCCCGCAGACCGCCGGCTGCGGCTTCGAAGGCGTCGGGGTGGCCATGGACCGCGGGTTCGTGCTCACCGACGAGCGCCTGCAGACCAACGTTCCGGGCGTGTACGCCGTGGGCGACATCGTGCCCGGCCTGCAGCTCGCGCACCGCGGGTTCCAGCAGGGCATCTTCGTGGCCGAGGAGATCGCCGGCCTTGCGCCGCGCGTCATCGACGAGGCCGGCATCCCGCGTGTCACGTACTGCGAGCCCGAGGTCGCCTCCGTCGGCCTCACCGAGGCCCAGGCCAAGGAGAAGTACGGCGAAGGCCAGGTCGAGGCCTACGAGTACAACCTCGGCGGCAACGGCAAGAGCCAGATCCTCGGCACGACCGGCTTCGTGAAGCTCGTGCGCGAGAAGGACGGCCCTGTCGTCGGTGTGCACATGGTGGGCGCACGCGTCGGCGAGCTGATCGGCGAGGGACAGCTCGTCGTCAACTGGGAGGCCTACCCCGAGGACGTCGCCGCCCTCGTGCACGCCCACCCGACCCAGAACGAGGCGTTCGGCGAGGCCTTCCTCGCCCTCGCCGGCAAGCCTCTGCACGCGCACTCCTGACATACCCCTCGCCGCACGCCAGGATCTGACGCACGGCAGCACCGCCCGAACGTCCCCGTACCGAAGGAGTCACGCAGGCCATGTCGGTCTCCGTCACATTGCCCCAGCTCGGCGAGAGCGTCACCGAGGGCACGGTCACCCGCTGGCTCAAGCAGGTCGGGGACACCGTCCAGGCCGACGAGCCACTGGTGGAGGTGTCGACCGACAAGGTCGACACCGAGATCCCCGCGCCCGTCTCCGGGGTGCTGCTCGCGATCACCGTCGGCGAGGACGAGGTAGTCGCCGTCGGTGGCGAGCTCGGCGTCATCGGTGCCTCCGACGAGGCCGGCGCCCCGGCCCCGGCAGCCGCGCCTCCCGCTCCGGAGGCCGTGGCCGCACCCGAGCCGGCTCCTGTGCCCGCCGCTCCCGCACCCGTCGTCGAGGCGACGCCGGCCCCGGCCGCTCCGGCGCCCGTCGCCGAGCCCGTCGCCGAGCCTGTCGCTGGACCCGCCGGTGCGGGCACGCCTGTGGTGCTGCCCGCCCTCGGCGAGAGCGTCACCGAAGGCACCGTGACCCGCTGGCTCAAGGCCGTGGGCGACTCCGTGGCCGTCGACGAGCCGCTCGTGGAGGTGTCGACCGACAAGGTCGACACCGAGATCCCCTCCCCCGTCGCGGGCACGCTGCTCGAGATCACCGTCGGCGAGGACCAGGTCGTCGAGGTGGGTGGGGTGCTCGGAGTCGTCGGCGCCGCAGGTGCCGCCCCGGCCGCTGCTCCCGCTCCGGCTGCTCCCGCCCCCGTAGCCGCCCCGGCGCAGGCTCCCGCTGCGGCTGCCCCGGCACCCGCCCCCGCGGCCCCGGCAGCACCGGCTGCTGCCGCTCCCGCTGCTCCGGCAGTTCCCGCGGCCGCGGCAACCGCTGCTGCTGCCGACACCTACGTCACGCCGCTCGTGCGCAAGCTCGCCGCCGACAACGGGGTCGACCTCGCCGCACTCACGGGCACCGGGGTCGGCGGTCGAGTCCGCAAGCAGGACGTCATCGCCGCAGCAGAAGCCGCCAAGGCCGCGGCCGCAGCACCCGTCCCAGCACCCGCGGCGACCGCATCGGCACCCGCCGTCGCGGCGTCCCCGCTGCGGGGGCGCACCGAGCCCATGACCCGCCTGCGCAAGGTGATCGCCGAGCGCATGGTCGAGTCGCTGCACGTCTCGGCACAGCTCACCACCGTGGTCGAGGTCGACGTCACGCGCATCGCGCAGCTGCGCGGGAAGGTCAAGAAGCAGTTCGAGGCCACCGAGGGCGTGAAGCTCTCGTTCCTGCCGTTCTTCGCCAAGGCCGCGGTCGAGGCGCTCAAGCAGTTCCCGCAGGTCAACGCCTCCATCGACCAGGCCGCGGGAACCGTCACGTATCACGACGGCGAGCACATCGGTATCGCCGTCGACACCGAGCGCGGTCTGCTCGTACCGGTGATCCGCGACGCCGGCGACCTCAACATCGCCGGTATCTCACGCAAGATCGCCGACCTCGCCGAGCGCACCCGCACCAACAAGGTGAGCCCGGACGAGCTCTCGGGCGGCACGTTCACGCTGACCAACACCGGCAGCCGCGGCGCGCTGTTCGACACCCCGATCATCAACCAGCCGCAGGTCGCGATCCTGGGCACCGGCGCGGTGGTGAAGCGCCCGGTCGTGGTCACCGACGAGACCGGCAGCGACTCCATCGCGGTGCGTTCGATGGTCTACCTCGCGCTCACCTACGACCACCGCATCGTCGACGGCGCCGACGCCGCCCGCTTCCTGGTCGCGATGAAGCAGCGCCTCGAGGACGCCAACTTCGAGGCCGAGCTCGGCCTCTAGCCCCTGCTCCGCAGGCGGAAGGGTGCCTGTCCCGGGCAGGGACGGCACCGACCCGTGCGCGGCGCAAGGTCCAACGGGAGGAACCACGCATGAAGGTCGTCGTCTCGGGCTCGTCCGGTCTGATCGGCTCGGCCCTGGTCGCCTCGCTCACGGCTGACGGGCACGACGTGGTCACGCTCGTGCGGCGTACGCCGACCGCGGCAGGCCAGGTGCAGTGGGATCCCAGCCTCGGCGCCTCCGGTGTGACTCCTGCTCTGCGCGCGGCGCTCGACGGCGCGGGCGCGGTGGTCAACCTCGCCGGAGCGGGGGTGGCCGAGCACCGCTGGAACGATGCCTGGAAGCACCAGATCCTCGACTCACGCGTGGCGGCCACCACCTGTCTCGCGGTCGCGATCACCGATGTCGTCAGCAAGCCCGGCGTCTTCGTCTCGGGCAGCGCGAGCGGCTACTACGGCGACACCGGCACCGTGGCCGTCGAGGAGACCGGGCCGCTCGGGGCCACCTACCTCGCGCAGGTGTGCTCGTCGTGGGAGCTCGCGGCCGAGCCTGCCCGCGAGGCCGGCGTGCGCGTGGTGCACCCCCGCACCGGAACCGTGGCCGACCCCGACGGCGGTGCCTTCGGTCGCTGGCTGCCGATCTTCAAGCTCGGCGGCGGCGGTCCGCTCGGCAACGGCAAGCAGTGGTGGTCGTTGATCTCGCTGACCGACGAGGTGCGCGGGATCCGGCACGCGATCGACACCGAGGCGCTGGTCGGGCCCGCGAACTTCGGCGCACCGGAGCAGGTCACCAACGGCGACCTCGCCAAGGCCCTCGGCCGCGCGCTCGGTCGACCCTCGCTGATCCCGGTCCCCGGCTTCGGCCTGCGGGCCGTGCTCGGTGAGTTCGCCGACGAGCTCACCATCAACCAGCGGATGACGCCGACCGCGTTGACCGCCAGCGGCTTCGAGTTCACCCACCCGACGATCGCGGCGATCGTCGCGGACATGCTCGGCTGACTCAGGCGCCCGCCCTGGCGTCCCTCCCGCGCACGTCGGCAAGGCGCCAGCCCTCGCCGTCGAGCGCCGGCAGCGGCGTCAGAGTGACGACCCACCAGGACGAACCACGCTCGGCCACGTGGGTCGTCGTGCCGTTCTGCATGACGTCGTAGGCGGTACGCCGGTCGTGCACGGCGAGCAGCACGCGGTCGACGTCCGACCGCATCAGCTGCACCTCCTGGAGCACGAGCTCGCCACCGGTGATCCGCGCGGCGGAGTCCGCAAGCCGACGCAGCAGTGCGGAGTCGCGCGCCCAGGCACCGCCGGACGGATCGACCCAGCGGGCGAGGTCGTCGGCCGAACCCGAGGCCAGCGCCGTACGGCGGCCCGAGTCGAGCGCGGCCACCACTGCGGCCCAATCCCGCGCGGGTACGGGCGCCGTCGTGGGTCCCACCGTGACGGGTGCCGACGACGAGACAGCAGGCGCGCGGGTATCCACCGGGGAGGCCGGAGGGACGGGCTCCGCTGCCCGGGCTCCGACTGCGGTGACCGCGCGGACGGCGCCCAACCCGACGAGTCCGACGAGCGCGACCGTCGCGATCGTGCGCAGGCCCAGAGCCGGTGCCCGACGTGGCGGCTTCACGGCCTGGCGGGCACGCGAGCGCGGAGTGGTCGGCGCGCCCTGGCCGGTCGCCGCCGGCGAGTCCGTGGCGGGCGCTGTGCGCAGAACGGCCCTCGGGGCGCCGGGGCGCGGTGGCGCCCCGGTGCCCGGCCCCGGCGCCCGGGCAGGCTCGGGCGCGGAGGCCGAGGGCGGCAGTGGCGCACCGGGCTGGTGCCAGAGGGCGTCGAGGAGGCTCTCCGGGTGACCGCAGGCCCGCAGCAGGCCCGCCAGCCCGGCGGCTTCCGGTCGCAGCAGGGGGTCGGAGTCCGAGGCCCTCAGCGCGGCGAGCACGAGCGATCCCGGCGCTCCCGCGCGGCCGAGCAGGAGGCGGACCAGGTCGCCGACGCCGGCGACGTCGCCCTCCGGCGTCGGGCCGCCGAGCATGCCGGGTGCCGCTCGCCAGGCGAGGCCGGCGCCGGCCAGCACGACGGAGCCGTCCGGGGCCACGAGGACGTTCAGGGGGTCGACCGACCCGTGGGCGAGCGCGGCGTCGTGCAGCGCGACCAGCGCGTCGGTGACTGCGAGGGCCACGGCCAGCACGTGCCCGGCCCGCAGCGGCCCCTCGCGGCGCAGGGTGTCCAGCGGGACGGCGCCCGCAGGCACGTCGTGCACGAGCACGACACCGGCGTCGGACGCCGACCAGCGAACGAGCGGGGCGAGCGTGGGCGCCCGCACGGCGACCAGGCGCTCGAGCGGACGCGTCAGGGCGGGCACGGCGTCCGGATCGGCGGTGCACGGGCCGGTGCGCTCGACCGTCGGCAGGGGCTCGTGCGGGTCGCGCGGGTCGTGGCTGTGGCTCATGCCCGAACCGTGCCCGCTCCCCGCCGACCCCCGCTGCCGTCGTCCACAGGCTCAGGTCGGGGGTCGGAACGCGCTCTCCACGACGCGCATCGACCCCCTTCTCGCCTCCGGCGCGGGTTGGGGGTCCGAACGCGCTCTCCACGACGCGCATCGACCCCCGGCTCCGACGCCCCGGACGTGCGACCGCCGACGCGACCCGGGACGATCGAGGGGTGACTGCCCAGCGTGAGGCCGAGGCCGACGTCGTCGTCGTCGGCGCAGGGGTGGCCGGGCTCGCGGCTGCGCGTCACCTCGCTGCGCACGGGCGCACGGCCGTCGTGCTCGAGGCTTCCGACGGCGTCGGCGGGCGCATGCGCAGCGACGTCGTCGACGGCGTGACCGTCGACCGCGGCTTCCAGCTGCTCAACCCGGCGTACCCCGAAGCCGCGCGGGTGCTCGACCTCGACGCGCTCGCGCTGCGGCCGTTCACCGCCGGTGTGCTGCTGGCCGGCGCCGACGGGCAGCGTCCGATCGTGGCCGATCCTCGGCGTACGCCGTCCGCGCTGGGCTCGACCGTGCGATCGACCCCTGGGTCGCGGCTGGAGCAGCTGCGCTTCGCGGCGTACGCCGCCGGGGTGGGCTACCTGCCCGTCTCGCGCATCCTCGACCGCGCCGACACGACCATCGGCGAGACGCTGCGGCCGTTCGGCGCGATCACCGATCGCGTGCTGGCGCCGTTCCTGCGAGGAGTGCTGTTCGACGACTCGATGACGACGTCGCGGCGCTTCGTCGAGCTGGTGCTGAGGTCGTTCGTCCGCGGTACGCCGTCGGTGCCGAGCGCAGGCATGGGCGCGATCCCGCTGCAGCTCGCCGCAGGTCTCGACGTCCGGCTCTCGATGCCCGTGCGGTCGGTGACACCGACGTCGGTCGTGCTGGGCGACGGCACCACGGTCGCCGCCCGCGCCGTCGTGGTCGCCACCGACGCGGCTGCGGCCGCGTCGTTGCTTCCCGGCCTGGCGGTGCCGCACATGAACCCTGGCACCACCTGGTGGCACCTGGCCGATGGCCCGAACTCCGCTCTCACTCAAGGGATCCCGGTGCTCGTGGTCGACCCCGACCGTCGCGGTCCGATCGTCAGCTCGGTGGCAGTGAGCGCGGCTGCGCCGACGTACGCGCCCGACGGCCGCGCCCTCGTCGCGACCACCACCCTCGGGCTCGACATCGACGAGGCCGACGTACGACGGCATCTCGCGCTGATGCACGGATGCGACGTCGACCGGTGGGCGACGGTGGCCGTGCACAGGATCGCGGCGTGCGTCCCGGCTATGCCGCCGGGCACGCCGCTGACGCGCGAGGCGTCGTACGACGGGGTCTTCGTGGCCGGTGACCACCGCGACACGGCCTCGATCCAGGGTGCGCTCGTGAGCGGTCGGCGTATCGCGAGCGCAGTGCTGCGCGCCCTCGCGTAGGTTCTGGCCTCATGACGACGCGACGCATCCTGGCCACCAGCGGCGGATTCCTGGCATCGGAGAGCGGGCGCGAGAACGCTCGCCGCCCGGGCGGCACGTTCCTCGAGGCGCTGCGCCTCTCGGGCAAGGACCGGCCTCGCGTGCTGTTCGTGCACACGGCGTCCGGCGACGACAAGAACTACCTCGCGCTGTCGTACCAGTCCGTGCGCGACCTCGCGGTCAACGCCGACCACCTCGTGCTGTTCCCGTACCCGAACCAGACTCCCGAGGAGGCGTTCGGCCGCGCCGACGTCGTGTGGGTCGGCGGCGGCTCGGTCGCGAACCTCCTCGCGCTGTGGCGCGTGCACGGCGTCGACGAGGCCGCACGCGATGCATGGGAGCGCGGGGTGGTGCTCGGCGGAGTCAGTGCCGGATCGATCTGCTGGCACGTCGGCGGCACGACGGACTCCTTCGGCCCCGACCTGCGCGTGGTCACCGGCGGCCTCGGCCTGATCCCCTACGGCAACGGGGTGCACTACGACAGCGAGGAGCAGCGACGTCCGATGCTGCAGTCGCTCGTGCGCTCCGGCGACCTTCCGCTGTCGTACTGCACCGACGACCGCGTCGGTCTCCTCTACGAGGGCACCGAGCCGGTGCGCGTGATCACCGACTACGACGTCGATCCTGAGACCGGCCCGGCGGCGTACCGCGTCGAACGCACGGCGGACGGCGGCGTGGTCGAGTCGCGCCTGCCCCCCGGCCCCATGACCTGACCCCCCCGACTGAGTCCTCCCGCTAAGGACAGAACACGCCCTCCAAGGGCCGGTTCTGTCCTTAGCGGGAGAACTGAGCGGTCGCTGGGGGCCGCTGGGGCGGCGCCATGTGGTGAGGTGGAGGCATGAAGACGACGTCGATCCCCCTGCTGACCAGCAAGCCCGTGCCCGTGATCGGCGTCGGTGCGATGCCGCTGTCGAACGCCCGCCACGACGGCACGCTCTTCCCGCTGGACGAGGCGGTCGCCGTGCTGCACCACGCCTTCGATGCCGGGCTGCGCCTCATCGACACTGCCGACATCTACGCGCCGAGCGCCGAAGAGGTGGGCCACAACGAGCGCATCGTCGGCGAGGCCGTGCGCACCTGGGCCGGCGGCCGCGACCTGATCGTCGTCATCACCAAGATCGGCATCACGCGTACGCCCGGGCCGCCGGAGAGCGAGTGGGGCCGCGACGGCTCGCGCGACTACCTCCTGCGTGCGGCCGAGGCCAGCGTGCACGCGCTCGGGTTCGAGCCCGACGTCATCATCAACCACCGCGTGAACCGCGAGCAGCAGCCGTACGCCGACACCGTGCGCGGCATGATCGCCGTCCGTGACGCCGGCTTCGCACCCGCCATCGGCATCGGCAACGTCCACCTCGACGAGGCGAAGGTCGCGTGGGAGGTCAGCCAGGGCACGATCGCCGCGGTCGAGAACGAGCGGAGCCCGCGGTTCCGCGGCGACTCCGACGTGTTCGAGTGGGCTATCGCCAACAACGTCGCCTTCTTCCCGTGGTCGCCGTTCGGGGGCGCGGACGACGCGAGGAACCTGCCGACGGCGTACCCGGAGTTCGGTGCGGTCGCGGCCGAGCTCACCGAGTCCACCGGCGCCGAGGTGACCGCTCACGAGGTGGCGCTGGCATGGCTCGTCGCGCAGGGGCCGACCGTCGTGCCCATCCCCGGCTTCACCCGCGCCGCTACGGCCGACTCCGCCGCGCGGGCGGCGTACCTCGACCTCAGCGCCGACCAGAAGACCCGCCTCGATGCCACCGAGGGCGGCAACCAGTCAGTCTTCCCCGACTGATCGACCGCCGTGGCAGTTCCACCTGAGGGCACCCTTCATCCAGAACCCGGCGATGATTGCCGCTTGAGTACGGCTCTATTGGATGAAGGTCGCCTTCATCGCACACCGGGGATTGCGCCGGGAGCGAGCGGGTGCGGCGGGGTGACCGGCGCGGGCTTAGGGTTGACGTTGTGACTCTGCAGGCGGGTACGGCGACCTCGGTGCCTGGCGCCGCGGGCTCGATCCCGGTCCGCGTGGTCGGCCTCGGGCCCGAGCTCGTGCCGTACGTCGAGGCTTGGGATCTCCAGCGCGCCGCGCACGAGCGGGTCGTGTCGGGCACCTCCGCGGGCGAGATCCTGCTGCTCGAGCACCCGCCCACGTACACCGCGGGCAAGCGCACCCGCCCCGCCGACCGCCCGAGCGACGGCACGCCGGTCATCGACGTCGACCGCGGCGGCCAGATCACCTGGCACGGTCCGGGGCAGCTCGTCGGCTACCCCATCCTGAAGCTGGCAGAGCCGATCGACGTCGTCGAGCACGTCCGCACCCTCGAGGACCTCCTCATGAAGGTGTGCGCGTCCTTCGGCCTCGAGACGATGCGCGTGCAGGGCCGCAGCGGCGTCTGGGTCGCGGCCGACTCCCCGCTCCAGGGCACGCGACCGGAGCGCAAGGTCGCCGCGATCGGAGTGCGCGTGAGCAGGGGCGTCACGATGCACGGCTTCGCGCTCAACTGCGACTGCGACCTCACCTGGTTCGACCGCATCGTCCCCTGCGGCATCGAGGACGCCGGCGTCACGAGCCTGACGGCCGAGCTCGGTCGCACCATCACCGTGCACGACGCTCTTGAGCCCGTCATCGCGGCGCTCGAGGCGCAGTACGGCCCGCTGCTGCAGCAGGAAGGCTGACGTGACCGACATCGCCGAGGGCACGACGACCGACGACGTCGTGCAGACCGCCCCGGACGGGCGCCGCATGCTCCGCATCGAGGCGCGCAACGCCGAGGTGCCGATCGAGCGCAAGCCGTCGTGGATCAAGACCACGCTGAAGACCGGCCCCGAGTTCCAGCGCATCAGCGGCATGGTGAAGGCCGAGGGCCTGCACACGGTGTGCCAGGAAGCCGGCTGCCCCAACATCTACGAGTGCTGGGAGGACGCCGAGGCCACGTTCCTCATCGGCGGCAGCCAGTGCTCGCGCCGCTGCGACTTCTGCCAGATCGACACCGGCCGCCCGGACCCGCTCGACCGTGACGAGCCCCGCCGCGTGGCGGAGTCGGTCGCCACCATGGGCCTGAAGTACGCCACCGTCACCGGTGTCGCCCGGGACGACCTCGAGGACGAGGGCGCCTGGCTGTACGCCGAGACCGTCCGCAAGATCCACGAGCTCAACCCCGGCACCGGCGTCGAGGTGCTCATTCCCGACTTCTCCGGCACGCCCGCGCTGCTGCAGCAGGTCTTCGACGCCGCACCCGAGGTGCTCGCGCACAACGTCGAGACGGTGCCGCGCATCTTCAAGCGGATCCGTCCCGCGTTCCGGTACGACCGCTCTCTCGACGTCATCACGCAGGCTCGCGCCGCGGGCATGGTGACCAAGTCCAACCTGATCCTGGGCATGGGCGAGGAGATCCCCGAGGTCGTGCAGGCATTGCACGACCTCCACGACGCCGGCTGCGACCTCATCACCATCACGCAGTACCTCCGACCGAGCCCGAAGCACCACCCGGTCGAGCGCTGGGTCAAGCCCGAGGAGTTCGTCGAGCTTGCCGCCGAGGCCACCCGGATCGGCTTCGCCGGCGTCATGTCCGGCCCGCTCGTGCGCAGCAGCTACCGCGCCGGCCGCCTGCACCAGCAGGCGCTCGAGGCCCGGGCAGCGGGCGGAGCAGCCACGATCGTGACCGGCGGCGCCACCGCCTGACTCGTACCCCGGGGCGGTTCGTCGGGACAGGCCTCGGCGTCCTACCCTGGGCACCTCACCACCGACCCCCGGAGCGCACCCCCGTGAGCAGCACCGAGCCGACCTCGAAGACCCGCGGACGCATCACGCAGATCCGCGAGACGTACAAGCTGACGCGCCGGTCCGACCCCAAGATCCCGTGGATCATGGCGGGGGTCTTCCTCGGGACGCTCCTCGTGATGCTGCTGCTCGGGCGCCTTCTCGGACCGTTCTGGTTCTGGGTGATCCTCGGCATCCCCTCGGCCCTGCTCGCGACCACGTTCATCTTCGCCCGCCGGGCCGAGGCCGCGGCGTACGCCTCGATCGAGGGCCAGCCGGGCGCCGCCGCGTCCGCGCTGTCGACGCTGCGCTCGGGCTGGTACGTCACCCCGGCCGTGGCCGTCACCAAGAATCAGGACGTCGTGCACCGCGTGCTCGGCCGCCCGGGCGTCATCCTGGTGTCGGAGGCTCCGGCGTCCCGTGCCGGCAACCTCCTCGCCAACGAGCGCAAGCGGCACGCACGGTACGTCGGCGACACCACGATCATCGAGGTGCAGGCGGGCAACGAGGACGGCCAGGTGCCGCTCCGCAAGCTCCAGCGCCACGTGATGAAGCTGCCGCGCACGCTGAAGCCGGCGCAGGTCAGCGCGTTGCGCAAGCGCCTCGACGCCCTGACCACGACCCCCCTGCCGATCCCCAAGGGCCCTCTGCCCAAGGGCACCAAGATCCCCCGGGCCTGATCCAATCCCGACGCGTCGTGCCCGACGTACTGCGACGGCGTGCCGGGACGAGGCCGTGGGGGCACATCGGCGAGTACGAGAGGTGGTGAGAGTGTGACTGCGCTCCCGAACATCGGTGCGCCGGCCACCCGTGCGCTCACGGCCGAGGGGATCACCACTCTCGAGTCCGTCGCCGGGCGCCCCGCACGGCGCCTGCAGGCCCTGCACGGCGTGGGCCCGCGCGCGATCCGCATCCTCGCCGAGGCGCTCGCGGCCGCGGGCCTCGACCCGCTCACCTGACTCCCGCTCGGCGACGTGCGCCACCGCCGGAGCACCCTCCCGTCTGCTGCGTCGACTGCCCGGCCCGGGTTCGGGGCGCCTAGCGGCGGACGAGTACCAGGCCGAGCGACCGGTCGTGCAGGCCGCGCATGTCGCGGTCCCAGATCAGCGGCGGCACGAGCAGGCAGATCTGCAGGCTGCGCAGGAAGGCCCGCACGAACCCGGGCGGCGTGCCTTCGAGACGGAGGACGCCGATCCCGCAGACGCGCTGGCCGAACGACGATCCCGTCGCCCAGGTCAGCAGCGTGAGCTGCACCAGGAACACGCCGAGCGTCGCGAAGCCGGACGCCGGGGTGCCGTAGGTGAGCCCGGAGAACAGCAGGCGCACGAGCAGCGCGCACGCGAACCAGTCGAGGAACAGGGCGCCGATCCGGCGGCCCCAGCGGGCGATCGAGCCCGGGCCGTCGTCGGGGAGCCCCAGTCGCTGCCCTGGCCAGTCCTGCGTCTGCGGCAGCACCGCACCCGGGCCCGACAGCCACGACCCGAGGTCGCGGCGCGTCAGCCCGCGTGACTGCTCCTCGCCGTCGGGTGCGTTCTGCTCGCCTGCCACGGCGCAAGGCTAAGCGGCGTACCGCGCCCCCGCCGACCGAGGTGGGCGGTGCCCGATCCCTACCCCGCCGGACGTCGCCGGGAGGGCTCTGGCAGGCTGTGCTCCGACGCGCGGCGACGGAGCCGCGGGCCCGTTCGACGGGACCCGCGTGTGGGCCCCCCCGGTCGGCCCGTGCCCTCTTTTCGCGTCTGTCACGCTCGGAAACAAGGTCGAAACAATCGGGACACCGACGGGAAATCCCGTCCCCGTAGGTTCCCCGTGAACGCTGAGGCGAGCCCGTCGCAGCTGTAGTGATGCCCCCACAGTCCGTCGGCCCAGCCGGGGACCCCGCGAGGAGGATGGATGTTCAAGAACGCGGAGGAAGTGCTCCGGTTCATCCAGGACGAGGACGTTGTCTTCGTCGACGTGCGCTTCTGCGACCTGCCCGGAGTGATGCAGCACTTCAACGTGCCGGCGAAGTCCGTCGACATGGCGCTGTTCACCGAAGGTCAGATGTTCGACGGATCCTCGATCCGCGGCTTCCAGGCCATCCACGAGTCGGACATGAAGATCGTGCCGGACGTGAAGACGGCGTACCTCGACCCATTCCGCAAGGAGAAGACGCTCGTCATCAACTTCTCCATCCAGGACCCGTTCACCGGTGAGCCCTACTCGCGCGACCCGCGCAACGTGGCCGCCAAGGCCGAGGCCTACCTCGCCACGACCGGCATCGCGGACACCGCGTTCTTCGCCCCCGAGGCCGAGTTCTACATCTTCGACTCCATCCGCTATGACACGACGATCAACTCCGGCTACTACCACATCGACTCGGAGTCGGCGTCGTGGAACACCGGCCGCGAGGAGGAGGGCGGCAACAAGGGCTACAAGGTTCGGCCCAAGGGTGGCTACTTCCCGGTGCCGCCGTACGACCACTACGCCGACCTGCGCAACTCCATGTGTACGGCGCTCGGCGGCGTCGGCTTCGAGGTCGAGCGGGCGCACCACGAGGTGGGTACGGCGGGGCAGACCGAGATCAACTACAAGTTCAACACCCTGGTGCAGGCCGCCGACCAGCTGATGCTGTTCAAGTACGTCATCAAGAACGTCGCCTGGCAGGCCGGCAAGACCGTCACCTTCATGCCCAAGCCGTTGTTCGGCGACAACGGGTCGGGC
>JBBQAY010000063.1:0-18996 GCA_038316965.1 Candidatus Nanopelagicales bacterium
CGACGCGGAGGGCGAGGAACGAGCCCGGAGCTTGGAGCCGGCATAGGCACGGCACCTAGAGCAGGTGGGACCAGGCTTCGAAGACCAGGGCGGGTTGTTCGATCTGGGAGACGTGGCCGGCGTGGGGCAGGACCAGGACCCGGACGTCGGGGAATGCCTTGGTGTGGGCGTGGATCGGGTCGACGAGCTTGTCGCGTCGGCCGTACACGAGCAGCGTCGGGCAGGTGATCGTCTCGGCGAGCTTCCACGGCCGCTCGGGTCCCCGGTCGAGGTACGTCGCCAGCAGGCCGCGCAGCGACTGCAGGAACGCGTCCGTGACGTACGGCAGCTGGTCGCGGCGCTTCACCTCCTCGACCGCCTCGGCCATGCGTGCGGGTGGCACCGAGTCAGGGTCGGCGAAGCAGATGTCGATGGTCGCGCGGGCGCGGCGGTCGGGTTCGACCTCGAGGTAGCGCTTCATCAGCCGTGTGCCGATGCCGGGAACCGCGATCACCGGCAGGTGCGCGTTGCTGCGCCGTACGCCGGTCTTCGGGAGGGCAGGGCTCACGAGGGTGAGGGTGCGCACCAGATGAGGGAAGCGAGCGGCGAGCTGGACGGCGACGGCACCACCCATCGAGTTGCCGAACAGGTGGACGGGTCGGCCGCCGAAGCGCACGTCGATCAGCTCGGCCAGCGACTCGGCGCTTCGTCGCGGAGTCCAGTCGCCGTCCCTCGGCGGCGGAGTCCAGCCGAACCCGGGCAGGTCGACCGCCACGCCGTCCACGCGGTCGCGGAGCAGGCCCATGAGATCGGTCCAGTTGGTCGCACTTCCGCCGAGCCCGTGGACGAACAGCGCCGGCTCGACCGTCGCCGGGTCGACCGCAGCAGCCTCGCGCAGGGAGAAGGTGCCGTTGGACAGGACCAGCTCGGTGCGCGGCCACGGCGGCAGCAGCTCTGCGTGAACGTCGTCCGTGGTGCGAGGAAGGTCGGCGGGAGCTCCGGTCATGGAGTGAGCGTAAGCAACGGCAGACGCCGATTCACCGCATCCAGGGTGGCGCGCACGACGGCGCGGTGGATGTCGTCACGCACCTCGGACGCACCCGTGAGCCGCTCCGGCCCCAGGTGCCGGCAGCATTCGACCTGCACGACCGCGATGTCGGCCTCCCCCACGCGCGGTACGGAGACGGCCGCCACGACGAACGCCTCCTCGCACAGGTGCAGGCTGGCCACCGCCCGCAGGGTGGCGAGGGCCACCGCCTCGAGCACTGCGGAGTCGGAGCCGTCCGACTCGGCCGACCCACGGACCACACCGGCGGGACTGCTGAGGGCCACCGAAGCCTGAGCCCTGCGGTGGTCCAGGACGATCGACAGCCTCGCGATCGACAGGCGCACCGCGTCGGCGGGGAGGTCGGCGGGGAGGTCGGCGTCGGTGACGGCGACGACGTCGCTCGGCTCAGCGGCACGTGGCTCTGGCACCGCGGCACCGCCCGCAGGGTGGCGTACGGCGGCCGCGAGGACGTCGGCGTCGAACGAGCGTCCGGACCTGCGATCGAGCTCGGTCAGGAGGTCGTCGATCTGGATCCTGAGGTCGAACACCTCGGCGGGGGCAACGTCGGCCCCCCTGACGCTCCGCAGCGTCCTCGCCGGGGTGTCGGTGACGTCCATGACGAGCTCGACGCCGTCCGCATCGAGTCCGACGCCGTACTGGAGCTGGAGCATCCGGTGCACGGCGTAGGCGATGGCCGACTCGTCGCTGTCATCGGCCAGGACGAGACGCACCTCGGTGCCCGCGTCGTCAGCCTCGCCCACCGAGACCGTGGCCTCGAGCACCCCGGGCACGATGCGCAGGGCCTGCTCGACCTCGAGGGCCGGCGAGCCGCGACCGGCGTCCGTGTGCACGTTCTTCACGTTAGGCAGATGCGGCGATCGTTGCGCGGCGACACCCTGCGAGGGTGCAAGAACCCACCGGATCCGCGGTCGTCCCCGCGCGGTTCACCGCACTCCGGGCACTGGGCGCCGAGACCCGGCCGGGGCTCGCCGCGGGCGAACGTGCGCGGCGAGCGACGCCAGGGGGTTTACCGGTCGGTAGGATCCCGGACATGTCAGTCGTGTCCGACGGCCGGGCCTCGTCCCGCGGCCAGCGCCTGCCGCGCCGCGAGCGCCGCGCGCAGCTTCTCGATGCCGCACGCGAGGTGTTCGTCGCGCAGGGCTACCACTCGGCAGCGATGGACGACATCGCCGAGGCCGCCGGCGTCAGCAAGCCGGTGCTCTACCAGCACTTCCCCGGCAAGCTCGACCTCTATCTCGCCCTGCTCGACCAGTCGAGCGACGCACTGCTCGCCGCTCTCGACGCAGCGCTGAAGTCCACCAGCGACAACAAGCTGCGCGTCTCGGCCACCGTCGCGACGTACTTCGACTTCGTCGACGACCCGGGTGGCGCCTTCCGGCTCATCTTCGAGTCCGACCTCACCAACGAGCCCGGCGTACGCACCCGGGTCGACCGGGCCAACGACGCCTGCGCTGCGGCTCTGTCGCAGGTGATCGCCGAGGACACCGGCCTGACCGAGGCCGAGGCGACGCTGCTCGCCGCAGGCCTGCTCGGCATGGCTCAGACGGCTGCGCGGCACTGGCTGCGCGAGGCCGGTCGCATCCCGAAGTCCGAAGCCGCTCGCCTCGTCGGCAGCCTCGGCTGGCGTGGCATCTCCAACTTCCCGCTGTCGCACCCGCCGGCCTGAGCCCCGGCCGGCGCTACGCCCACGGCGTACGCGGGCACCCTGGGGAAGCAGTCGACGGCCCTGCCCGGTTAGGGTCGCGGCAAGCACGTAGCGAACGAATGAGCCAGGAGGCACCTCGGTGGAGGTCAAGATCGGCGTCCAGCAGGCCGCCCGCGAGGTCACGCTCGAGAGCGCCCAGACCCAGGACGAGGTCGTCGCCATCGTGTCCGCGGCCATCGACAAGGGCACCCAGCTGACCCTCTCGGACGAGAAGGGCCGCACCGTCGTCGTGCCCGGCGACAAGATCGCCTACGCCGAGGTCGGCGCCACCGAGCGCGGTCGCATCGGCTTCGGCAACACCTGACCGAGCCCCACCGGCAGTCTCAGGACTGCAGGCCGAGGTTGCCCATCCGGAGCGTGTGCGCCTCGGTGAGTCGGACGAACAGCTCGCCGAGCTCCACCAGCCCGAGGCCCTCGCGGTCGACGTCGCCGAGCAGCAGCGACGACAGACCGTCACGCTCGGCCGCCACGCGCTGCGCCTGCTGCATGGCCTCGCCGACCAGTCGCCGGCCCCACAGCGCCAGCCGCCCGGAGAGCCGGGGGTCGGCCACGATAGCCGCCCGCACCGTCGCGACGGCGAAGTTCGCGTGCCCGGTGTCGCTGCACACCTCCAGGACCAGGGCCCTGCTGTCGGCGTCGAGAAGCTCGGCGACCTCGAGGTAGAAGTCGGTCGCGATGCCGTCGCCGACGTACGCCTTGACCAGGCTCTCGAGCCAGTCGCTCGGCGCGGTCTGGGTGTGGAACTCCGCCAGCGGCTCCTGGAACGGCAGCATGGCCTCCCAGGGGTCGACTCCGAGCTCGGTGAGCCGCTCGACCAGGCGGCCGAAGTGCCGCACCTCCGCCGTGGCCATGAACGCCAGGGCAGCCTCGTCCGAGATGGACGGCGCCAGCGCAGCATCGGCCGCGAGGCGCTCGAAGGCCACGAGCTGGGTGTAGGCGAGCACGCCGAACAGGTCGACGACCCCGGCGCGGTAGGCCGGGTCGTCCACGAGCGCGGACGCCGGCACGGCGGCAGCGCCGTCCGACGACTCATCGGTACCGACCAGGTGCAGGTTCTCCTCGTTCACGGGCGGAGCGTACGCCGCCCCCGGCGCCCCTGGTGGACCCTCGGGCACGGCGTGGGTCGGATCTGGCTGCTGACGGCGGTAGACTGAGGAGTCCTTTCCGGTCACGGCCGTTGCCTTCACTCCATCCGTGACCAGCCCGCCGACGGCCTCCTCGTCACCGAGGAGCGTGCGGCAGGGCCTCGCGAAGAGTCGCGCGCACGCTGCGGACCCGCGGGGCCGTGCACTCGCCGGGCGTGCGTCGCACCCCGCGACCTGCGCCCCGCCGCGGCCCGATCACGAGAGTCCGCGACCCGACATGACCCTGAGCAGCATCGAGCCCGACGCCCCCGCGGACGTCGAGGCCCACGCCCCCGCCGAGCCCAAGACCTTCGCCGAGCTCGGCGTCCACCCCGCGACCGTCGAGGCCCTCGCGGCCGACGGCATCATCACGGCCTTCCCGATCCAGGAGCTCACGCTCCCCATGGCCCTCGCCGGGACCGACATCATCGGCCAGGCCAAGACCGGCACCGGCAAGACCCTCGGCTTCGGCATCCCGGCGCTCCAGCGCCTCATCGCGCCGGTCGACGAGGGCTTCGACGACCAGGACGACAAGATCAAGGGCAGGCCGCAGGCCCTCGTCGTCGTCCCCACCCGCGAGCTCGGCATCCAGGTCGCGAGCGACCTGGCGAAGGCCGGCCGCATGCGCGGCGTCCGCGTCCTCTGCGTGTACGGCGGTCGTTCGTACGAGCCGCAGGTCGAGGCCCTCGAGAAGGGCATCGAGGTCGTCGTGGGTACGCCCGGTCGCCTCATCGACCTCATGAAGCAGGGCCACCTCAAGCTCGGCCAGGTCAAGACCCTCGTGCTCGACGAGGCCGACGAGATGCTCGACATGGGCTTCCTGCCCGACGTCGAGCGCCTCGTGGCGCAGGTGTCGCCGGTGCGCCAGACGATGCTGTTCTCGGCCACGATGCCGGGCTCGATCATCGCCCTGGCCCGCCGTTACATGACCCAGCCCACGCACATCCGCGCGATCAACCCCGACGACGAGAACTCGACCGTCGACGCGATCGAGCAGCACGTGTGGCGCGCCCACAACCTCGACAAGCCCGAGCTGCTCGGCCGCATCCTGCAGGCCGAAGGCCGCGGCCTGACGATGATCTTCTGCCGCACCAAGCGCAACGCCCAGCGCGTCGCCGACGACCTCGTCGAGCGCGGGTTCGCCGCGGCCGCCGTGCACGGCGACCTGGGCCAGGGTGCCCGCGAGCAGGCGCTGCGCGCGTTCCGCAACGGCAAGGTCGACGTCCTCGTCGCCACCGACGTCGCGGCTCGTGGCATCGACGTCGCCGACGTCACCCACGTCATCAACTGGGAGTGCCCGGAGGACGAGAAGATGGACCTCCACCGCATCGGCCGCACCGGCCGCGCGGGCAACTCCGGCGTCGCGATCACCATGGTCGACTGGGACGACCTGCACCGCTGGAAGATGATCGCCCAGGCCCTCGGCCTGCCCTTCGAGGAGCCGATCGAGACCTACTCCTCCAGCCCGCACCTCTACACCGGTCTCGGCATCCCCGAGGGCACCAAGGGTCGCCTGCCGAAGTCGTCGCGCACCCGCGAGGGCCTCGACGCCGAGGTGATCGAGGACCTCGGCGAGACCGGGGCGTCCGCGGGTCGCCGCTCCAAGTCCGGCCCGAAGGGCCGTGACGACAAGCACGACAAGCACGGCCGTGACAGCCACAAGGACAGCAAGAGCCGCTCGGACCGCTCGGACCGCGACAAGCCCAAGGCCGACCACGACCCACGCCCTGAGGGCGAGCCTGCGGGCGACGCCGGTGAGGCCCGCGAGCCGCGCCAGCGCCGCGATCGTCAGCGCACCCGTACCCGCAGCGGCGACGCGGCCGCGAGCGAGGGCGGCAGTGTGGCCGTGGCCGAGAAGGCATCCGCGAGCGACGCCCCCTCCCGCTCGGGCGAGGCGAACGACGCAGACGCCGGCTCCGACGGCACGGGCGCACCGCGTCGCCGTCGTCGTCGCGGCGGTCGAGGTCGCGGCAAGGTCGAGGGCAGCGCCACCGAGGCATCGCCGGCCGAGGGCTCGTCCGCCGAGTAGTCATCCAGACGTACGAAGGCCCCCTCCCGCGGGAGGGGGCCTTCGTACGTCTGGAGCGGTGTCAGCCCTTGAGCTCTGCGTGCATGCGGGCTGCGTGGAGGCGGTAGGCCTCGGAGCCGCGCAGGTGCGGGGACGTCGCCAGCACGGACCGGCCGATCGCGGGCGCCTCGGCGAAGCGCACCGAGCGCGGCACCGGCGGCTCGAGCACGGGGACGTCGTACCGCTCGACGACGTCGGCGAGCACCGCGCGCGCGTGGCCCGTGCGACCGTCGAACATGGTCGGCAGGATGCCGCTGATCCGCAGCCGAGGGTTGGTCGTGCGCATGACGTCGCGGACGGTCTCGACGAGCTGGCCCACTCCTCGGTGCGCGAGGGTCTCGCACTGCAACGGCACGATCACGTCATCAGCGGCGGTGAGGGCGTTGACCGTGAGGATGCCGAGGGTGGGCGGGCAGTCGAGCAGGATCCAGTCGTAGTGGCCCCGCAGCTCGGCCAGGGCGTCGTCGAGGGTGTGCTCGCGGCGTCCGCTCGTGAGCAGCGTGGCCTCGGTCCGTGCCAGCTCGATCGTGGCTGGGAGCAGGTCGACGCCGTCCTCGGTCGCCGTGACGACCTCGCGCGCGCGGACCGAGCCGGCCAGCACGTCGTGGATCGACAGGGTGAGGTCCTCAGGGTCGATGCCGAGGGAGAACGTGAGGCAGGCCTGGGGGTCGAGGTCGACGAGCAGCACCTCGTCGCCAAGGTCGGAGAGTGCGACACCGAGCGAGGCCACGGTCGTCGTCTTGCCGACGCCGCCCTTCTGGCTCGCCACCGCGACGGTGCGTGTCATGACCCCTGCTTCCGTGTGCGGCACCCGTGCGCTCGGTGCCCGACCCGACCGGGTCACCCCGGTCGTGCTGTCGGACCGTAGTCTGCCGCCTGTGAGCACCCCGCCGTTCCTCGACCTGCCGCCCGGCGCCGGCCGTGTGGCGCTCCCGACCTCGCGCGGTCCGCTCACGGGTTGGCTCATCGAGCCTGACGCCGGCACCGCTCGACGCGGCACGGTGGTCCTGGTCCCCGGCTTCACCGGCTCCAAGGAGGACTTCGTAGCCGTCCTCGAGCCGTTGGCGCACCACGGCTGGGCCGTGTGCACGTACGACCAGCGCGGGCAGTACGAGTCTCCCGGCCCGGACGACGAGTCCGCGTACTCGCTGGCCTCGCTCGCGCAGGACGTGCTCGAGGTGGTGGCTGGCCTCGACGGTCCGGTGCACCTCGTCGGCCACTCGTTCGGTGGGCTCGTCGCGCGCGAGGCGGTGCTCACCTCAGGTGGCGGGCCGTTCCGCTCGCTCACGCTTCTGTGCTCCGGCCCGTCGCAGCTTCCGCCGCAGCACCACGACGGGCTCGGCGCCCTTCACGCTGCCCTGCCGCACGTGCCGCTGTCGGTGGTGTCCGACGTACGGGAGTCGCAGGACCGCGAAGCGGGCATCCCCGCGCCACCGCCCGAGGTCGCGGAGTTCCTGCGCACGCGGTTCGTCGCCAACAACCCATACCAGTTGCGTGCCGCAGCCGGGATCCTGCTCGACACACCGGATCGCACCGACGAGCTCGCGGCACTCGCCCGCGACGGGCACCTGCAGGTCGCAGTCGTCTACGGCCCCGACGACGACGCCTGGGACACCGCCGACCAGGAACGCGTCGCAGCCGTCGTGGGCGCGCGTGTCGTCGTCGTTCCCGACACCGGGCACTCCCCCGCGGCCGAGGCACCGCACGCCACCGCCGATGCGCTCGACGCGCTGCTCACCGAGCTGTCCGAGATCGCCCGCTGACGCAGCCGGCCCTGTTCGACCGCACCCGCGGCCGCGCTCGCCACGCAGGACCCTGTCAGGGAGGATCGACCCGTGATGTGGAGTGCCGAACAGGTGGACGAGGTCGTGTGGTCCTACCGCATGTTCGACGTGCTCAGCCGGGGCAGCGCGCAGGACCGCCGTCGTGCCGACGCCGACCACTGGTGGGCATGGGAGACGGTCAACCGGGCGGTGCTCGACGGCAACCTCCCGATCGAGGTGCTGGACGAGATGCTCCACGATCCTGACGCCGACCACGCGCACCGCGTCTACGTCGCGACCGGCCCGATCGAGGACCTGCTGAGCGACCACCCCGAGGACTACGCAGACCTCATTGCCGAGCGCTGCCGGACGGACCGGGTGTGGGCCAGCACGGTCGAGCACGTGTGGCTCGAGCCGGAGGACTGGCGCGAGCTCCCGGAGTCACTGCGGCGCCTCGTGCCTGGACCCTCCGGCTCGTCGTCGCGTGGCGGGGGGAAGCGCTCGCAACCGCCCGGCGGCGGGAGGCCTCGACAGGGGCGGTGACGCCTCAGCGCGCCACTCGACGGCGGGGGTCGTCGACGAGCTAGTCGGTGTCGGCGAGGCCCGACCAGGGGGTGATCTCGGGCGACGCGTCACGTCCTGACGGGCACCAGCGGCGGAAGTCGCACCACGAGCACGACGGGCCCGGGTTCGGCGGGAAGTGCGCGTCGATCGCCTCGACTGCGTCGGCATCGCCCGCTGATGCGTCCTCGGCGAGAGGAGCCAACCGCTCCTTCCACACCGCCTCGGCGGCGCTCGCCTCGCCCGCGATCTCGCCCGCGCGGGTCAGGTGGCGCTCGATCGACTCGGGCGTGTGGTCGTGGGCCGCAACGGTTCCCGTCGGCAGGTGGTGAAGCTCGACGCGTCGTGACCGTGTGCGCAGGGTACGGCTCGCGCCGACGACGTACACCGCCAGAGCCAGCGACGAGCGCGCATCGTCGTCGGTGAGGGGACGGCGTCCGGTCTTGTAGTCGACGATGACGAGCTCGTCTCCGCCGTCGTCGCTGGGGCGACGGTCGATGCGGTCGACGCGTCCCGACAGGGCCATGCCGTGCGAGGTCGTCGACACCGTGCGTTCGACGCCAGCAGGCTCGTCGGCAGGGTCGAGGTGGGCGACGTACGCCTCGGTCATCCCAGCGGCGCGCTCGCGCCACTCGCCGATCTGCTTGTCGTCGCGGAAGCCGTCGGTGAGGAAGTTGCGGGTGACGAGATCCGACGCCGCCCCGGTCGTACGGCGCTCCTCGGGCAGCAGCCACCAGTCGCGCAGCGCGTTGTGCACCGACGAGCCGACGCTGTTGTGCGCCCACGGCAGGCCCTTGGGCTTGCGGTCGAGGTAGGTGAAGCGGAATCGCCTCGGGCACGACAGCCAGGTGTCGAGCTTGGTCGGCGTGCACGACCACAGCCGCGTGGGCATGCCGTCGAAGGTGAGCGCGCCGTCGTCGCTCATGAGCCGTGGGCGGCGACGAAGCCGAAGATGCCGTCAGCGATGAGCTGCACGGCGATCGCGGCGACCAGCAGACCCGCGATACGAGTGAGCACAAGGATCCCGGTGGGCTTGAGGATCCGCGCCAGCACCACGGAGTAACGCATGAAGAGGTAGATCGTCACGTGGATGCCGACGATGCCGAGGATGAGCGCGATGACCTCGGGAGTCGTGTCCGACTGCCGCACGAACAGGATCGTGGCGACGATCGCCCCAGGGCCGGCGAGCAGAGGAGTGCCCAGCGGCACCATCGCGACGTTGACGTCGTCGACCTCGGTCGGCTCGTCGGTCTTACCCGTGAGCAGCTCGAGCGCGATGATCAGGAGCAGGAGACCACCGGAGGCCTGCAGCGCGGGCAGGGAGATCCCGAGGAACGCCAGGATCCGCTCGCCGAAGAGCGCGAAGAGGGTGATGACTCCGAACGCCGTCAGGGCAGCCTGCGCGGCCAGCTTGGCCATCGCCGCCTTGCCGCGGCGAGCAGTGAGCGCCAGGAAGATCGGGATGATGCCTGGCGGATCCATGATCACGAACAGCGTCAGATAGACCGAGCCCAGGAGCTTCAGGTCCAGCCACGACGACACCCGCACACCCTACGGTCACCCCCATCGCTGACACTGATCAATCCGTCGTATCCCGGTGCGGGAAGCGACGGATTGATCAGTCTCAGCACAGGTGGTCAGAGCTTGAGGCGCGGGGTCAAGGCGCTCACGGGCACCTCGCCGAGCCGGGTGCGGACGTCGACCACGCGCAGGTCGTGCAGCACGAGGCCGTCGTGCACGACCATCCATTCGGTCACGGGCCAGGTGATGATCCAGAGCCAGCAGCCGTGCGCCTCGCCGACGTACGCCGATCGGTCCGACACCGGCAGCGACCACAGCGAGGTCGGACGGCCGCCCGCGTGGACGGACGTGTCACGCGGCAGCCCCGTGATCTCCGGGCCGGGATCGGTGCCGAGGATCCCGGCGTACTGCGCACCGAGGCCTACGCCCGGCTCCTCCGCGACGATCACCATCTCCGCGGTTCGCGCCGCGATGCCTGGGCCGGCGTACGAGATCGCGACCGCACGCGCCGGCCCCGTGCCGCCGGTGCGGCGTACCCCGGACACCGACCATCCGGTCGGCAGCGGGAGCGGCAGCCACACAGGTACGGCGGACGACGACGCGACATCGGCCAGGTGGTAGTGCTCGGCAGGGAGCGGTGCGTGCAGCGGCTCGACCTGGCCGTGGGTGGGGCAGTGCCAGGACGGGTCGTCGACGGTGAGACCGACCGGGCCACCGCAACGCACGCAGACGGGCTCGGGCATCGGCGCCCCTTCCGCACGGCCGCCGACTCCGTCGCCCACGGCCTCCTGCGCAGCACCGTGGCCCGGCGTCGCCCGGGAGTCAACCGCCACACTGGTGCTCATGACGGACGAGCCACGGCGGATCCCCTGCATCGGCGGGGTCGTGCGGCAGGACAGGTGGATCCTGCTCGTCCTGCGCGGGCAGGAGCCGAGCCTGGGGCTGTGGTCGATCCCCGTCGGCAGGCTGGAGGACGGCGAGACCGCTCCCGAAGGGTGCGCGCGCGAGGTGCTCGAGGAGACGGGACTGCGCGTGACGGTGGGACCTTGGGTCGGCCAGGTCGAACGGGCAGCGCCGTCCGGCGGCATCTACGTGATCGACGACTACCTCTGCACACCGCTGTCGGCGTACGGCGGTGAGCCGCCTCCGCTGACCGCGGGGGATGACGCTGCCGACGCGCGATGGTTCAGGCGCGCCGACCTCGACGCCCTCGACGCCGCCGGTCAGATGGCGTCGGGAGTCCGCCAGGCCCTGCACGACTGGAACGTCCTGCCTCGGCCCTCCTGACCGCGCTCGGCGCGATCACGATGCTGCGTGACTGCGTCGCGTCGCGGTCGGCGTCTGCCAGACGACGGGCAGGCCGTGGGGTGGGGTGTCGGCCAGGATCGTGGGCACTCCGGCGCTGACGCCGGCAGCCGGCCCTGCGATGGCTGCCGACAGTGGGCCGGACGCCGGGGCCGGCCACCAGCGTGTGATCACGGAGAACGACATCCCGAGCAGGTCGCCGAGGTGCTCGCGCGCGACGTGCACCACGGGCGCAGCTGGCGTGGCGGCGGAGCCCAGCGCCTGGAAGGCGTCCTCGGCCCGCGCCCTCTCGTCGGCGTCGAGGTACAGCCAGGTCGCCGAGTGGAAGACGACGAGCGCCGTACCCTCTTGGGGCACAAGGGATTCCAGGTGTTCCACGAGGTCGCCCTGCACGAGCGTCACCGGCACCTGGCTCGCAAGGTCGTACGACGCGCGCAGCCGTTCGAACCTCTCCGACTGATCCGGCCACACGTACGAGGTCAGGTGCAGCCGGCCCTCCGTCGTCGTCACGTCGACGGGCGCGAGGTCGACGCCGACACGCTCGACGACGTCCACGGTCGAGGCAGGAGGCAGCGGCGCACCCTCCCACGCGTCGGCCAGCACGAGGGGCGAGCTCTGGGGTCCGGCCTCACCGCCGAGCCACGTGATCCGCGCTCGATCGGCCAGGAGGTTCAGCCCTGCCGAGCACCCCAGCTCGTGGACGCGCACCGGCAGGCCGTACGCCGCGGCCACGTGAGCCAGGACGCCTGCGAGCGAGGCCGCACGACCGGGGTCGTTGGTCTGCGGTGGCGACGCCAGAAGCTCGGGCAGTCGGTCTTGAGCGGACTCGACGGCGTCGACCCACGCCGAGAAGCACCCGGCCCGGCCGGCGGCGTCGACCGGTGCAGTGCCGCCGACGGAGGGAAACCACAGCGCGAGCGCAGGCGCCCCGCGCTCGAGCACGATCCGGTGCGCGGCACCGAGAATGCGCAGCGGCAGGAGATCGCCGTCCCGCGCCGCAGCCCAGGGCGCCAGCACGTCAGCGAGCCGACCACCGGCCGCGAGGTGGAGCGACGCAGCACGGCAGATCTCGCCGTACAGGGGTGAGCCGTTCTCGCGACAGGCGCGGGCCTGGCGGGCGAACTGCGCGGCGAGGCCGCTGCGCTCCTCGTAGCCCGCGGTGCCGTCGGTCATCGCGTGACCGCGCTCAAGCCGGCTCGTCGGTCCCGGCGGGAGCGGTGTCATCGGCGGGCAGGGCGGGAGGCCAGGTCGACGCGAGGCCCAGGACCGTGCGCGCCTGGCCCAGCACAGACTGCTCGCACAGCACGTCGTAGCGCGCGGCCTGCAGCTGCTGACGAGAGACGAAGTCGCGCTTGCCACGGGTGAAGGCGTACGACACGACTCCGAACACGATGCCTGCGGCCGCGCCGTACAGCACTCCGAGCGCGAACAGCGGGAGCACCGATCCGTTGGTCGTGCTGAACAGGCCGATGAACAGGCCGATGAGGCCACCGAACCACGCGCCGGAGAACAGGCCCGAGGTCGCCGCCTTGCCCCACGACATCCGGCCGATCACCGACTCGACGATGCGCACGTCGACCCCCACGATGGCGACGTTCTGCACCGGGAAGCCGTTGTCCGACAGCGTGTCCACGGCCTTCTGCGCATCGAGGTAGTCCTCGTACGACGCAAGCACAGGTCGCTTGGTGACGTTGCTGCCGATGGGTGACTGCCGGGTTCCGCTCATGCCTCCACCTTACGTCGCGGGGCCACCGACCTATCTGCCCCAACCACTGCGGTGCCGTGGGCCCTGCGTCGGTGGCGCGCAGGGTCAGGCCCGCTTGTAGTCCTCGAGGAGACGGCGGCCGATGATCATCCGCTGGATGTCGGCCGTGCCCTCACCGATCAGGAGCATCGGCGCCTCGCGGTAGAGGCGCTCGATCTCGTACTCCTTGGCGTAGCCGTAGCCACCGTGGATGCGGAAGGAGTCCTCGACGACCTCCTTGGCCGTCTCCGAAGCCAGGTACTTCGCCATCCCGGCCTCGAGGTCGTTGCGCTCGCCGGAGTCCTTCTTGCGCGCGGCGGCGACCATCATCTTGTGGGCGGCCTCGACCTTGACGGCCATGTCGGCGAGGCGGAACAGCACGGCCTGGTGGTCGGCGATCTGCTTGCCGAACGCCTGGCGCTGCTGGGCGTAGTCGATGCCGAGCTCGAAGGCGCGGATCGCGATGCCGCAGCCGCGGGCGGCGACGTTGACGCGGCCCACCTCGACGCCGTCCATCATCTGGTAGAAGCCGCGACCCGGCTGTCCGCCGAGGATCGCGGTGGCCGGAAGGCGGAGCCCGTCCATGATGAGCTCGGTGGTGTCGACGCCCTTGTAGCCCATCTTGTCGATCTTCCCGGGGATGGTGAGACCCGGACGCACCTCGCCGAAGCCGGAAGGCTTCTCGACCAGGAACGTGGTCATCTTCTTGTAGACGCTTACGCCGTCCTCGGCCTCGGCGTCGGTGCGCACCAGCACCGCGGTCAACGTGGACGAGCCGCCGTTGGTCAGCCACATCTTCTGGCCGGTGAGCACGAACTCGTCGCCGTCGCGGACGGCCTTGGAGCGGATCGCCGCGACGTCGGACCCGCAGTGCGGCTCGGACATCGAGAACGAGCCGCGCACCTCACCGGTCGCCATCCGCGGCAGGTAGTAGGCCTTCTGCTCGTCCGTGCCGTGCTGCATCACCAGGTACGCCACGATGAAGTGCGTGTTGATGATGCCGCTGACCGACATCCAGCCGCGTGCGATCTCCTCGACGCAGAGCGCGTAGGTCAGCAGCGACTCACCGAGGCCGCCGTACTCCTCGGGGATCATCAGGCCGAAGATCCCCATCTCCTTCATCTGCTCGACGATGGCGGTGGGGTACTCGTCGGCGTGCTCGAGCTCCTGCGCGACGGGGATGATCTCCTTGTCCACGAACTCGCGGACGGCGGTCAGGATCTCCGACTGGATCTCGGTCAGGTCGTCGGTCTGGGCCAGGCGGGCCATCTCACGCCTCCGGTGCTTGGAACGACTGCGTGCGGGCCATGCCTGCCGCACGGCCCTTGGCCGACATCACCAGCGCCATCTTGCGGCTCGCCTCGTCGATCATCTCGTCGCCGAGCATGACCGCGCCCTTCGCGCCGCCCTCGGCCGAGGTGTAGTACTCGTACGCATCGAGGATCAGCTCTGCGTGGTCGTAGTCCTCCTGCCGAGGCGAGTAGACCTCGTTCGCCGCCTCGACCTGGCCGGGGTGCAGCACCCACTTGCCGTCGAAGCCGAGCGCAGCGCTGCGGCCGGCCACGCGCCTGTAGCCCTCGACGTCCTTGATCTGCAGGTACGGCCCGTCGATCGCGAGCTTGTCGTACGCGCGTGCCGCCATGAGGATCTGCATGAGGATGTAGTGGTAGGCGTCGCCGACGTCGTACCCCTGCGGCTGCTCACCCACGACGAGCGACTTCATGTTGATCGAGGCCATGAAGTCGGCAGGCCCGAAGATGATCGTCTCCACCCGCTGCGACGCCGCCGCGATCGCGTTGACGTTCGTGAGGCCGAGCGCGTTCTCGATCTGCGCCTCGATGCCGATCCGACCGACCTCGAAGCCCATCGTGGTCTCGATCTGCGTCAGCAGAAGGTCGAGCGCCACGACCTGCTCGGCGGTCTGCACCTTCGGCAGCATGATGCAGTCGAGGTTCTGGCCGGCGTTCTCCACCACCTCGACGACGTCGCGGTAGGTCCAGTGCGTCGTCCAGTCGTTCACGCGGACGGTACGCACCTTGCCGTCGTACCCGCCCTCGTTCAGCGCGGCCACGATGTTCTTGCGCGCGTCCGGCTTCGCGAGCGGCGCCACGGCGTCCTCGATGTCCATGAACACCTGGTCGACGGGCAGGCCCTTGGCCTTCTCCAGCATCTTCGGCGAGGAGCCGGGCACGGCCAGGTTCGACCGACGGGAACGCAGAACGCGGGCAGGGAAGGTCATGGGGCAACGCTACGAGCGGGATGTACCGCATGCAGCCCGGGGGTGGGGTCAGATGGGCGGGGTCTCCGACGGGATCCGGCGGTCGCCGGCGCGGATCACCAGCACGAGCCCGGCGAACAGGAGCACGAGCGCGGGCAGGATCGCGAGAGGTGGCACCTGGCCCAGCCAGACGGCGGCGATGAGGGTGGCTCCCGGCATCTCGAACAGGATCGCGAGGCTCGTCACCGTCGCCGACGTCGTACGCAGCACGCGGTTGATCAGCGTGTGGCCGAGGAGCTGGGCACCGACCGTCAACGCCAGGATCAGCCACCAGTCCTTGGCCGAGTAGCCCCAGAGGGCGGAGCCGAACAGCAGGCACAGGGGCAGGAGCGCCGCGGCGGACACCCCGTACGCCAGCGAGGTGTAGACCGGCGTCGAGACCGTCCGCCGCGCCTTCTCCCCCACCGTCACGTACGCCGCGGCCAGCACCGCACCTGCGAGCGCCAGCAGGTCGCCGATCAGGCTGCGAGGGTCGAGCGAGAAGTCGATGCCGGTCAGCACGAGGACGCCGACCAGCGAGATCGTGATGCCGACCCAGACCCGGCGGTCGACGTAGGCGCCCTGGGCCCGGGCCATGAGCGCCGCCCACACCGGCTGCGTCGCCACGAGGGCGGTCGACGCCGCGACCGAGGTGAATCGCAGGCTCGGCACCCAGGTGGCGAAGTGGGCGGCGAGGAAGAGGCCCGCCGTGACGGTCCACCGCCATTCCTGTCGGCTGAGCCCGGCCAGCTCGGCGCGGTGGCGCGCCCCCACCCAGAGCAGAGTGACGCCGGAGCCGAGCACGCAGCGCCACAGGGCGATGGCCAGAGCAGGGGCCGCGATCGCGGCGATGATCGGGCCGGACGTCGAGATCGCTACGACGGCCACGGCCATGAACGCGAGGTCACCGGTAGGGGGCCGGGAGATCGCGTTGGCGCGCACGTCGGCAGCCTCGGTCATGCGCACATCCAACCCGTCGCGCGTCGCGCCCATACGGGGAGGGTCGAGCCCGCCCTGGCCGATACCCTGCGGGCATGAGCGGAGCGCCGACGAGGGTCTTCATCGCCCGCCTCGCCGGCATCGCCGTCTTCGACCCCCGTGGAGACCAGGTCGGCAAGGTGCGCGATGTCGTCGTCGCGCTCCGGCACGGCTCGCACGCGCCTCGCGTGCTCGGCCTGGTGGTCGAGGTACAGCCGCGACGTCGCATCTTCTGTCCGATGACCCGCGTGACCAACGTCAGCGAGGGCGCCGTCGTCACGACGGGCCTGCTCAACATGCGCCGGTTCGAGCAGCGGCCCTCCGAGACCCTCGTGTTCGCCGAGCTCTTCGACAAGCGCGTCACCCTGCTCGAGAGCGACGAGCAGGTCACGGTGCAGGACGTCGGGATCCGCCAGGACCGCACGCGCGACTGGTCGGTCGAGAAGATCTTCGTCCGCAAGGGGGGCAGCGGCTTCCGCCGCCGCGGAGAGACCATCGTCGTGGAGTGGGACGCCGTCTCCGGCCTGTCGCTCCCCGACGCGGAGCAGGGCGTCGCCAGCCTGCTCGCCACGGTCGAGAAGCTGCGCGCGGCCGACCTCGCCAACGTCATGCAGGAGCTCACGCCCAAGCGCCGCATCGAGCTCGCGGCGGCGCTCGACGACGAGAAGCTCGCCGACGTCCTCGAGGAGCTCCCCGAGGACGATCGGGTGGAGATCGTGGCGGCCCTCGAGGGGGAGCGCGCGGCCGACGTGCTGGAGGAGATGGACCCGGCCGACGCCGCCGACCTCCTGTCCGAGCTGCCGCCCGAGACGGCCGCGGCGATCCTGTCGCTCGTCGAGCCCGAGGACGCCGAAGACCTGCGCCGCCTCCTCAGCTACGACGACTACACCGCCGGCGGCATGATGACGCCGGAGCCGGTGATCCTGCCGCCCGACTCGACAGTCGCCGAAGCACTCGCCCGCGTGCGCGACCAAGACCTCTCGCCTGCCCTCGCCGCGCAGGTGTACGTCGTGCGCGCACCCTTCGAGACACCCACCGGCAAGTACCTCGGCGTCGCCCACTTCCAGCGCCTGCTGCGCGAGCCACCGTCGAGCCTGGTCTCGGCCGTCCTCGACGACGCGCTCGAGCCCATCGGCCCGGAGGCGCCGCTCAGCCAGGTCACGCGCTACTTCGCGACGTACAACCTCGTCGCGATCCCGGTCGTGGACGAGAACGACCACCTGCTCGGAGCGGTGACCGTCGACGACGTCATCGACCACATGCTCCCTGACAACTGGCGAGACGCCGACAACGATCCCGACGCCGCAGGGCACGACGAGGAGGTGACCCATGGCTCGTGACCGCGACGAGCGCCGTGGGCCGCGCCTCGACCAGCCGCTCGAGCGCGGGGTGTCGCTGCGCCCGTCCGTCGACCCCGAGCGGGTCGGCAGGGTCAGCGAGCGCATCGCCCGCTTCCTCGGCTCGTGGCGCTTCATCGGCTACATGTCGGCGTTCATCGCCTTCTGGGTCCTGTTCAACCTCGGCCCGTGGGCCAAGCCCGACCCGTTCCCGTTCATCTTCCTCACGCTGCTGCTGTCGCTGCAGGCGTCGTACGCCGCACCCCTGATCCTGCTCGCGCAGAACCGTCAGGCCGACCGCGACCGCATCCAGTACCAGGACGACCGGGCCCGGACCGAGCGGCTCATCGCCGACACCGAATACCTCATGCGCGAGGTCGCGTCGCTGCGCGTGGCCCTGGGCGAGGTCGCCACCCGCGACTACATCCGCAGCGAGCTTCGTGATCTCCTCGACGACCTCGACGAGCGCGAGAGCAAGCCGCGGGCCAAGAAGAAGAAGCACGGCAAGGTCGACGACCTCGACGTGCACGAGGTCGAGGTCGAGGTCGCCACGACCGACGAGGTCTGAGCCGCCCGACGTACCCCTGGTCGGCCGCTCAACGTCCGTCGCGAACTGCCGATGCCTACTGAGTGAGCGTCTACCCGATCTCGGCCGAGCAGCCTCGGCGTCCGCGCCTGGGCGACGTCCTGCTCCGGCTCGGGATGGTCGACCACTCAGGTTTGGCGGCGGCCCTCGAGGCACGCCTCGCCACCGGCGGTGGCACCCGGTTCGGGCGGGTCGTGCTCGATCTCGGGCTCGTGACCGAGGAGGAGCTGGCGCGCGCTCTCGCCGTACAGCTCGTCCTGCCCCTCGTCGACCTCACCACGACGCCGCTCGACGCCGGCGTGGCCCACACCATTCCCCGGCACCTCGCCGAGCGGCAGATGGTCGTGGCGTTCGCCCGCAGAGGCGACCGGGTGGCCGTCGCCGCGGCCGACCCGAGCGACCCGGCGCTGCTCGTGGAGGTGCGCACCCTGACCGGGGCATCCGCGCTCGACGTCCACGTGGCGACCGAGAGCGGCATCCGGGCAGCGCTGGCCGCCGTCTGGGACCGCCACGTCGACCGCGACCCCTTCTCGCACCTGCCGGTGGCGGTGCAGGCCCCGCGCACCGGTGACGCCGAGACGGTGCAGCTGGTCGACCGCCTGCTCATCGACGCCCTGAACGCCCGAGCCACCGAGCTGCTGGTGGATCCGCACCGCGACGGCCTGCACGTCCAGGTGCGGGTCGACGGCGTCCTGCGCCACCTCCTGACCCTGCCACTCACCGGCTCCGGTGCCATCGTCGCCTGGCTCAAGGCGATGGCGAGCCTCGACGTCGACGAGCACCTGCTGCCACAGCAGGGCCGGGCAGTCGTGCTTGTGCAGGGCGACAGCGTCGGCCTGCGCATCTCGACCATCCCCGCCACGCGCGGCGAGCAGGTGGTCGTTCGCCTTCGGCCGACCACGACCAGCCTCCCCTCGCTGGGCTCCCTCGGGCTCACCGGCGCCGCACAACGTGCGCTGCTCGATGCGGCCGGGCGACGTACCGGCATGCTCCTGGTGG
>JBBQAY010000064.1:0-18644 GCA_038316965.1 Candidatus Nanopelagicales bacterium
GGAGGGCGCGCTCGCGACCGTGGTCGAGGAACCGACCTCCCAGGTCTTCGTGGCGCTCTATGACCTGTCGCCCGCGGACGAGGCCGCGCTCGACGAGTGGGAGGGCAGCGACCTCGGCCTCTACGACAAGATCCGCGTCCGCGTCGCCACCCTGGACGGCGACGTCACCGCATGGCTCTACGTCGTCGACGACTACGAGGGCGGGCTGCCGTCCGCGCGCTACCTGGGGATCCTGGCCGACGCCGCCGAGGCCGCCGGCGCGCCCGACGACTACCTGCTCGACCTGCGGACGCGTCCCTGCACCAGCACGGGCTGAGGCGACCAGCTCACCCAGGAAGCTGCTCGGAAACACTGGGACCCTTGGACGGCTCGCTGGGTGAGACACCTCGCCGCGGGCGCCAGGTGCGCCAGAGGCTCCAGAGCAGCGCGACCGTGCCGACCAGCGTCATGAGCAGCACGAGCCCGAGCAGGACGGCGAAAAACGGGCCCTCACCGCGCACGCCGGCATCGAGCGGCACGAGCGCTGCGTAGAGCGCGACAGCGGTGACCGGCACGAGCACCAGCGGACCGAGCCGGCGCAGCGGGACACCGACCGGCCACTCGGCAGCAACCGCCGTACGGCCCGAGGAGGGCTCGTCCCTCGACAGTCGGGGCAGGGAGAACCACGCCAGCGCGAGCAGCGGCCCGAGGACGAGCGGCGCCCAGGGCAGCGACGGCAGCACCATCACGCCGCCCCACACCACGAGCACGGCCACGGAGACGATCGCTCCCCAGCGCGAGCGCAGGTCGCCGTCGCGCAGCGGCACGCGATCGACGAGGAGGTAACCGAGGATGGCCGCCGCGGACACGATCGCCACGAAGACGGCGTACGACGCGAGCCCCGGGACGACGGGCTCCTCGCGCTGGTCGGGAGCCGCACCCCACCAGCCGACCGACCAGGCGCCCCAGGCGAGCCCGACGAGGGCGCACACCGCCCAGGACCGGAGGCCGCCGCGGCGCAGCAGCTTCGGCAGCAGCCACCAGCCGACGACGACCGTGAGCATCCCGTGCCACGCGACGCCGGTCCAGATCAGCGAGAACGGCAGCTGCTCGTAAACCGTGGCGGCGACGACGCCCTCGACCAGCCATCCGTAGAGCGCGCCGAGGATCACCAGCCCCGGCAGCCCGCGGACGGGGAACCGGCGCGCCACGCGCAGCACCACGCCGACCACGAGCGAGTACGCGAGCCACGTGATGATCCAGCCGATCGCTGAGTCCTCCGCGCGGAAGGTCGACCAGAACCCGACCTCCGACCACGCCCACGACACCGCGCCGAGCGCCAGCACGAGCACCGTCGAGCGCCCACGGCGAACGCGCGGCCCTGCTTGGGCCTCCACCAGGTCCTGAGTCATGAGCCGAGTGTCTCCGCACGCCGCCCCACAGGGGAGGGGGTCGATCCCCCAACCACCCCTGACCATGTCCCGGATCCGCGGCGACGACGTGACGCAGGAATCTTGGCGCACGCGCGCGGGGGTGGGGCGCTACTGGGTAGCGTCGCATCGTGACCGAGACTGCAGACCTGCTGCTCCAGGACCCGAAGGCCGCCGCCGTCGAGGCGGCCGTTGAGCTCGCCCGCCTGACCGGTACGGCGAAGCACGACATCGCGCTCGTGCTGGGCTCGGGCTGGGTACCGGCCGTCGACCTGATCGGCGAGACCGTGACCGACATTGCCGTCACGGACCTGCCGCACTTCCCCGCGCCGGGCGTCGCCGGGCATGCGGGCCGCATCCGCAGCGTGCAGTCGGGCGAGACCCGGGCGTTGGTGTTCCTCGGGCGCACGCACTACTACGAGGAGCGCGGGGTCGAGGCGGTCGCCCACGCCGTCCGCACCGCGGCAGCAGCCGGGTGCCGCGTCGTCGTCCTCACCAACGGCTGCGGCGGGCTCAACGCCGAGTGGACGCCGGGCACGCCCGTCCTCATCAGCGACCACCTCAACCTCACCGGCGCATCGCCGCTGCGCGGGGCGACGTTCATCGACCTCACCGACCTGTACTCCTCGCGACTGCGCGCGATCTGCCAGGAGATCGAGCCCGGCCTCGCCGAGGGCGTCTACGCGCAGTTCCGCGGTCCGCAGTACGAGACACCGGCCGAGGTGCGGATGGCGCGCATCCTGGGCGCCGACCTCGTCGGGATGTCGACGACTCTCGAGGCGATCGCCGCGCGCGAGGCGGGCATGGAGATCCTCGGCATCTCGCTGGTCACCAACCTCGGCGCCGGCATGACGGGTGAGCCCCTCAACCACGAGGAGGTCCTCGAGGCGGGCAAGGCCGCCGCCGAGCGCATGGGCCGTCTGCTCGCCCAGGTGGTGGCATCGCTGTGACCTTCGAGCCCACGCTCGTCGACCGCGCCCGCGCCTGGCTCCTCGACGACCCAGACCCTGACACCCGCCACGCCCTCGACACCCTGCTGGACGCCGCCGGCAGCGGCGACGAGGCTGCGACGGCGGAGCTCGTGGACGCGTTCGACGGGCGACTCGAGTTCGGCACCGCGGGCCTGCGCGGCGCGCTCGGTCCGGGGCCCAACCGCATGAACCGTGCCGTCGTCTCCCGCGCTGCCGCCGGGCTTGCGGCGTACGTGCAGCAGAGCGGCGGGGGCACGGTCGTCGTCGGATACGACGCGCGGCACAAGTCCGACGCGTTCGCGCGCGACACCGCGGAGGTCATGGAGGGCGCCGGCCTGCACGCCTACGTGCTGCCGCACCCGCTCCCGACCCCGGTGCTCGCGTACGCGATCCGCCACCTCGGCGCCGCAGCCGGCGTGATGGTGACGGCGAGCCACAACCCGCCGCAGGACAACGGCTACAAGGTCTACCTCGGCGACGGCACCCAGATCGTGCCGCCGGCCGACCATGAGATCAGCGCGTGCATCGACGCCGTCGGCGACGTGCGCGACCTCCCGCGCGGCGACGGTTGGGAGCACCTCGACGACTCGGTGCTCGACGCCTACCTGCGCGACGTCGCTGGCCTGGTGCCGCCCGACGCGCCGCGCAAGGTCGCGATCGCGTACACGCCGATGCACGGCGTCGGTGGCGACGTCATGCTCGCAACCCTTGCAGCTGCTGGTTTCCCGGCGCCCGACGTCGTACGCGCCCAGTTCGCGCCCGACCCCGACTTCCCGACGGTGCCCTTCCCCAACCCGGAGGAACCGGGCGCCATGGACCTCGCCCTCGAGGAGGGCCTCGACGCCGACGCCGACGTCGTCATCGCCAACGACCCCGACGCCGACCGCTGCGCCGTGGCCGTGCCCACGTCCGACCGCGGGGCGAGCGGCGGGCCGGCGTACCGCTTGCTGCGCGGCGACGAGGTCGGCTGGCTGCTCGGCTGGTGGCTGCACGAGCGCGGCGCTGCCGGCGTCTACGCCAACTCGATCGTGTCGTCGTCGCTCCTGTCGAAGATGGCCGCTGCGTACGGTCTCCCGCACGAGGAGACGCTCACCGGCTTCAAGTGGATCGGTCGCGTGCCCGGCCTCGCGTTCGGCTACGAGGAGGCGCTGGGCTACTGCGTCGACGCCGCACGCGTCGCAGACAAGGACGGGGTGAGCGCGGCGCTGCTCGTCGTCGAGATGGTCGCCGCGCTGACGGCGCAGGGCCGCACGGTGCACGACGTGCTGGACGACCTCGCCGTCGCGCACGGCCTGCACGCGACCGACCAGCTCTCGGTGCGCGTCGAGGACATCTCGATCATCAGCGACGCGATGGCGCGGCTGCGCGCCGAGCGCCCCACGGAGATCGCGGGCCTCGAGGTCGAGGCGTTCGAAGACCTCGGGGACGGCCTCGACGGTCTGCCCCCGACCGACGGCGTACGACTGCGGCTGGCTCAGACCACCCGCGTGATCGTGCGACCGAGCGGCACCGAGCCCAAGCTCAAGTGCTACCTCGAGGTGGTCGTGCCTGTCGACGGCGACGTCGAGGCCTCGCGCCTCGTCGCGGCACATCGGCTCGCAGCCCTGAAGGAGAGCCTCGCCGAGGTGCTCGGCCTCCAGCCGTGACCTGTCAGTCCGACACGGCGATGACGAGCTTGCCGCGCACGTGACCCTCACGGCTGCGCGCGAACGCCGCGGGCAGCTCCTCGAGCGGCAGCACGTCGGCCACCGGGACGCGAAGCTGCCCGGCGTCGGCGAGGCGTCCGAGCTCGGCCAGCCCCTCGGCCGACGGCCGCACCCAGAACCACGAGCCGCCGGTCTCCAGCACGGTCGAGTCGGCGATCGACGCGTGCCGACCGCCCTCTGCCAGGACGGCCATGGTGACGTCGCGGACGCCGCCGACGAAGTCGACCACGACGTCGACGCCGTCCGGCGCGATCTCGCGGATGCGCTCGACCGAGCCGTCGCCGTACGTCACTGGTGTCGCGCCGAGGTCCGAGAGGAACTCGTGGTTGGCCTCGGACGCCGTCGCGATCACGCGTGCGCCACGCGCTTTGGCGATCTGCACCGCCAACGAGCCGACACCGCCGGCGCCGCCGTGCACGAGCACGGTGTCGGAAGCGGAGACGACCAGGCGGTCGAGCGCCTGCAGCGCAGTGAGCCCGGTGAGCGGCAGGCCGCCGGCCTCGTCCCAGCTGAGGGCCGCCGACTTCAGCGCGACGCCGCGCACGCTCATCGTGACGAGCTCGGCGAACGTGCCGCCGTGCACGACGTCCTTGCGCGCGTAGGCGACGACCTCGTCGCCCACCTCGAACTCCGGCGTGTCGATGCCGACCGTCTCGACGACGCCGGCGACGTCCCAGCCCGGGACGACGGGGAAGACCGCGTCCATGAGGCCGTCGAGTCCGCCGGACATCACTTTCCAGTCCACGGGGTTCACGCCTGCCCGCCGGACGCGGATGCGCACCTCGCCCGGGCCGACCTTCGGGTCGGGCAGCTCGCGCAGGGCGAGGACGTCGTCGGATCCGTATGCGTCGTAGGCCATGGCTCTCATGCTTCGACGCTAGCCCTGCTACGCCGACCCCGCAGACCACGCGGGGGTCGGGATACTCACGAACACGACGGGAATGCTCGTGGGCGTCACGACTCGAGGTCGGCGGGGAGCAAGGAGTAGCCGTAGAGGTCGTGCCGGCCGTCGGCGCGCTGCTGCGCCGACCGCAGGACGCCCTCGCGGGTGAAGCCGGCGCGCTCGAGCGACTTCTGCTCGGCGACGTTCGTGACGTCGGTGGAGGCCTCGATGCGCTGCACGTGCGTCGTGGCGAGGAGCCACCGGGCTAGCAGCCGCTGCGCGACGGTGCCGACGCCGTGACCGCGCGCGGTCTCCGCGACCTCGATCCCGATGTTCCACGCGTGCGACCCCTGGTTGGGCCCGTAGGTCACGAGATGCCATGACAGGTAGCCGGCGAAGGCGCGCAGACCATCGGCGTCCGTGAGGTCGATGATGACGCGGCCCAGGAGCGGCGGCGGCGGGTCCTTCGGCTCGTCCTTCGGCCAGGCGTCGTACTCCGACTCGACCGGCACGACACGGCTCTCGTCCCACGGGACGAGGTCGACGCGCAGGCCGGTACGCGTGAAGCCGGTCGCCTTGACCTCGGCGTCGACGTCGAGGTGGACGACGTCGGCCGGTACGGATGCGCTCACGCACTCATCCCAGCAGAAGCAGCATGACGAATGCGACCGCGTTGACCGCGCCGATCGTGGCCACGACGATCGCGAGGCGGTCGACATCCCATACAGGCGGGGCGTCGGACGCGTTGCCGCCGCGCAGGCTGCGTGCGCGATCCTCGATGGCCTCCAAGACGTCGTACGTCGTCAGCGACGACCGCACGGGTGCGGTGTCGCTATCGGGCAGCGGGCGACCACCGAACGCTGAGGCGAATCCGCTCACGATCGGCCGCTTGTCCCGGCGCGGCAAGGCGAAGCAGCGCACGACCTGGTCGCCCGCGTGGATGCGGATGACGTCTTCGGCGTCGACCTTCGTGATCGAGCTCCACGTGACGGTCCAGGTGCGGATCGGGTTGTGCACCTCGAGCACGGTCGGCAGCTCCACGACCGACGGCCGTATCCCGAACACGAACGCCACCGATCCTGCGGCGATGCACAGCGTGACCGCCGTCCACCGGCCCGTGCCCTCGCCGACGATCAGCGCCTGGACGGCAAGCGCGACGGCGACGATCAGGACGAACCAGCCGACGAAGCGCCCCCCGCCGAGGCGGTAGGAGCGCAACGCTCTGGGGTCGAAGCCGCTCATCGCGCCATCATGCCCCGGCCGCACGCCGAACGCGTCACGCCGTGGTCGCCAGCACCTCGCGCACCATCTCCATGGTGGTGCCGGGGTGCAGGAAGGCGAAGCGGCCGACCGTCTCGCCCTCCCATGTGGTGCTCGTGATGAAGGCGACCTGGTCGGCGAGCAGGCGCGCGCCCCAGTGGTCGTAGTCCTGGGCGCTCCAGCCAGTACGGCGGAACAGCACGACCGACAGGCCGGGCTCACGCAGCAGCTCGAGGTGGTCGGACGCCTCGATCTCGGCCGCGGTCTCGCGGGCCAGCGTGATCGAGTGCTCGATCGCGTCGGTGTACGCCTGGGTGCCGTTGACCACGAGGGAGAACCACAACGGCAGCCCGCGCGCGCGCCGAGTCAGGTGGTACGCGTAGTCGGTCGGGTTCCACTCGTACGAGCCGTCGTCGTGGTGGATCGCATCAAGGTACGACGCGTCCTGGGTGTGCACGCGCTTGGCGAGCCACGGCTCGCGGTAGATCAGAGCGGCGCAGTCGAACGGCGCGAACAGCCACTTGTGCGGGTCGACGATGAACGAGTCCGCGAGCTCGATGCCGTCGTAGCGCTCGCGCACGCTCGGCGCGAAGAGGCCGGCGCCGCCGTATGCGCCGTCGACGTGGAACCACAGGCCGCGCTCGCGCGCGACGGTTCCGATGCCGCGCAGGTCGTCGACTATGCCGGCGTTCGTCGTACCGGAGGTCGCCACGACACCGACGATCGTCTCCGGGTCGGGGTCGGCGTCGAGGGCGTCGCGCAGGGCCTCGCCGGTGAACCGGTGGTCGGCCATGCGGATGACGAACGGGTCGACGTCGAGGATCGACAGCGTGTTCTTGATCGACGAGTGCGCCTGGTCGCTGATGGCGATGCGCAGACGCCGGTAGCGGGCCTGGTCGCCGTCGCGCTCGACCAGGCGTCGCCGCGCAGTGTCGCGCGCGACCACGAGGGCCGAGAGGTTGCCCGCAGACCCGCCGGACACGAAGGCGCCACCCGCAGTGTCGGGCAGCCCTGCGGCATCGGAGATCCAGCGCAGCGCCTGGTTCTCCGCGGCCACGGCGCCCGCGGCCTCGAGCCAGGAGATGCCCTGCAGCGACGCGGCCGACACGACCATGTCGAAGAGCAGGGCCGCCTTCGTCGGTGCCGCGGGGATGAAGGCGAAGAAGCGCGGTGAGTCCGCCGACAGCACCGTCTGGGAGAGATGGTGCTCGTAGAGGTCCATCACCTCGGCGGGATCGGTGCCGCCGGAGGTGATCAGACCGTCGAGCAGGCCGTCGACCGTGGCCTTGTCACCAGGGTGGTCGAGCGGCGTCTCGGCGAGCGAGAGCCGTGCGCGCACGTAGTCGAGGACGAGGGAGACGAGCCGATCGTCGTTGACGTGCATCCGCTGCTGCGGGGGGACTGGGCTGTCCGGCGTCATTCCGGGGCCTTCCAGGAGCACGGCGCGCCGGTGGCTCATCCACGCAGCAGGCGCCGGAGCGGCACTCTAACGCCCGGAAGGCGCTGCCACGAACTCCTCACCGGCCCGCGCACCGAGACTAGGATCGACAGGTGACCCGCTCCCCCACGAACGTGGACGTCGACCCCGGCGCCCTGGCCGATGCGACGAGGTCCGACGCAGCGCTCCGGCGCTTCCTGGGGGGTCTTCCCGGCGTCGACCAGGTCGGCGCCGAGGCGCGCGCCGCCGCACTGTCGACCCGTTCGATCAAGACCACCGCGAAGGCGTTCGCGATCGACCTCGCCATCTCGATGATCGACCTCACCACGCTGCAGGGCAACGACACCCCGGGCAAGGTGCGCACGCTCTGCGCGAAGGCGCGGCGGCCGGACGCGCACGACCCGTCGGTGCCCTCCACCGCCGCGGTCTGCGTCTACAACGACCTCGTGGGCCTGGCCAAGGCAGAGCTTGGCGACAGCGGCGTCAAGGTGGCGGCAGTGACCACTGCGTTCCCGTCGGGACGTGCCTCGATGGCCGTGAAGATCGCCGACACGCGCGACGCCGTACGCCAGGGCGCCGACGAGATCGACATGGTGATCGACCGCGGCGCCTTCCTGTCGGGCCGCTACCTCGAGGTGTTCGAGGAGATCGCCGCCATCAAGGAGCTCTGCCACGAGGACGGCGCCGACGCCCACCTCAAGGTGATCCTGGAGACCGGCGAGCTCGCGACGTACGACAACGTCCGCCGAGCCTCGTGGTTGGCGATGATGGCGGGCGCCGACTTCATCAAGACGAGCACCGGCAAGATCGCGCCGGCTGCCACCCTCCCGGTCACCCTCGTCATGCTCGAGGCGTGCCGCGACTGGCGCGAAGCCACGGGCGCGATCATCGGCATGAAGCCCGCGGGCGGCATCAGCACCACCAAGGACGCCATGAAGTACCTGGTGCTGGTGAACGAGACCGTCGGCACCGACTGGCTCACCCCCGACCTGTTCCGGTTCGGCGCCTCGAGCCTGCTGAACGACCTGCTGCTGCAACGGCAGAAGATGGCCTCCGGACGCTACTCCGGCCCCGACTACGTCACCGTCGACTGACGCGGAGGAACCCGTGCCCACCCCGTTCGAGTACGCACCGGCCCCCGAGTCGCGCTCCGTCGTCGACCTCGCGTCGTCGTACGGCCTGTTCATCGACGGCGAGTTCGTCGACGGCACCGGCGGCAGCCTGAAGAGCATCAACCCCGCCACGGAGGAGGTGCTCGCCGAGGTCGCCGAGGCGAGCACAGCCGACGTCGACCGAGCGGTGAAGGCCGCACGGCGGGCGTACACGCGGGTGTGGTCCAAGACCTCCGGCAAGGACCGCGGCAAGTACCTCTTCCGCATCGCGCGCCTGATCCAGGAGCGCTCGCGCGAGCTCGCAGTCCTCGAGAGCCTCGACAACGGCAAGCCGATCAAGGAGTCGCGCGACGTCGACATCCCTCTGGTCGCGGCGCACTTCTTCTACTACGCGGGCTGGGCCGACAAGCTCGAGCACGCGGGCTTCGGGCCCGACCCGAGGCCGCTCGGCGTCGCCGCGCAGGTGATCCCGTGGAACTTCCCGATGCTCATGCTCGCGTGGAAGATCGCCCCGGCGCTGGCCGCCGGAAACACGGTGGTGCTCAAGCCGGCCGAGACCACGCCGCTGACGGCGCTGTTCTTCGCCGACATCTGCCGACAGGCCGACCTCCCGCCGGGCGTCGTCAACATCATCACCGGCGCCGGCGACACCGGCCGCGCGCTCGTCGAGCACCCCGGAGTCGACAAGGTCGCGTTCACCGGGTCGACCGAGGTCGGCAAGGCCATCGCGCGCGCGGTCGCCGGCACCGACAAGAAGGTCACGCTCGAGCTCGGCGGCAAGGCGGCCAACATCGTCTTCGACGACGCGCCGATCGACCAGGCAGTCGAGGGCATCGTGGCGGGCATCTTCTTCAACCAGGGCCACGTCTGCTGCGCCGGCTCCCGCCTGCTCGTGCAGGAGAACATCGCCGACGAGCTCGTCGCGCGTCTCAAGCGTCGCCTGTCGACACTGCGTCTCGGCGACCCGCTCGACAAGAACACCGACATCGGCGCGATCAACTCCCTCGAGCAGCTCGAGCGCATCCGCCACCTGGCCGGCGTCGGGGACGACGAAGGTGCCGAGCGCTGGACCGCCGACTGCGACCTGCCCCCCAAGGGCTACTGGTTCGCGCCGACCGTCTTCACCGGTGTCTCGCAGGCGCACCGCATCGCGCGCGAGGAGATCTTCGGCCCGGTGCTCTCCGTGCTCACCTTCCGCACACCGAGCGAGGCGGTCGAGAAGGCGAACAACTCCGCCTACGGTCTCTCGGCCGGCATCTGGACCGAGAAGGGCTCGCGCATCCTCAAGGTCGCGAGCCAGATGCGCGCCGGCGTCGTGTGGGCGAACACGTTCAACCGGTTCGACCCGACGAGCCCGTTCGGTGGCTACAAGGAGTCCGGGTACGGCCGCGAAGGCGGTCGCCACGGTCTCGCGGCATACCTCGATGTGGTCTGAGGGGATCTGACATGGCATCGCGTCTCGAGGTCCGCAAGACCTACAAGCTCTACATCGGCGGCGCCTTCCCGCGGTCGGAGAGTGCTCGCTCGTACGAGGTGACCGACCCCAAGGGACGCTTCCTCGCCAACGCCGCCCTCGCCTCGCGCAAGGACGCCCGCGACTCCGTCGTCGCCGCGCGCAAGGCTCAGCCGGGCTGGGCGAAGGCGACGGCGTACAACCGGGGGCAGGTGCTCTACCGGGTCGCCGAGGTGATGGAAGGCCGGCGTGCGCAGTTCGTCGACGAGGTCGTGGCCTCCGAGGGCCTCACCTCGCGTCGCGCCGAGGCCGCCGTCGAGGCCGCCATCGACCGCTGGGTCTGGTACGCCGGGTGGGCCGACAAGCTGGCGCAGGTGCTCGGCTCCACCAACCCCGTCGCCGGCCCGTACTACAACTTCTCGGTGCCCGAGCCCACCGGCGTCGTCGCCGTCGTCGCCCCGCAGGAGTCGTCCCTGCTCGGGCTCGTGTCGGTCATCGCACCGGTGATCGTCAGCGGCAACGCCTGCGTCGCGCTGGCTTCCGAGGATCGGCCGCTTCCGGCGATCACCATGTCCGAGGTGCTCGCGACGTCCGACGTACCCGGTGGGGTCGTCAACCTGCTCACCGGCTCGGTCGCCGAAGTGGCACCGTGGCTGGCCTCGCACATGGACGTCAACGCGATCGACATCGCCGGCGTCGACGACCTCGGGCTGCGCACGTCGCTCGAGGTGGCCGCAGCCGACAACCTCAAGCGGGTCCGTCGTCCCGACACCGACGACTGGACCGCCGACCCCGGCCTCACGCGCATCCGGTCGTTCCTCGAGACCAAGACCGTCTGGCACCCGATCGGTGTCTGATCCGGCCTACGACGCAGCCTGCGACTGGTACGCCGGCCACGCCGTCGTACGCGCCAGCACTGTCGTGCCGCTCACCCCCCGCGCCTGGGGACTGCTCTCACCGGAGTGGCCGAACTCCTTCGTGCACAACGGGATCGTCGTGCGCGACGACCCTGGTGCCGCTCAGCTGATGGCCTGGGCCGACGACGTCCTCGGTGGTGCAGGTCTCTCGCACCGCTACGTCGTCGCCCGTTGCGACCTGGCACCGTCGACGCTCGACTCGCTGCGCGAGTCCGGGTACGAGCCGGAGGCATGCCTGCTGATGGGGCGACCGACATCGCTCGGCCCGCTGCCGCGTCCGGAAGGCGTGAGCGTCGAGCAGGTGGATGCCGCAGCTGCCGGCGACTTCGAGGAGCGCATGTGGCGCACCGAGTGGCTGCCGGGCATCGGCGACGACGAGGTGCGCGACCTCATCGAACGACGTTCCGCGAACGACCGCGGAGGGCCCTTCCTGTCGTTCGTCGTTCGCGACGGCGACGAGGTGGTGGCCTCGGCCGACCTCGCCGTGAGGGGCGACGCAGCCGAGATCGATGCGGTGGCGACGCTGCCGACCCACCGCGGGCGTGGCTACGCCGACGCTCTCGTGGCCGCGTGCGTCGACGCCGCGGCCGCCGCCGGATGCACGACGCTCTACCTCGAGGCACTCGTCGAGGACTGGCCGCGCGGCTGGTACGGCCGCCGAGGCTTCACCGAGCTCGGTCCATGCTGGAACGCCGCCCGTCGCAAGCAGTGACGCGAATTGGATGCCTCTGAGGCCGCCGCTGCGGCCTCTCACGCATCCAGAGCGGGTCAGTCCTCGTGGCCCAGCTCTTCCTCGGTCTCACCGGAGAGTGAGCGTTCGACGCCGGCAAGCTGCTCGTAGTAGTGCCAGCGCTCGTCGATGTCGGCCTGCGCGAGGTGCAGCAGGTGCTCGGACCGCGCGTGGTCGGTTCGGTCGAGGGCGGTGTAGCGGGTCTCGGAGTGGACGAACTGCTCCAGCGTCGTCGTCGGCGGCTTGCTGTCGAGGGCGAACGGGCGGGTGCCCGCCTCGGGGCTCGGGTGGAACCGGTACAGCGGCCAGTAGCCGCTCGTGACGGCCTCCTTCTGGTGACCCATGGAATCGCGCATCTCGATGCCGTGGGCGATACAGGTCGAGTACGCCAGGATCAGCGACGGCCCGGGCCACGCGGCAGCCTCGAGGATCGCGCGAACCGCCTGGGTCTCGTTGGCGCCCAAGGCGATCTGTGCGACGTACACGTCGCCGTAGGCCTGGGCCAGCAGCCCGAGGTCCTTCTTCTTGGTGGCCTTGCCCGTGCTGGCGAACTTCGCCGCCGCACCACGCGGCGTCGACTTGGAAGCCTGCCCACCGGTGTTGGAGTAGACCTCTGTGTCGAGCACCAGGATGTTGACGTTGCGGCCGCTGGCGAGCACGTGGTCGAGGCCGCCGAAGTCGATGTCGTACGCCCAGCCGTCGCCGCCGACGAGCCAGACCGACGTCGGCACGAGGGCGTCGGCCACCGAGGCGAGCGAACGCGCACGCGGGTCGTCGACGTCGGCGAGCGAGTCGCGCAGCCGCTCGACCTGCTGTCGGCGCGCGATGATCCCGGCCTCGTCCTCGACGCTCGGCTCGTCCTCGACCAGCGGTGCCACCACGTCGGCCGGAAGGTCGTCCGCAAGGGCTCGCAGGAGGCGGTGCGCCTCGCTGGTCTGCCGCTCCACGCCGAGGCGGATGCCGAGGCCGAACTCCGCGTTGTCCTCGAACAGCGAGTTGACCCACGCGGGTCCGCGTCCGTCGCTGTCCTTCGTCCACGGCGTCGTCGGCAGGTTGCCGCCGTAGATCGACGAGCAGCCCGTGGCGTTCGCGACGACCATCCGGTCGCCGAGGAGCTGGGTGACCAGCTTGAGGTACGGCGTCTCACCGCAGCCGGCGCAGGCGCCCGAGAACTCGAAGAGCGGTCGCAGCAGCTGCGACCCCTTCACCGTCTCGCGACGTACGAGAGTGCGGTCGACGTCGGGGATCCCGAGGAAGTGCTCATAGCGGGGGCGCTCGACGTCGCGATGCTCGTCCGCGGGCGCCATGTCGATGGCCTTGTGGTCGGGATTCAGCTTGTCGTGGACGGGGCAGACGGCGACGCAGATGCCGCAGCCGGTGCAGTCGTCCGGCGCGACCTGGACGGTGAGGAGCATCCCCTCGCCGAGCTCCTTGCCGCTGTACGCCTTGGACAGGAAGCCGTCCGGCGCACCGACGAGCGCGTCGGTCGGGAAGGCCTTCATGCGGATCGCGGCGTGGGGGCACACGATCGCGCACTTGCCGCAGTCGATGCAGATCGACGGGTCCCAGACCGGGATCTCTTCTGCCAGCTGACGCTTCTCGAGCACGGACGTACCCGTCTCGTACGTGCCGTCGACGCTCATGGCGCTGACGGGCAACGAGTCACCGAGACCTGCCATCAGGGTCTGCACGATCGAGAGGTCGCTGGTGGGCATGGCGTCGGTGGCCAGCGCGCCCGCCGGCACCTCGACCTTCTGCAGTCCCGCGAGAGCCGCGTCGATCGCAGTCATGTTGCGTTCCACGACCTCTGGGCCGCGGCGGCCGTACGCCTTGACGACGCCGGCCTTCACGAGCTCGATCGCGCGCTCGACAGGCAGGATGTCGGCGAGGGCGAAGAAGCAAGGCTGCATGACGGTGTTGATGCGGGGGCCGAGCCCGGCATCGCGCGCGATCGTCGTTGCATCGATGACGTGCAGGGCAAGGTGCTTGCGGACGACGTGCGCGCGCGCATCCGCGGGCAGGTGATCCCACACGCTGGCAGCGTCGTACGGGCTGTTGAGCAGCACGGTCGCGCCGGGTCGCGCATGGGCGAGGACGTCGACGCGCGCGAGCAGCCCGAACTGGTGGCACGCGACGAAGTCCGCGTCGTCGATGAGGTAGGCCGAGCGGATCGGATCGGGCCCGAAGCGCAGGTGCGACACCGTCATCGAGCCGGACTTCTTCGAGTCGTAGACGAAGTAGCCCTGTGCCTGCAGGTCGGTGTGCTCACCGATGAGCTTGATGCTGTTCTTGTTGGCGCCGACCGTACCGTCGCTCCCGAGACCGAAGAACATCGCCTGCACCGCGCGTGTGGGGAGCCGGAACGCCGGGTCGACGTCGAGCGACAGGTGCGTGACGTCGTCGACGATGCCGACGGTGAACCGGTGCCGGGGCTTGGGCTCCGCGAGCTCGGCGTACACCGCCATGGCGTCGGCCGGCGTGAACTCCTTGGAGCCGAGGCCATAGCGTCCGCCGGTGATGACGGTGCCTGCCTCCTCGGAGAACGCGGCCATGACGTCGAGGTGCAGCGGCTCGGCCGGGGCTCCAGGCTCCTTGGTGCGGTCGAGCACAGCGATGTGCGTCACCGTCGCCGGCAACGCTGCACGCAAGGCATCGGACGGGAACGGGCGGTAGAGGCGTACGACGGCCACGCCCACCTTCTCGCCACGCCGGACGAGGAAGTCGACGGTCTCCCGCAGCGTGCCCGTGACCGAGCCCATGGCGACCACGACGCGCGCGGCCTCGGGGTGCCCGTGGTAGTCGACCAGGTCGTAGCGGCGTCCGACACGATCGCCGAGCTCGGCCATGACCTCGGCGACGATGCCGGGAACGGCGTCGTAGTGGGTGTTGGAGGCCTCACGCGACTGGAAGAAGACGTCCGGGTTCTGCGCGGACCCGCGCATGACCGGTGCCTCGGGCGTGAGTCCGTACGCGCGGTGGGCCAGGACGTCCTGCTCGCGCACCAGGGCGCGGAGGTCGTCGTCCTCGAGCAGGTCGATGGTCGCGACCTCGTGGGAGGTGCGGAAGCCGTCGAAGAAGTGCAGGAACGGGACGCGTGAACGCAAGGTGGCAGCGTGCGCGACCAGAGCGAAGTCGTGCGCCTCCTGGACGTCGGAGGCGCTGAGCATCGCCCATCCGGTGGAGCGGATGGCCATGACGTCGGAGTGGTCGCCGAAGATCGACAGCGCATGCGTCGCGACCGCGCGTGCCGCGACGTGCAGCACGGTCGGCGTCAGCTCGCCCGCCACCTTGAACATGGTCGGGATCATGAGCAGCAGGCCCTGGCTCGACGTGAACGACGTCGCCAACGCTCCCTTCTGCACAGCACCGTGCAGTGCTGCGGCAGCGCCTCCCTCGGACTGCATCTCCACGACCTCGGGCACCGCGCCCCAGAGGTTCGTGCGGCCGCCGGCGCTCCACGCGTCGGCGAGCTCACCCATGGTGGAGGCCGGGGTGATCGGGTAGATCGCGCAGACGTCCGAAAGTCGGTGGGCGACGATCGCGGCCGCCTCGTTGCCGTCCACGCACGCGACGCGCGGCCCGGGCGGTTCGGTCAGGTCGATGCTGTCACTGTCGGCTACCGGAAGATCTCCCATGTCTCGCAGTGTGCGCCCGTCCCTCGGCCCGACGCAGCCCTACCAGCCGACGTCACCGGAGACACTGGTCACGTCGTCAACCATCTCGGCACGATCCAGCGACGGATCGGCGGCTAGGGTGCTGCGCCATGGAGGGGAACCCGGCCGGCGTGGTCCTGCTCTGCGGTCCCTCGGGCTCGGGCAAGAGCCACATCGCAGCCCGCAGCGGGCTTCCCGTCTTCCGGCTCGACGACTTCTACCGCGACGGCGACGACCCCGCGATGCCCCGCTCCGAGGAGCTCGGGATCGTCGACTGGGACGACCCCCGCTCCTGGCGGGCCGACGACGCCGTGGTGGCGCTCGAGACGCTGTGCCGCACCGGCCGGGTCGAGGCACCGACGTACGACATCCCGCAGAACCGCGCCACGGGCACCTCGGTGGTCGAGCTGCGCGGGGCCTCGGCCGTGGTGGCCGAGGGCGTGTTCGCCGCGGAGATCATCGAGACGCTGCGCGAGCGCGGCCTGCTCGCCGATGCCGTGGTGCTGCACCGCACGCCGTGGAAGAACTTCGTACGCCGGTTCGCGCGCGACCTGAAGGAGCGCCGCAAGCCGCCGCTCACGCTCTGGCAGCGCGGCCGCCTGCTCATGGCTGCCGAGCCGGGGATCGTCGCCGAGGCGTGCGCCCACGGCTGCCGCCGGGTGAGCGCTACCGAGCTCGCCGATCTCCTGCACGACCTGAGGGCAGGCAGCGCCGCGGCCCGGCGAGAATCGTCGTGACGGTCCGGTTCACGCTGGTCAACCTGATCGCCGCACCGGCCGAGACCGTGTTCGACCTGTCCCTGGATGTCGACCTGCACCTGCGCTCGATGGCCGCCTGGCGCGAACGTGTCGTGGGCTCGCCCTCGTCGCCGCTCGCCCTCGGCGACGAGGTCACGTGGACCGCGCGCCACTTCGGGCTGCCGTTCTCGATGACGAGCCGCATCGCCGACCTCGAGCGGCCATACCGGTTCGTCGACGTGCAGGTGCGCGGTCCGTTCGCGGCCTTCCGCCACGAGCACCTCTTCGAGCCGCACGGCGACGGCACCCGGATGACCGACCACGTCGCCTTCGACGCGCCACTCGGCCTGCTCGGCGACGTCGTCGAGGCCCTGGTGCTCCGCCGACGGCTCCGGCACCTGATAGCGGTGCGCAACGAGCTCCTCGTGCGCGAGGCAGAGGTGCGCACGCCCTAGGGTCGATGCGTGCAGTTCGCGCTGGCGGGTCTCGCGCTGGGTCTCGGTGCCGGCCTCGCACCCGGGCCGCTGATGGCGCTGGTGGTCACGACGACGCTGGCACACGGCTTCCGTTCGGGCGCGCGCGTGGCGTTCAGCCCGCTGGTCACGGATGTGGTCGTCATCGCCGTGAGCGTCGTCGTCGTCGGCGCCCTCCCCGACCGCGCCACCGCCGCGCTCGGCGTCGCCGGAGGGCTGTACGTCGTCTGGCTCGGCGTCGAGGCGCTCCGCGAGCACGACGTCTCGGTCGAGGACGTGCCGCGGGCCGGACGTGACCCGCTCTGGCGAGGCGCCCTGCTCAACCTGCTGTCGCCGCACCCATGGGTGTTCTGGCTCGCCGTCGGCGCCCCGGTGCTGGTGTCTGCGTGGTCGTCGTCCCCCGCGGCGGCTGCCGGCTTCCTGATGGCCTTCTACCTGCTGCTCGTGGGCACCAAGGTCGTGCTGGCCGCTCTCGTCGCGGGTGGACGTCGACGGCTCGACGGCCGTGGCCTGCGCACCGCCCACCGTGTGGCCGGAGCCCTGCTCCTGCTCACCGGCGTCCTGCTCGTAGCCGAGTTCGCCCCGCCCCTCCTCCCTTGAGTAGTTGAGTTACTGCCCAAAGTGGGGTGCTGGAGGGCTCGATCGCCCCACTTTGGGCAGTAACTCGAGTCAGAGGCCGAGAGTTCGGGCGATCCGCCGCAGGACGACGTCGCGGCGCTCTGACGTCGTCCACCGTACGAACGTCCAGCCGGCGTCCTGCAGGTCTTCCTGACGATGCCGCTCCGCCCGCACCGTGGCGCTGACCTCGGAACCGGTCCGGCCGTACTTCTCGATGCCGTCCACCTCGCCGAGCACGCGCGGGCCCTCCCACGCGAACTCCGACACGTACCAGGCTCCTGACGCCCCCTGGACCTGGTAGGCCGTGAGGGGCAACGGCAACCGCGCCTCGTACATCCAGCCGCGCCCGCGGCTTTCGTGCGGGGACTCCGACGCCGGATCGAGCAGCTCGATCGCGCCTCGCACGGCCACGGTGCCAGGCCAGGTCCAGACCGAGGCGAACGCGTGATGCAGTGGCTCGAGCGCCAGGGGTATCAGCTGAGCTCGACGCGACGTGGAGCGGAGCACCCGCAGGTCCTCCCCCGATGCCTGCTCGATGAGAGTCCGAGCAGCGGAGTCGATCACGATCATCGCGTTCGGCAGCGTCAGACCTCGGGCGAGGTCAATCGCCGTCCGCGCCACCGTCGTCACCGGGAGACCGTCGAACTCCTCGACGAACTCCCCCGGCAGCCGCGAGCCGTGGAGGCGGACGCCGCAGTGCGTGCGTTCGATGGCTCCGGATCGCGTGAGATGGATCATGGACGACGGCCGGGTGGGCAGCCACAGCGAACGCTGGACGGCCGCGGTCTCATGGCTGACCACCGCACCCTCCCCCGCCTTCGCGAGCGCAGCCCGGACAGCCGTCGAGAGGTCCGGCGCACCCGCGGCGTACACACCGTGCTGGAGCCGATGCATCCGCCCGGCACGCACGGCGGCACGGATGCGCTCCCGGCCCCAGCCCGCGCCGATCAAGTCGCGGCGAGTCCAAGGCCCGGGCCCCAACGCCTCGACAACAGCAGCGAGCTCACGATGCGACGACTGCCAGGTGCCCATCGGTCCAGGGTCGGCCGCCTGACCACCGCCCGCTCCAGCCATCCACAAGGGAGGTCCGACACACGAGAACAACTCCGAGTTACTGCCCAAAGTGGGGTAATCCGGAGACGGATTAGGCTCCACTGACGCATCCGTGGGTCGCTTGAGGTTCGCCGAACGCTGACACGCCGTTCCCCGCATACGGTTCCTGCTGTCGAAGGCTGGAATCGTGAGGGCGGGAGAACGGCGTGCGGTCAGCAAGGTTATGGGCTC
>JBBQAY010000065.1:0-18363 GCA_038316965.1 Candidatus Nanopelagicales bacterium
AGGGCTGTCCCTAGTACGAGAGGACCGGGACGGACGAACCTCTGGTGTGCCAGTTGTCCTGCCAAGGGCACGGCTGGTTGGCTACGTTCGGAAGGGATAACCGCTGAAAGCATCTAAGCGGGAAGCCTGCTTCAAGATGAGGACTCTCACCGGGTTAACCGGGTAAGGCCCCCAGCTAGACCACTGGGTTGATAGGCCGGAGGTGGAAGTGCAGCAATGCATGCAGCTGACCGGTACTAATAGGCCGAGGGCTTGACTACACTTTACAAACTAGATAATGCGTCCACTGTGCGGTTCCCGAGATACGGTCGGGAAACGATCAATATCTCCATAGAGTTTCGGCGGCCATGTCGAGAGGGAAACGCCCGGTCCCATTCCGAACCCGGAAGCTAAGCCTTTCAGAGCCGATGGTACTGCGTGGGTGACTGCGTGGGAGAGTAGGACGCCGCCGGACATTCTTTCGAGACGAGGTCGCCCCGTATGGGGCGGCCTCGTTTTCGTTTTTGTCGTGAAGTCCAGCACCAGGTGGTGCCGGCGAAGAAGGAGTGTCAGATGGCGAACGGACCTCGCAGCAGCGGTGGCTCGAGCGGTGGCAAGGGTGGCGGCAAGGGCCGTCCCGGCGCCTCCAGCGGCGGCTACAGCAAGGGCAGTGGTCGTCCGACCTCTGGCCGACCGACCTCAGGCTCCGGTGGGCGCCCCACCGGCAGCAGCGGCGGCGGCTACCCGCGCACCGGTGGCCAGGGTGGTGGATACGCCCCCCGCGATGACCGCGGCTATGGCGATCGCTCCGCCGGCGGCGAGCGCGCTCCGCGCCGCAGCTTCGGCGACCGCCCGCAGGGTGATCGTCCGCAGCGTTCGTACGGTGACCGTCCCTCCGGTGGTGGCGGCTACCAGCAGCGCGATGACCGTCCCCAGCGTTCCTACGGCGACCGCCCGCAGGGTGATCGTCCGCAGCGTTCGTACGGTGACCGTCCCTCCGGAGGTGGCGGCTACCAGCAGCGCGACGACCGTCCCCAGCGTTCCTACGGCGACCGCCCCCAGGGTGATCGTCCCCAGCGTTCCTACGGCGACCGCCCCCAGGGTGACCGCCCGGCGCGTTCCTACGACGACCGTCCCCAGCGCTCGTACGGCGACCGCCCCCAGGGTGACCGTCCGCAGGGTGACCGCCCTCAGCGTTCGTACGGCGATCGTCCGCAGGGTGACCGCCCCCAGGGCGACCGCCCGGCCCGCTCCTACGACGACCGGCCTCAGCGTTCCTATGGCGACCGGCCCCAGGGTGACCGTGGCCCGCGTCGTGACGACCGTGGCGGCCAGGGCGGATACCAGGGCCGTGGCGGCCAGGGGAGCCGTGGCCCGCGTCGTGACGACCGTGGCGGCCAGGGCGGATACCAGGGCCGCGATCAGCGACCGGCACGGATCGAGGGCCCGCCGATCCCGGCGGACGTCACCGGCCAGGAGCTCGACAAGGCCATCCGCGGCGACATGCGCACGCTCTCGGTCGAAGCGACCGAGATCGTGAGCCGTCACCTCGTCATGGCCCAACGCCTGCTCGAGGACCGGCCGGACCAGGCCTGGGAGCACGCCAAGGCCGCCGTCGCACGTGGCGGTCGGCTCGCCGTCGTCCGTGAGGCGGCCGGCGTTGCGGCGTACACGGCCGGCGAGTACGCCGACGCGCTGGCACAGTTCCGTGCTGCGCGCCGCATCTCAGGGTCGGACAGCTACTGGCCGATCATGGCCGACTGCGAGCGCGGCCTCGGTCGCCCGGAGCGGGCGATCACGATGGCCGGCGCTCCCGAGGTCGACCGACTCGACCGCGACGGTCGCATCGAGATGCGCATCGTCGCCTCCGGTGCGCGCCGAGACCTCGGCCAGCTCGATGCTGCCGTGGTCACCCTGCAGTGCCCGGAGCTCTCGAGCAGCAGCACCGAGCCATGGTCGGCGCGGATCAAGTTCGCGTACGCCGACGCACTGCTCGCCGCAGGTCGTGAGGACGAGGCACGCGAGTGGTTCGCCAAGGCGGGTGAGGCCGACGTGGCCGACGAGACCGATGCGGCCGAGCGCCTCGCCGATCTCGATGGCATCGTCTGGGTGGACACGCTCGAAGGCGACGAGGACGACGAGGACGACGAGGACGACGAGGACGACGAGGACGACCGCGACTCCGACGACGACGAGTCCGGCCACGATGTTCCTGTCGACTCCGAGGCCGACTCGGACGACGAGGACGAGGACGACGTCGAGGACGACGACGACGACGACGACGACGAAGAAGACGAGTTCGAGGGGCTCGACGACGGATCCGAGCCGCTCGAGTCCGAGCTGGCGGCCGACTCGGACACCGACGCGGGCACCGACTCGAGCACGGTGGCGTTCCTGGCTGCCGATGTCGATCCCGAGTCGGAGGTCGCCGAGCTGCTCGGTGAGGACGACGAGGAGTCCGACCGCTAGACCTGGCACCACGCCGAAGGGCGCCGCGACCCCGCCTCCCCGGCGGCGGCTGCGGCGCCCTTCGCCATGCCCGGCCGCGACCGCGCCGCGGGCTCAACCGTTCTCGAGCGCCGCCTGCTGATCGAGGTAGCGCCAGATGCCGTGCACATCGGCCTCCGTGCTCGAGAGCAGCTCGAGCTTGGCCTCGACCTCGGGCAGGGTGCGCACGGCGTACCGCTCGAGGGTTCGTTCGCGCACGCGCGCGACCGCGTGATCGACGTCGAGCCCGTCGGCGCGGGCCTCGCGAACCAGCTCCACCCACAGCCGCAGCTCCTCGATGGACCGGTCGAGCGTCGTGCCGACGTCGTGGACCGGTCCGAAGTGGCTGAACAGCAGCCGGGTCGGCGCTCGCTCGCGCATCTTCTCCAGGGACGCGATCGCGGTCTCGAGATCGAACTCGGGCGGAGGCGTCGCTGGGCGCAGGTCTTCGGTCTCCGGCGTCCAGACGCCTGCCGCGTCTCCGGTGTAGAGGTCTCCGGTGAGCGAGTCGAGCAGACCGACGTGGTGGCGGGCGTGCCCGGGGGAGTCGAACGACTCGAGCCGGCGGCCCCCGCCGAGGTCGAGGGCGTCGCCGTCGTGCAGCACCCGGACGCGCGCAGCCTCGGTGGGCAGGAGCGGCCCGAAGAGCTCGTCGAGCACCGGGCCGAACACGCGGGCGGCGCTGGCGAGCAGGCGCGAGGGGTCGATGAGGTGGCGTGCGCCGGCCTCGTGGACGACGACCTCGGCGCGAGGAAACGCCGCCGCGAGGTCGCCGACCCCGCCGGCGTGGTCGAGGTGGATGTGGGTGACCACGATGGTCGCCAGGTCGTCGGCGCCGATCCCCAGGAGGTCCAGCGCTCGAACCACCTCCCCTGCGGACTTGGCGGCCCCGGTCTCCACGAGCGCCGGGCGCTCGCCGCGGATGAGGTAGCCGGCGGTGATGCCCTCGTAGCCGCCCATGCGGGTGTCCACGAGCCAGACCTCACCCCCGAGATCCACCGGCCCGGCAGGCTCCTCGACCGTGTCGTCCACAGGTGCACCTCCTCGCGTGTCGTCCCCAGCCGGCCGCTCGCGCGGGTGGAGCAACGTGGGACCGGCGTTGCGAGCGTACGGCCCGGACCGCACCTGCAAGGGGTGCAGACACAGCCAGGGAGGCCGAGATGGCAGCGCGCAAGGCACCCGAGGTGGCGCCGACCGATGAGCCGGGAGCAGTCAACGAGGTGAGGCTGCAGGGCCGGATCTCCGGCGACCCGGAGGAGCGCGACCTCCCCTCGGGGGACTCGGTCGTGGTGTTCCGCGTCGTCGTCGACCGGCCGTCGGGTGGCCGCGCCACCCATGACACGATCGACTGCGCCGCCTACTCGGGCAGGCTCCGACGCTCGATCCTGCGGTGGACGCACGGTGACGAGGTGCAGGTGGGCGGTTCCCTGCACAGACGGTTCTTCCGCTCGGGCGCCGGCCCCGTGTCGAGGTACGAGGTCGAGGTGGCGTCGGCAGCACGCCTCGCCACGGCGGCCCAGCGGGAGCGTGGCACGATGGCCGGGTGAGCGACGCCGTCCCCGAGCCCGAGGCCTCCGCCGGTCTCGCCGACGGGGTTGCGGCGCTGCGCTCCTCCGACGGGGTTCCGGTGCTGCGGTTGCCCGAGGGTGTGCTCGCTCCGGCGGGTGAGGCCTACGACTGGTATCGGCGGGGCACGGCCCTGCTCACCGGGGGTGACGCGGCCGCGGCCGCCGAGCTCCTGGCCTGGGCCGCGCGGGCGGAGCCCGATGCCGCGTCGATCCGGGAGGCGTGGGCACGCGCACTCTTCGACGCGCGTCGCTTCGACGAGGCCGCGCGGGAGTTCCGAACCTTGATCGCCCTCGCGCCCGACGATGACTACGCGCGGTTCGGGCTCGGCCTTGCGCTGTGGAGACTGCGCAGGTTCCCCGAGGCAGCCGAGCACCTCGCGATGGCGGCCGTCATGCGACCCGACCGCCTCGAGTACGGGCGGGCTCTGACGCAGGTGCGCGCGACCCTCGCGGCTCGGGCCGAGGCCGGCCTCGACCCCGTGGGATCGCCGGGAGAGGGGATGGCATGACCCTCGCGACCGGCACCGGCGACCCACGCACGCTGCTCGACCTGCATGATGCCCTTCTCCTGGATCTGGACGGCGTCGTGTACGTCGGACCGAATCCCGTCCCGCATGCGGTCGTCGCGATCTCGGCGGCGACGTCGGCGGGGACGGCCACGGCGTACGTCACCAACAACGCCGCGCGGCCGCCCGCGACGGTAGCCGCCCACCTGCGTTCGCTCGGCCTCGACGTGGTCGACTCCGACGTCGTGACCTCCGCCCAGGCCGGCGCTCGCGAGGTGGCCTCCCGCGTGCCGGGCGGCAGCCGGGTCCTGGCCGTGGGTGGCGAGGGTGTGGGAATGGCCCTGCTGGCCCGCGGGCTCGTCCCGGTCGTCTCGGCCGATGACTCACCCGCGGCGGTCCTCATGGGCTACGGCCCTGACGTCTCCTGGCGAGATCTCGCTGAGGCGTCGTACGCCGTCGGTTCGGGAGCGGTGTTCGTGGCGACCAACCTCGACCTGAGCATCCCGACCGAGCGAGGCGTCGCACCCGGCAACGGCGCCCTGGTCGGTGCGGTCGTGTCGGCGACGGGCGTGGCCCCCGACGTGGTGGCGGGCAAGCCGTACGCACCGCTCGTACGGGAGTCGATGGAGCGTGTCGGCGCGCTGCGTCCTCTCATCGTGGGGGACAGGCTGGACACCGACATCGAGGCGGGGCATCGCAGCGGCATCGCGAGCCTCATGGTGCTGACCGGTGTCCACGGGGTGCGCGCCCTGCTCGACGCCCCGATCCACCGTCGACCGACCTACCTGGGCGCAGACCTCCGCGCGCTGTCAGCGGCGGCGTCGTCACTGGTGATGAACCCGCCAGCCGAGGGGGACGACCTCGGACGGCTGCGCGTGGCGTGCACCGCCGCCTGGGCGGCGGCCGACTCCGGCGCAGCGGTGCCCGACCTCGACATCGACGCGCTCGAGCGCGACGTCGTGGCCGCGCTCGCTCGCTGAGCGTCCCTGGCGTTCACCGACCGACACCGAGGTGGGATCGGTCGGGGCTTCGCCTCAGAGGAACTTGCGCAGCTCCCAGATGTCGCGGATCCGTGCGTCGACCTTCACCCCTCCGTGGCTCCAGGCGTGGGCGAAGTCCTGGCGGCCCTCGACGATGTCGAGGAAGGTGTCCGAGCTCATCGCCAGCCGGAGGTGCGCGTCCTTGCGCTGCGAGGGGTCGATCTCGACGACGTCGACCAGGGAGCCCGCCTCGAGGCGCCCGGCGAAGGCCGACTCGAGGTCGGAGAAGTACACCGAGACACCGCGATCCGGGATCTTGCGCCGGGTGTCGGGGTCGAGGTCGTCCATGGACACGGCCAGGGCGCTGAGCCCTGCCCGGACCGACTCGAGGGATGCCACGGTGCTCGACGCTAGCGCAGGGCCGCGCGGTAGCGTGGCCCGTGGGTCGCGAGGGCGGTCCGACCACGTACCGACGACGATGGGTGACAGACGTGCTCGAGGCGCTGCGCGGATATGTCCAGCTGGCCACCGGACTCACCGAGGTGACGGTCACCAGGGCCCGCGAAGCCGCGGCGGCGCTGTTGAGCCAGGGGCTCGACCTGACCGGTGCCGTCCCCGTGCCCGGCAAGGACCAGGCCACGGCCGCCGCGACCGTGGCTGCCGGCCAGGTGGCCAAGCTGGCCGACGACCTCGTGGAGACCAGCGAGCAGAACCGCGAGCTGCTCGTCGGGCTCGTGCGCACCGAGGTGGACCGCGCGGCGGGCCGGATGGGCTTCGTCCGCGAGGAGGAGCTGGCGGCCGTGCGTCGGCACGTCTCACGGCTGGAGTCCTCGCTGGCCGAGGTGCGCGCCCAGGTGGGCGTCTCGTCCGCCGCCCCGGCCGCGCCCCCCGCGGCGAGCTCGGCCGGCAGCGTCGAGGCTGTATCGGACGAAGCTGCGGCACCTGCACCTGCTCCTGCTCCGCGTCCGCGCAAGAAGAAGGTCGTCGTGGCACCCGAGGACGGTCAGGCGTGAGCGAGTCCTGGGACTCCACCCCGTACGTCGCCGCCGCGCCCGAGGTCGAGACCGTCGTGATCGAGACGGTCGAGGTCGAGACCGTCGAGGCACTGACCGGCGCTGATCCCCTCGACGACATCGACGACGGCTCCGAGGCAGTCGGGCCCGGTGCCTCCCACGAGCAGCTGCCGAGCGGCACCTTGGCCTTCGCGCTGTCCTCGCGCGAGCAGCTGGCTGCGCTCGCGGACCCGGAGGTCACGGGCGATGCCCGCATCGACGCCGCCACCGCTCGCCTCGGCGACCTCGCGGAGCTGCCGACGTCCGACCACGTCGCGGTCTACGACGACGTGCACCGTCGACTGCAGGACGCTCTGGCCGACGCCGAGGTCCGCTGAGCGCGGTGGCACCCGCCCGCCGCCGGCTCGACGCCGAGCTCGTCCACCGCGGCCTCGCCCGGTCCCGGGAGCAGGCGCGCGCGCTCATCGAGGATGGTCGCGTCCAGCTCGGCAACGTCGTCGCCACCAAGCCGGCGACCCAGGTCGACGCCGGCTCCAGCATCAAGGTGTCCGAGGCGGTCGAAGGACCTGACTACGTCTCTCGTGGCGCGCACAAGCTCGTCGGGGCCCTCGACGCGTTCGGCCTCGACGTCGCCGGTCGCCACGCCCTCGACGCCGGCGCCAGCACGGGTGGCTTCTGCGACGTCCTGCTGCGACGGGGGGTCGCGGCGGTCGTCGCGGTCGACGTCGGGTACGGGCAGCTCGCGTGGCCGGTGCGCAGCGACGAGCGCGTGACGGTGCTCGACCGCACGAACGTCCGCGACCTCACTGCCGATCTGCTCCCGTACGCGCCCGACCTCGTCGTCGGCGACCTGTCCTTCATCTCACTGCGGCTCGTGCTTCCCCCGCTCGCCGCCGTGGCGACGCCGGATGCCGATCTCGCGCTCATGGTCAAGCCGCAGTTCGAGGTCGGCAAGGAGCTCGTCGGAGCCGGTGGAGTGGTGCGCGACCCCGCGCTCCGGTCCGACACAGTCCGTAGGATCGCGGTGGCGGCCTGGGACCTCGGTCTCGGAACCGCCGGCGTCGTCGCTTCACCCCTGCCGGGGCCGAGCGGCAACGTCGAGTACTTCCTTCACCTGCGTCGTGGGGCCGATCCGCTCGACGACGCCGACCTCGCCCGAGCCATCGAGGAGGGCCCGCAGTGACGCAGCCGCCCGAGGGCGCACAGCGCCGGGTGCTGCTCGCCGTCCACGGCGTGCGGCCCGAGGCGGTGGCGGTCGCGCACGAGATCGCTCATGCACTCGTCGCCGCCGGCATCGAGGTCCGCGCGCAGAGCGACGTCGAGATCGATCTGCCGCACGTCGAGATCGTCGGCATGGACGGCGCGGCCGAGGGCTGTGAGCTGGTCGTGGTCATCGGTGGCGACGGCACGATGCTCCGCGGCACCGAGCTGGCCAGGCCCTACAACGTCCCCATCCTCGGCATGAACCTCGGGCACGTCGGCTTCCTCGCCGAGGCCGAGCGCGACGAGACCGCCACCGTGGTGGCATCCGTGGTCGACCGCACCTGGACCGTCGAGGAGCGCACCACGCTCGAGGTGGTCGTCACGCGTGACGGTGTGGAGGTCGCGCGGACGTGGGCGCTCAACGAGGCCTCGGTCGAGAAGTCAGCGCGCGAGCGCATGATCGAGGTCCTCGTCGAGGTCGACGGCAGGCCGCTGTCGCGCTGGGGTGCCGACGGCGTCGTGGCCGCGACGCCCACCGGCTCGACGGCGTACGCCTTCTCAGCCGGCGGCCCCGTGGTGTGGCCCGAGGTCGAGGCCCTGCTGGTGGTGCCGATCAGTGCGCACGCGCTGTTCGCCCGGCCGCTCGTCGTGTCGCCGCGCAGCACCATCGCCGTGGAAGTGCTCTCCGGCCAGGGCGGTGGCGTCATGTGGTGCGACGGTCGGCGTCTGGTCGAGCTGCCGCAGGGATCGCGGGTCGAGATCACCCGGCACCCGGAGCCGGTCAGGTTCGCCCGACTTCACCTGCTGCCCTTCACCGACCGGCTCGTGGCCAAGTTCGCGCTGCCCGTCGACGGCTGGCGGGGCACGCGCGGGTGATCGAGGAGATCCGGATCCGCGGCCTCGGCGTCATCGACGACGTCGTGGTGGAGCCGCACGCGGGCTTCACCGCGCTCACCGGCGAGACGGGGGCCGGGAAGACTTTGGTGCTCACCGGTCTTGGGCTCCTGCTCGGCGGCCGCGCTGATGCGGGCATGGTGCGGAGCGGAGCTCCCAAGGCCGAGGTGGAAGGCCGGTTCGTCGTCACCGAGCAGCGCGTTGTCGACCGCGTCGACGACGCCGGCGGCACTCTCGACGGCGCTTCCCTCGTCATCGCCCGGACCGTGGCGGAGCAGGGGCGCAGCCGTGCCTTCCTCGGTGGCCGCTCGGTGCCTGCGTCAGTGCTGGTCGAGCTGGCGGACGACCTCGTCGCCGTGCACGGCCAGAGTGACCAGCAGCGGCTTCTCGCACCTGCTCGCCAGCGGGCGGCGCTCGACCGCTTCGCCGGTGACCCGGTGCTCGTGCCGCGGGCGGCGTATCGCACGGCGTACGACCGGCTGCGCGAGGTCGAGCACGAGCTCGACGACATCACCGCGCACGCCCGAGAGCGCGCGCAGGAGGCCGATCTGCTGCGGCACGGCCTCGCCGAGATCGAAGCGGTCGCACCACAACCGGGTGAGGGCGATGCCCTCTCCGCGGAGTCGTCAAGGCTCGGTCACGCCGAGTCGTTGCGCGATGCGGCGGCGGAGGCGCACGCCGCGCTCCGCGCCGACGGCGACTCCACGGCCGACGTCGACGCCCTCGCACTCGTGTCAGCCGCACGTCGCACTCTCGACGCCCAGCGCCAGCACGACCCCGCACTCGGAGTGCTCGCGGATCGGCTGGCCGATGCCTCGGCGGCGCTGGCCGACATCGCCGCCGAGCTGGCGTCGTACGCCGCGGCCGTCGAGAACGACTCCGCCCGGCTCGCAGCAGTGCAAGACCGTCGTGCCGCGCTCACCGCACTCACGCGCAAGTACGGCGACACCGTGGACGACGTCCGTTCCTTTGCCGCTGCGGCGTCCGATCGACTGCTCCTGCTCGACGCCGACGACGAGCGGCTCGAGTCGATGCAGGCTGAACGCGGTGCACTGCGGGCCGAGCTCGGGCGGCTCGCCGGGCAGGTGTCCTCCGCGCGCACCGAGGCGGCGTCGCGCTTCGGCGCGCTCGTCACGACCGAGCTCGCCGACCTTGCGATGCCGAACGCCGAGCTCGTCGTCGACGTGCGTCATCTGGAGCAGCCCGACGGCCTCGAGGTCTCCCTCGGCGACCGCAGCGTGCGGCTGGCGTTCGGACCGTCGGGCGTCGACGAGGTCGAGCTGCTGCTGTCGCCGCACACCGGGGCTCCCGCCCGCCCCATCGCCAAGGGCGCCAGCGGCGGCGAGCTGTCGCGCGTCATGCTCGCCGTCGAAGTTGTCTTCGCCGGCTCCGAGTCGGTGCCGACCCTGGTCTTCGACGAGGTCGACGCCGGAGTCGGCGGTCGGGCGGCCGTCGAGGTCGGACGCCGGCTCGCCCGGCTCGCGACGTCGGCGCAGGTCATCGTCGTGACGCACCTGCCCCAGGTCGCCGCCTTCGCCGACCGGCACGTGGTCGTCGTCAAGAGCGACGACGGACGCGTTACCACGTCGGGCGTGACCGTGCTCGACGAGGCCGAGCGCGTGCGCGAGCTCGGACGCATGCTGGCCGGGCTCGAGGGCTCGTCGTCCGCCGCGGCCCATGCCCGAGAGCTCCTCGACCTCGCGGCGGCCGACCGCAGCAGCTCGCACGCGACCACGACCACCAAGCCACGAAGGAAGGCCAGCGCATGACGCCGGTGTTCGACCTCGCTTCCCGCATCGTCGACGAGACCGCAGCGGGAAGCCCGATCTTCGCCACCTACATGGGCGTTCCGGGCTTCGACCATCTGCTCACCGACCAGTCGCCCGCCGCCTACGACGCACGCGCAGAGCAGGCACGAGGCTGGCTGCGCGAGCTCGACGAGATCGTGGTCGAGAACGACGACGACCGCCTCGCGGTCGCCGTGATGCGTGAGCGGCTCGGATCGCGTCTGGCCGTGCACGAGCTGAGACTCCACCTGGCCGACGTCAACGTGCTGGGCAGTCCCGTGCAGTACAACCGCAACGTCTTCACCATGATGTCGACGGCTGACGACGCGGCGTGGACCGTGATCGCCGAGCGGCTCGAGCAGGTGCCGGGCGCCCTCGCTTCTCTGCGCACGGCGTACTCGACCGGCATCGAGGCCGGGGTGCTCCCGGCGCGTCGACAGGTGCTGGGCGCCGCCCGGATGGCTGCCATCTGTGCCGGTCTCGAGGCCGACGGCGGTGCCGAGCCCTCGGCGTGGTTCGACACCTACGTCGCGGGCTACTCCGGCGACGACCCCGCGGTCGGCGACCGGCTCGCGGTGGCGGCCGCAGCCGCAACCTCGGCGTACGCCGACCTTGCCGGGTGGATGCGCGGCACGTACGCACCGGCTGCCCTCGAGCACGACGGCGTGGGCCGCGAGGTCTACCGCACGATGGCCCGCGTCTACAGCGGCACCGACATCGACCCGGAGGAGACGTACGCCTGGGGCTGGGCCGATCTCGCCGAGATCACCCACCGGATGAACTCCTGCGCCGCGCGGCTGTACGGCGGCGTCACTCCGTACGACGCGATGCAGCGGCTCGACCTCGACCCCGAGTGGACGATCGAGGGAGCCGAGGAGGCGCGGGCCTGGCTCCAGCAGGTGACCGACGAGACGACGGAGTCGTTCAACGGCCGCTTCTTCGACATCCCCGACCAGATGCTCCGCTGCGAGGCGATGCTCGCACCGGCAGGCGCCGCGGCCGCTCCGTACTACACCGCCCCGAGCGAGGACTTCAGCCGTCCGGGACGCACGTGGCTGCCGGTGGTCGGGCCGACGTTCCGGAAGTGGTGGCTGCTGTCGGTCTGGTACCACGAGGCCGTCCCGGGTCACCACCTCCAGCTCGGCTACGTCAAGACCCAGACCGAGCGGCTGTCGCGCTTCCAGCGGATGGAGTTCATCTCCGGCAACGGCGAGGGCTGGGCGCTGTACGCCGAGCGGCTCATGGACGAGCTTGGGTACTTCTCACAAGCGGCGACCGAGCTCGGCTATCTCTCCAACCAGGCGCTGAGGGCTGCGCGCGTGGTCATCGACATCGGGCTGCACCTCGGCCTCGAGATCCCCGCCGACATCGATCCGGTGCTGGTCGAGGGGCTTGCTGCGGACCCTCGAGGCACGGTCTGGGACGCCGGAGTCGCCCGCGACTTCTTGCAGGTGAGGGGCCTTCAGCCCGAGGCCTTCGCCACGAGCGAGATCGACCGCTACCTCGGTCTGCCCGGACAGGCGATCTGCTACAAGGTCGGGGAGCGCGAGTGGCTCGCGGCCCGGGCCGACGCCGAGGAGGCCGCGGGGGAGTCGTTCGACCTCAAGGCGTGGCACATGAGGGCTCTGGCTCTCGGCTCGGTGGGCCTGTCGGTGCTGCGCGAGGAGCTGGGACGCACGTGACGCCCCGGCGATGTGCGACGCGGCCGTGCACCGGACGGCTCACGACGAAGGATGCCTCCGTCTCGTAGCCTCAGGTGGTGACCCGTCGTACCGCTCGCGCCGTCACGGCGTCGCTCACCGCCCTCGCCCTCGGAGTTCTGCTCCCTGTGCTGATGTCACTGCTGGCAGCCGGGCCGTCCGCGTCCGCGGCGGTCGTGCGCACGGCGTCCGCGACCACCCTCGCGTGGCGGGCTGCTGCTCCGGACTCCCTCGTGGTCGGCCGTTCGGTCACTGGTCGCTACATCGTCGCCCGCCGACAGGGGCCAGCCTCTGCGCCCCGGGTGCTCCTCGTGCTCGGGCAGATGCACGGCAGCGAGCCGGCCGGCCGCGCCGTCGTCGGACAGGTGCGGGCGCTGGCGCCGCCGCCAGGCGTGCAGGTGTGGACGATCTCGACGATGAACCCGGACGGCAGTGTCCGGGGCACGCGGCAGAACGCCCGTCGCGTCGACCTCAACCGCAACTTCCCCCAGGGCTGGCGGCGTAGCTACTCCAGCCTCGTCTACTACCCGGGAGGCTCGGCGCTGTCCGAGCCTGAGAGCCAGGCCATGGTGCGGTTCCTCGACCAGCTGAGGCCCGACCTCGTCGTCTCGCTGCACCAGGCGGCCCGCTCGATCGACGTCGGCAATGCCAAGACGCGGCTCTGGGCCTACCGCCTCGCGCAGGCCTTCAACCTCCCCACCCGGACGGTCTCCTGCGGCGGCCCGTGCGCCGGCACTCTGACCGGCTGGTTCAACGCCTACTACTCCGGCTTCGCGGTCACGGTCGAGCTGCCACGGACGGTGACGCCGTACATGGCGCGCTACTACGCCCGGGCCACGCTCAAGGTGGGCGCCATGCTGCCCGTCCCGACACCGACGCCCACACCCACCACGACCTCGCCGTCGCCGACGCCCACCACCACCTCGCCGACCCCGACGAGCACGCCCACGACCACCGCTCCCGGCGTCGCAGCGGTCGCGCCACGCCCGGACACGCCGTCGGTCTCCGAGACGGTCCGCGCCGCTCCCGCCCCCTGATAGCCTGGACCCCCGTGGGCCACACGACTAAGCACCTCTTCGTCACCGGCGGCGTCGCCTCCTCACTCGGCAAGGGGCTCACGGCCTCCTCGCTCGGGAACCTCCTGAAGTCCCGCGGTGTCCGCGTGACGATGCAGAAGCTGGATCCGTACCTCAACGTCGATCCGGGCACGATGAACCCCTTCCAGCACGGCGAGGTGTTCGTCACCAACGACGGTGCCGAGACCGACCTCGACGTCGGCCACTACGAGCGCTTCCTCGACGTCGACCTGCACGGGTCCGCCAACGTCACGACCGGCCAGATCTACTCGCAGGTGATCGCCAAGGAGCGCCGCGGCGAGTACCTCGGCGACACCGTGCAGGTGATCCCGCACATCACCAACGAGATCAAGTCGCGCATCCGTCGCATGGCAGGTCCTGAGGTCGACGTCGTCATCACCGAGGTCGGCGGCACGGTCGGCGACATCGAGTCGCTGCCGTTCCTCGAGGCGATCCGCCAGATCCGGCACGAGATCGGTCGCGACAACGTCTTCTTCCTGCACGTGTCGCTGCTGCCGTACATCGGACCGTCGGGCGAGCTCAAGACCAAGCCGACTCAGCACTCCGTCGCAGCCCTGCGCAACATCGGCATCCAGCCCGACGCGATCGTGCTGCGTGCCGACCGCGAGGTGCCGGCGAGCATCAAGCGCAAGATCTCGCTCATGTGCGACGTCGACGTCGAGGCGGTCGTCGCGGCTGTCGACGCTCCCAGCATCTACGACATCCCCAAGGTGCTGCACAGCGAAGGCCTCGACGCCTATGTGGTGCGTCGCCTCGACCTGCCCTTCCGCGACGTCGACTGGACCGCGTGGGACCAGCTCCTGCGCCGCGTCCACCACCCGGAGCACGAGGTCACGGTCGCGCTCGTGGGCAAGTACGTCGACCTTCCCGATGCCTACCTGTCGGTCACCGAGCTGCGCAGCCGGGGCATCCAGCCCGACGCCATCGTCTGCCGTTCCGACCGCCCGATCCCGACCCGGCTGAAGGAGAAGATCTCCCAGCTGTGCGACGTGCCCGAGGCGGGCATCGTGTCGTGTGTCGACGCGCCTTCCCTCTACGAGATCCCGCTCGTCCTCCACGACGAAGGCCTCGACGACTACATCTGCAACACCCTGCACCTCGACCAGCACGAGCCCGACCTGCGCGACTGGAAGAAGCTCGTCGCCCAGGTGGAGGCGGCCACCGAGCCGGTGCGCATCGGTCTCGTCGGCAAGTACATCAACCTGCCCGACGCGTACCTGTCGGTCGTCGAGGCGCTGAAGCACGGTGGCTACTCGTGTGGCGCCGCGGTCGAGATCGACTGGATCGCGTCCGACGACGCCGAGGGCCTGCTCGCGGAAGGACGCCTCCGCGACCTCGACGGCATCGTCATCCCCGGCGGGTTCGGCTTCCGCGGCATCGAGGGCAAGATCACGGCGGCCGGTTTCGCCCGTGAGCACGCCGTCCCGTTCCTCGGGCTGTGCCTCGGCATGCAGTGCGCGGTCATCGAATTCGCGCGCGACGCCTGCGGCCTGGCCGGCGCCAACTCGAGCGAGTTCGCCTCCGACACACCCTACCCCGTGATCGACCTGATGGACGAGCAGCGACGGGTGGTCGACATGGGCGGCACCATGCGGCTCGGCTCGTACCCGGCGAAGCTGAAGCCCGGCTCGATCGTGCAGCGCGCCTATGGCCAGGAAGTCATCTACGAGCGCCATCGGCACCGCTACGAGGTCAACAACAAGTACCGGGCCCGCCTCGAGGAGGCCGGTCTCGTGTGCTCGGGCACGTCGCCCGACGACCGTCTGGTCGAGTTCGTCGAACTGCCCGACCACCCGTTCTTCGTGGCCACCCAGGCGCACCCCGAGTTCAAGAGCCGTCCCGACCGTCCCCACCCGCTGTTCGCGGCCTTCGTGCAGGCGGCGCGGGACCGGGCCGAAGGTCGTCGTCCGCGCCTGCCGCTGCCGATCGACGCATCCGCAGTCTGAGCCGTCCGTGGACGACGAGCACGGGTTCCGCGTGCTCGGCGCGAGCACGCTCGATGATGTCGGGTTCCTGCAGCTCGAGCGTCTCCGCGTCGCCGGTCCTGACGGTGACGAGTTCGACCGCCACGTCGTCCGTCATCCCGGCGCGGTCGTCGTGGTGCCGGTGATCGCCAATCCCGATGGTGGCAGTGACGCGTTGCTCGTGCGGCAGTGGCGGGTGGCCACCGGCAAGAACCTGCTCGAGGTACCCGCGGGCAAGCGCGACGTCGCCGGCGAGGCGCCCGAGGCGACCGCGAACCGCGAGCTCGAGGAGGAGATCGGGTACCACGCGGGTCGTCTCGAACCGCTCGCCGAGTTCTACAACTCGCCCGGCTTCTGCGACGAGTACACCCACCTCTTCCTCGCCACCGATCTCGAGGCGCGCGAGCGGGCCGCGGTCAGCGCCGAAGAAGCGGCGATGACCATCGAACGGATCCCCCTCGATCAGGTCGACGAGCTGATCGCGACGCGTCAACTCGTCGACGCCAAGAGCATCATCGGGCTCCTGCTGGCGCGTCGGTTCCTCACGGCCGAGTAACCGGTGGCCGACGCGCTCGACGCACTGCTCGACGAGTACGAGACGTGGCTGCGCGTCGAGCGCGGGCTCGCGCCGAACTCGTTGGCCGCGTACCGGCGCGACCTGCGCCGCTACGCCGCGTACCTGCGGGCGCACGGCGAGGTCGATCCCGCCCGGGTCGACGAGGCCGTCGTCGCCGGGTACGTCGAGTCGCTGAAGCAGGCCCGCACCGACGACGGCATGCGGCGCTTCAAGGAGTCGTCGATCGCCCGCGCCCTCGCCGCGGTCCGCTCGTTCCACCGCTTCTGTGTGGAGGAGGGCCTGCTGCTCTCCGATCCCAGCGAGGAGATCGGCGGGCCGCGCGTCCCTCAGGGCATCCCGAAGGCGCTGACCGAGGCCGAGGTCGAGGCGCTGCTCGACGCGGTGCCCGGCGACGGCCCGCGCCCGCGACGCGACCGCGCCATCCTCGAGACCCTCTATGCCGGTGGCCTGCGCATCAGCGAGCTCGTCGGACTCGACCTGGGCGACGTCGACCTCTACGACGGCCAGGTCCGCGTGCTCGGCAAGGGCAACAAGGAACGCGTGGTACCGCTCGGGCGCACCGCGCGGGCCGCGCTCGGCGACTATCTCACGACCGGCCGCCCCGAGCTCGAGCGGCCGGCCCGGCTCCGTGCCCGAACTGGCAGCAGGCTGAGTGAGCCCGGGATGTTCCTCAACGCGCGCGGCGGGCGACTCACCCGTCAGGGCGCGTGGCTGATCGTGCGCGCCGCAGGGGACCGCGCCGGACTGGGCGACCGGCTCTTCCCGCACGTGCTGCGTCATTCGTGCGCGACGCACATGCTCGACCACGGCGCCGACATCCGGGTGGTGCAGGAGCTCCTGGGGCACGCCAGCCTGTCGACGACGCAGGTGTACACCAAGGTGTCGCCCGAGCGCCTGCGGGCGGTCTACGACTCCGCCCATCCGCGTGCCCGCGCCGGCACCCGGTAGTCGATGCCCGATCCCCGAGGGCCGGCACGAGGGGTCCGGCGGTAGACTCGTGCCATGGCCGAAACGTCCGACACGGTGCTGCGCGACCAGCTCCAGGAGGAGCGCGGGCGCCTCCAGGAGCAATTGGCGCGTCTCGGGCACGGCACCGGCGACGTCACCGAAGCCGACCTCGACTTCGACGAGAACTTCGCCGATTCCGGTCAGGTCACCGCCGAGCGGGGTGAGGTCGAGGCGCTCTCCGGGCAGCTGAGCGAGACCCTCACCGACATCGAGGACGCCCTCGCCAAGTTCGACGACGGCACCTACGGCGAGTGCGAGTCGTGCCACCGCCGGATTCCCGAGGCCCGCCTCGAAGCGATGCCCGCGGCGCGCGTGTGCATCGAGTGCGCGTCCGCCCGGCGCTGACTGCCGACCCGGCACCCGGTGCACCTCGACGAGCAGACCGTCATCTGGTTCGGCTGCCTGGTGGTGGCGGTCATCCTCCACGAGATCAGCCACGGCGTCGTCGCACTCTGGTTCGGTGACCGCACCGCCAAGGAAGCCGGGCGGGTCACACTGAACCCGGTGCCGCACATCGACCCGTTCGGCTCGATCGTGTTGCCGGCGATGGGTGCGATCGTCGGCCTGCCGGTGTTGGCGTGGGCCAAGCCGGTGCCGGTGAACCCGTCCCGGCTGCGCAATCCGCGCCGCGACATGCTGTTCGTGAGTCTCGCCGGTCCCGCCACCAACTTCCTGCTCATGATCGCGGCCGCCCTCGCGGCGCGCGCCGCCTACGCCGACATCACGCCGGTGCGCTTCTTCGACGAGCTGCCGACCGGTATCCGCATTCTTTTCTCGTTCGCGCTGGTGAACCTGTTCCTCGGGCTCTTCAACCTCCTCCCGATTCCGCCACTCGACGGCTCCGCGCTGATCGAACGGGTGCTACCCGGGAGTTGGTTGCCAAACTGGTACAAGTTCCGGCCGTACGGATTCCTCGTGCTGTTCCTGCTCGTGTTCTCGACCGGCGTCATCTCGGACTTCCTCCGTCCCTTCGAGGACGCGCTGTTCCGGTTCGTCTTCGGATGAAGCTCGGCCACCTCGCCGGACGCTTCACCCGCGCGTTGTGGCCGGGCGCCCCGCGCGCCGACGACGTCGCGTGGGTCGAGACGATCCTCACGACGAACGGGTTCACGCAGTTCCGCCGTCAGCCGAACCACGACCAACGCCACGCCATCGGAGTCGCGCGCGACGTGCAGGCGCGCCTCGCCGGCACCGAGCACGCCGACGACCCCCGCTGGTTGTGCGCCGCGCTGCTCCACGACATCGGCAAGCTCGACGCCCGCCTCGGCCTCTACGGACGGGTGGTCGCCACCGTGTCGGCGTCGGTCGCCGGGCGCGATACCGCCGAGGTGTGGGTGACGAAGTCGGGGTTCACCCGGCGGGTCGGCCTCTACCTCCAGCACGCCGCCATCGGCGCCGATCGCATCCGCCTGGCCGAGGAGCCGGAGGAGGCCGCCCAGTGGGCGGCCGCCCATCACGACCCGTCGATCTGGCCCGATCTCCCGATCCCGGCGCCCGTCGTTGCCGCTCTCGACGCCGCCGACAACGATTAGTTCGTCGTTCGCCTACAGCTCGGGGAAGAAGAAGATGACCCGGTCGAACTCGAGGGAGGTGGACGAAC
>JBBQAY010000066.1:0-18085 GCA_038316965.1 Candidatus Nanopelagicales bacterium
GATCCAGAGCGCCGAACGGCTCGTCGAGCAGCAGCAGCCGCGGTCGCGGCGCGAGCGCGCGGGCGAGCGCGACCCGCTGCGCCTGGCCGCCCGACAGCGTGTCGACGCGGCGGTCGGCGTACCCCGCGAGGTCGACGAGGGCGAGCAGCTCCTCGACCCGTGCGACGCGCTCGGAAGCGGTCACGGACGGCAGCCCGTAGCCGACGTTGCCCGCCACGGTGAGGTGCGGGAAGAGGACGGCGTCCTGGAAGACGAGGCCGATGCGGCGCAGGTGCGGCGGCACGTCGCCGAGGTCGTCGCCGTCCCACGCCACGGTGCCGGACGCCGGCACGACGAGGCCGGCCACCGCACGTAGGAGCGTCGACTTGCCCGCGCCGCTGGGGCCTAGCAGCGCGACGACCTCGTGCGCACCGACGTCGAGGTCGACGCCGTCGAGCACGCGCACGCCGCCGAGGTCGACGGACAGGCCGCGCACCGACAGGCCGCTCACAGCTCCGCCTGACCCGGGCGGCGCAGCCGCTCGGCGGCGACGACGACGAGCGCCGTCAGCACCACCAGCACGACCGAGAGCGCAGCCGCCTGGCCGACGTTCGCCTCACCCGGGCGCGACAGCAGCCGACCGATCTGCACCGGGAGCGTCGGAGCGTCCGCCCGTGCGAGGAAGGACGTGGCACCGAACTCGCCGAGCGACACGGCGGCGGCCAGCCCTGCACCGACGCCCAGTGCACGGCCGAGCACCGGCAGGTCGACCGTGCGCCATGCCCGGAGCGGCGACGAGCCGAGCGTCGCGGCCACCTCACGCAGCCGTGGGTCGACAGCGCGCAGAACCGGAAGAACCGTGCGCACCACCAGCGGGATCGCCACCAGCGCATGGCCTACCGGCACCATGAACCAGCTGCCGCGCAGGTCGAACGGCGGCACCGCGAACGTGATCAGCAGGCCGAAGCCGAGCGTCACCGCCGACGTGCCGAGCGGCAGCATCGACGCCGTGTCGAGCGCCGCGCTCCCCCGCCGCGCGTACGCGATCGCGCAGGCGGCGAGACCGCCGACGACGAGCGACACCACCACGGCGACGGCGGCGTACGTCAGGGACACGCGCACCGAATCCCACGCCGCGACGTCGCGCGTGCTCGGGCCGTCGGCGCCGAGCGCCGTCCACCAGTCGAGACCCCACCGGTCGCCGACGCGCAGCGAGTCGTGCAGCAGCGCGAGCAGCGGCGCAGCCACCAGCAGCGAGAGGCCGAGCGTCACGGCGACGGCGCCGCGGTCGAGACCCGAGCGCGGGGGCATCGGCGCCACGTCTGCGCGTGCGAGCCGCTGCCGCACCGCGAGCCGCCGCTGCAGCCGCCCCGCGACCACGAGCACGAGCAGCACGGCGACGAGCTGCAGCACGGCGAGCGTCGCGGCCCCGGGAAGGTCGAACAGCTGCACCGTGCGCCGGTAGATCTCGACCTCGAGCGTCGTCGTGGTCGGGCCGCCGAGCACGAGCACGACACCGAACGACGTGAACGTGAAGAGGAACACCAGCGCCGACGCCGCGAGCACGGCCGGTCGCAGCAGCGGCCACGTGACCGTGCGCAGCACCCGCCACGGCGACGCGCCGAGGGTCTGGGCCGCCGCCTCGTAGCGACGGTCGAGGTGCGCCCAGAGCCCGCCGACCACGCGGATCACGATGGCGAGGTTGAAGAACACGTGCGCGAGCACGATCGCACCGAGCGTGCCCACCCACGCCTCGGGCAGCAGCGCGCGGAACGCCGTGCCCACCACGACGGTCGGCAGCACGAACGGCACGGTGAGCAGCGAGAGCAGAGTATTGCGGCCGCGGAAGTGCAGGCGGTGCAAGGCGTACGCCGCCGGCAGCCCCACCACGAGCGTGGCCGCGGTCGACAGCACCGCCTGCACAGTCGTGAACCAGACCACCCGCCAGGTCGGCGCCGAGGTGAGCACGTCGAGACCCTCGGACGACAGTCCGCGCGCGAGCACCGTGAGCAACGGCCAGGCGAAGAAGAAGCCGAGGAACACCGCCGGGACCACGGCGAACCACCATGCCGGCGGCGGTTGGACGCGCGCCGACCCGACCGCGCCCGCCGCGGAGGGCGGGCCCGGAGCGCGGGTCGGCAGCAGAGTGGTCAGCGCAACGTCACCTGGTCCCAGGCATCGACCCAGGCGGCGCGGTTCACGTCGATCTGCGCGGGGTCGAGGGTCAGCGACGCCGCGGGGCGGGCGGCCCACTTCACGAACACGTCCGGCAGCGGGGTGCCCTCCACGGCGGGGAGCACGAACATCGACAGCGGCACGTCCGACTGCACCTCGGGCGAGAGCAGCCAGTCGACGACCGCGCGCGCCGCCTCTGGGTTCGACGTGCCGCGCAGGACTCCGGCGTACTCGACCTGACGGAAGCACGACGACGTGACGACCGACGAGCGCGGCTCGGTGGGCTTCGGATCCGCGGCGTAGACGATCTCTGCCGGCGGTGAGGACGCGTACGACACGACGAGCGGCCGCGATCCCTGGCCGCCCACGGTGTACTCGCCCTCGTACGCCTCGGTCCAGCCGTTGACCACCTTCACGCCGTTCGCCCGCAGCTTGGCCCAGTAGCCCTGGTAGCCGTCCTCGCCGTAGGTCGCGATCGTGGCGAGCAGGAACGCGAGCCCTGGCGACGACGTGGCGGCGTTCTCCACGACGAGCAGGTCCTTGTACTCGGGCTTGGTCAGGTCGTCGAGCGTCGTCGGGACGGCGACGCCCTTGTCGGCGAACCACGAGTCGTCTGCGTTGATGCAGACGTCGCCGTAGTCGACCGGCGTGACCGCACCGTCGGTCGCCGTCGCGAGCGAGGCAGGCACGGCTGAGGCGGCGGGCGACACGTACGGATCGAAGACGCCTGCCTCGAGCGCCCGCGAGAGCAGCGTGTTGTCGACGCCGAAGAGCACGTCGCCCTCGGGGTTGCCGGCGGTGAGCGCCGCCTTGTTGACCAGCTCGCCGGCGTCGCCCCCGGTGACGATCTTCACCGTGATGCCCGAGCGCTTCTGGAAGTCGGTCAGCAGCTGCTCGGTGAGCGCGAACGAGTCGTGCGTCAGAAGCGTGACTGTTGTCGGGGCGAAGCTCGACGGAACGGTGCCAGGGCTCGTGGCGGTCGCACCGACCGTGCCAGCGGCACCTGCCGAACCACCGCAGGCGGCGAGCAGAAGGGCCAGCGCGGCAAGGCCGACCGAGCCGAGAAGAGTCCTGGTGGTGCGCATGGAAGCCGTCCCTCCGCCGGCATTACCCGGATCAGGTTCGAGGGTCGGTGGCGGTCGGCCACCCTCTCAGCCCGGCGTTCCTCCGAGCTCCCCTGGTCTGCAGTTGTGCTGCCACCCTACGGCCGAGCCGGTGCCGCGGCCAGCAGAGGCGTCCGCTCAGCCGTCCGCCTGCGGACCGGCCTCCGCCTCCTTCTGCTTGCCCGCCTCCCGGTCTGCGCGTGCCTTGGCGACGAACGCGGGGACGTCGACGTAGGTGAGATCACCCAGCTCGACCAGTGCGTCACGGATGACCGCGACGATCTCGTCGCCGCTCATCGTGCGCGGGTCGATGGGCAGGGGCGGCGAGAACCGAACCCGCGCCTTGCGGCGGAAGCCGCTGCCGTCGGGGTAGGTCGTGGCCACCGCGTACACCGGCACGTCCGGATGCCCCTCGATCAGCGGCATGAGCACCCGTTGGTGCAGCTTGTAGAGCGACGTACGGCTGGGGCCGCGGGTGCCCTCGGGGTAGATACCGATCTTGGCGCCCTCGTCGAGTGCGAGGGAGGCCATCTCCAGGGCCCACGCCGTCGACTCCTCGTCGCCGCGACGCAACGGGATCTGGCCCATCCACCGGAAGAACACTGCCGACCTGCCCTCGAACCACTCAGCCTTGGTGAAGGCCACCACGTGCCACCAGGTCGACATGAGGGCGACGACGGGGTCGAGCGCGCCCTGATGGTTGGCGGCGAGGATCCCGGCGCCCGGGAGGACGTCGCCCTTGCCCGCGACGTCGAGGTCGACCTTCACGTTGACCCCCCTGAGCGCGACCAGCAGGGTCCGGTACATCCGCGACCGCACGGGGCGGCCGATGTCGACGCCGGGGAACACCTCCGCGGCCTGCGCGAGCAGCGCGTCGTACCGGGCGTCGTTCGCGCTGTTCGCGGCCATCACGCCATCCAACAGGTCGGGCCGGGCCCGAGTCGACTGTGCGTCGACGGGGACCAGGCCCGGGAGGCCGGAGGGGAGGTCAGGAGCGGTTCTCCTTGACCACGCGCTTGACGAGCAGGAACGGCAGGATGAAGGCCGCGATCGCCCCGAACAGCCACACCACGACGGTGGCGCCGAACCAGGTGCCGATGCCGTCGATGTCGAAGTTGCCCGAGATCAGCGAGGTCAGGAACAGCGCGACGAACGTGCTGAGCAGGCCAACGCCGCCCATGAACGCGCTGGCCTTGCGCTCCGTGAGGCTGCGCACCAGCGGCGACAGGATCGCCTGGATGAGCGCGAAGATCGCCGCGACGACGAAGTAGCTGAGGCCCACCTTCACCGAGAAGCCGGAGAAGATCAGGTCCGCGACGATGATGCCGACGAGAGCCGACACGAAGTACACGACGAGGTTGATCAGGAAACGGATCATGGCAGGAAGGTAGACCCCCGAGCCTGCCCCGCTCAGGCATTCGGCGCAGGAACCTTCTGGGTGTCACCAGGGCTGCGTAGGGTCGCAGCATGGGTGATCGCCGGGCCGTGTTCCTCCGCGGCATCAACGTCGGCACCGGCAACCGCATCGCGATGACCGACCTCGCCGCGGTCGTCTCCTCGGTCGGCGTCCGTGACGTCCGCACGCTCCTCAACTCGGGCAACGTCGTCGGCACCTCCCGGGCCGAGCCCGACGCGCTGGCCGCGAAGGTCTCCGGCGCGCTGCGCGAACAGGTCGGGCTGGCGGTCGACGTCGTGGTCCGCAGCGACGACGAGATCGACGCCGTCGTGGCTCTCGACCCGCTCGCCCAGATCGCCGACAACCCGTCGCGCTACCTCGTCACGTTCCTCGCACGCGAGCCCGGGCCCGATGCGGTGGCGCGGTTCGAGGCGGCCGACACCGGCGACGACGTCTGGCAGCTGCACGGTCGCGAGCTCTACCTCTGGCTCCCGGCAGGCGTCGCCGACAGCCAGGTGCAGAAGCTGCTCGTCAAGAAGGTCCTCGGCGTCACCTGGACCGGTCGCAACTGGTCGACCGTGCTCAAGGTGCAGGCGGCGCTGCGCTCGCGCTGACCATCGGCGCGGAGTCGTCGAGGGCTGCTGTGGCCTCGGGCGCCGACCTCAGCCGGGCGTCGCGATCGGCGGGGACGCTGCAGCACGACTGCACGCGCACGCGGCCGCGGATCGCCGAGACGACGAGCACCACGACGGGGGCGACGACGACCAGGGCGATGAGCAGCTTGACCAGCATGCGCCGAGGGTACGCGCCAGGCCCTCTCAGCGGCTATCCACGGACTCTCAGGCTTCGTCGACGGACTCAGGCTCGGGGCGCAGCAGAGTCGTCCCGGCTTCGGACACGAGCAGCACATCACCGTCGGCCGCAGCCTCGACCCGCAACGGGTGGGCGAGGGCGGCCAGCACCCGCTGCTCCTGCTCCATGTTCTCGGGCGGGCCCGCCATCATCGTGCTGGCGAGCGCACCGAACCGCAGCACGTCACCCTCGAGCGCGTACTGCCCCATGAGGCGGTTGACGGTGGCGTTGCCCGAGACCCGGCCGTCCGCACCGAAGACGAGGTCTGGCTCCGTCGAGGGCATCACCGCGACGCCGTCGACCGAGACGATGGCGAAGCGGCGCCCCGCGAGGGCGACGGGTTCGGTGCTCATGATCGGATCCTGGCACGTGCCGGCGACCGCCGGGCGGCGACGACCTCAGCGCGCTGCGAACGCGGCGACGGCGGCCTGCGCCTCCGCGGTCCCGAGCTGGTGCGCGATGGTGTCCGCCTCCTCGACGGCGTTCTCCTCGCGCGTCGTCGCCCACGAACCCTTCACCATGCGTTTGGCCGCAGCCAGCGCGGACGGCGAGAACGTCGCGAGCCGCGCCGCGATGGCGTCGGTGCGCGCGACCATGTCGTCGTCGGTGTCGACGACCTCGGCCACGAGGCCCCAGGCGAGCGCGTCGTCCGCGGAGAGAGGCTCGTTGCTGAGCAGGTGCCGCAGTGCACGCTGCTGGCCCACCACCCGCGGGAGCAGCCACGAGACACCGGCGTCCGGCGTGAGCCCGATCGCGGGGTAGCCGGCGACGAACGCGGTGCTCCGGGAAGCGACGGCTATGTCGGCGTTGAGCACGAACGACAGGCCCGCGCCCGCGACAGCGCCGTGAACCCCGACGACGACCGGCTTCGGCAGCTCGCCGAGGCCGCGCAGCCCAGACTCGGCTAGCTCGGCCAGCTGGTGCAGGGAGGCCGCAGGATCGTCCGTGCCGAGGAACGAGGTCACGTCTCCGCCGGCGCAGAACCGCCTGCCGGCTCCGCGCACGACGACGACGCGGACGTCGTCCTCACGCAGCCGGTCCACGACCTGGGAGATCTCCAGCGCCATGGCGAGGTCGAAGGCGTTCGACCGCTCCGGGCGGTCGAGCACCACGGTGGCCACGCCGTCGGCGATGGTCAGGTGCAGGGACGGCCTCGCGTTCTCGTCGGTCATCCGCACACTATGGCGCGTCGGCGTCCCCGTGCCGAGGCAGGATCTCGATCTCGACGCCGGCAACCCGGTCGTGCCCGGTGGCGTGGACGACGATCCCCGACACCAGGGCTACGTCGACGGGGTCGTCCGCGGTGGACAGCTCACCGGCCAGCAGACGCAGCTCGTCGACGGCGGCCCGGCGTACGAGCTCGGTGAGCGCCACGAGCCCGGGCACCGGCCCCGTGCCCACGGTGGCGTACAGCCGTGCCACGAGCAGCGACTCCTCGATGTCGTGCCGGTCGAGCACGACACCTGACACCCCTTCCGCCAGGGCTGCCTGGGCCACGGAGACCGCTCCGCAGGCCGACGTCGTCCCCGGCACTCCCGGGCGTACCACCGCGCCGACCATGCCGTCCTCGAGACCGATGTGCGGCAGGGCCAGAACCATCAGCCGGTGCCGTATGCCGTCCAGGGGCGCGTGCCCGAGCGCGGCCGCAACACCCGTGCGCCCGAGCAGCGGCATGCCACCGAGGCTGGCAAGGTCGAAGAAGTGGCCCCAGCGACGACGCACGGCGCGCCGGAAGTCGGCCATGAGCTCGTCGCGACAGACCGACAGCAGCGGCAGCGCGGTGGCGGGGGTGAAGCCTGACGGACCTAGCTCGGTCTCGACGAGGTCGAGGAACTCCTCGACGTCGACGGCGTCGGCGTAGGGCTGCACACGACCATCGTGGTGCGCCACGTCGGGTCACGCAGGCGTACGGCGCGTGTCACCGCTCACCTTCGTGTGCGGACCTTGCCCTACTTCGCGGTGACGAACACCGAGCGCGTCGAGGCGAGATCGGCCTTGCCCGGCGCGAGCGTGCTGCCGGCGTACCGGATGCGCCAGGTGCCGCTCTCGGACTGGGTCACCGTCGCTGCTCCCCGGTAGTACGTGCGGTGGGTGGTGCCCGGAGTCAGCCGCACGGTCGTGACGGCCCGCTCGGTGCCGGTACGCGACGGCGTGAACGTCAGGGTCGCCGTACGCGTCGGGCCCGCTGGGGCGGCAAGGGCCAGGCGCACGATGAACGGCGAACCCTTGGTCGACGGCGTCGACATCGGCACGATCGTCGCGGTCGTCGGCGTGGCGGACGAGGTGGTGCCGGGCTTGGGGCAGCTGCCGCCGACGAACCGCATCGTGTTCCAGCGCAACGGGATCGACGGGTGCGCTGCCCACGGCACGATCACGGTTCCGAGGCCGAGGAACTGCGTGTCCCTCGACAGGATGTTGGCGCGGTGCCCGGGCGATGCCATGTACGCCTTGAACATGGAGTCGGCCGAACCGGTGGTGTAGGCGACGTTCTCCCGCGCACTCGACCAGGTGCACACGGTCGACGCCTTGGTGGCGTACGCCGGATCGTGCTGGAGCCGGTCGACCGAGGCGTTGCGGCTCGACCAGGCGGAGGCCTGCGTCGACAGCGGGGCGTAGAGCGCGAGGATCGGAAGCCCCGCCCTCGCCCTGGCCTGGTTCACGAGCACGAGCAGGCGTGCGTCGTACGCCGGCGACGCGGTCGCCGCCGAAGCCGGTGCAGCAGGGACGGCGACGAGCAAGGCTGCGGCGAGCGCGGCCACCACGACCGCGGCCAGCCGTGCCAAGGTGGAGCGAGCCGCGGCGGGAGCGGTCGTCGGCACGAGCAGCACGCTGACCACCCCTCCCTCGTCGGCTCGTCGGTCCCTGTCCCGGCGTGAACCCGGGCGCGGCCGACCTGTCGTGGAGCCGCGCTGTGACGCTACGTGGTCGCGTCGCGGGACTGTCAAGCCGCCATACGCGTGATCGGACGGGTGGGGTGCACGCTGCGTGACGATGCTCACGGGAGGCTCAGGCGTTCGACCCAGGGGGTCAAGGTCCGGCCAGCCGGGTCGATGACTCGGAGCATGAGCTCGCCCATGCCCGTCCGCCGCCGGCACCGTGTCGCGGTCCTCGGGCTCGCCGCGGTGCTCGCCACGGTCGGCCTGGCCGCTGGCGCGTCCCCGGCGACCGGTGCGGCGGTGGCGACCCCGACCGCGACGTCGCCCCGCGGCGTGACCCCGGTGACGCCGGCCTTCACCGAGGCCATCGACTCCCAGGCCGACTACCAGGGCCAGGCCCTGTGCGAACCCGCGCCGAAACCCGGGACCAGGGCTCTCGGCGCGCTGATCCAGGCCACGTACCCCGCCTACCCGACGATCGGCTACGAGCGCAGCTGCGCGTCCGGCGGTCAGAGCGAGCACAAGGACGGACGAGCGCTCGACTGGATGGTCAGCGTACGAACTCCTGCGCAGAAGGCTGCGGCCGATGCGTTCCTCACCTGGCTCCTCGCCCCGGATGCGAACGGCGTCCAGGCGGCGATGGCCCGCCGCATCGGCGTCATGTACATCGGATGGGACAACCGCATCTGGCGCGGTTACGGCGCAACCGGGTGGAAGGGCCTGTTCGACTGCGAGACGAACCCTGCTCGCGCGACGGCGACGTACGACAACTACTGCCACCGGAACCACATCCACCTCTCGCTCACGTGGGACGGCGCGCGCGGCTGGACGTCGTTCTTCGACGGCAGCCCCCTCGTCACGCCGGTGTGCGCTGCACCAGCGACGTCGGCAACGATTCCCGCGGCCGCGGCACTGCAGCTCGTGCCCGTGCGAGCAGTACGCGTCCTCGACACCTCCACCGCAGCCGGCACCTCGACACGCTGCCGCGCGAGCGGACCGAGCTGGGCGGGGCAGAAGCGCGCCGTCGCCGCGAAGGTGACCGGTCTCGGCGGCATCCCGAGATCCGGCGTGTCGGCGGTGCTCGTGCGCGTGTACCCGCTCGGCACCAACACCACGACGACCCTCTCGGTCTGGACGGCCGGCGCCTCGGCGCCCGCGAGCGCGGCCGCCTCCAGCGGCTACGCCAACCGCTCGGTGTCCTCGACGTACCTCGTGCCGGTCGCCTCCGACGGCACGATCCGGGTGCAGTCGGCGTACGGCGCGACGCATGTCGCGCTCGACGTCCTGGCCTGGGCGCCGACCACGACCGCGCTCGAGGCGACGTCCACGGGCGGCAACGTGCACGCTCAGACGCCGTTGCACGCGACCACGCTCACGATCGAGCCGGGGGCGACGGTCCTCGTGCCGCTCGCCGGATCTGCCGGCGTACCGGAGAGCGGCCTCGGCGGAGTCCAGCTCCGGGTGTCGGCGTCCGCCACCACACCCGGCGTCACCGGCACCGTGCGCGTCGGTTCCGTGAGCGCCCTCGGGGTGGCCGAGCTGCCGCGCAGGTTCACGGTCGCCTACACCGGGACGCTGGTGCGGTCGGCGTCGGCGACCATCGCCTCGACCGACGGTCGCGTGGCCGTGTCGAACGACGGCGCCAACCCCGTGGTCATCGGCATCGACGTGGCCGGCTGGTACGGCGCACCCGACGACACCACCGGCAGCCGCCTCGTGCCACGCGCGCCGCTGAAGGTGCTCGACTCGCTGACCGGAACAGGTGTGACCGCACCCCTCGCTGCGGACGTGCCCTCGACGCTCACCCTCCCCCCGGCCGCTGTACCTGCCGGCACGACGGGGCTCGTGCTCTCCGTGCAGACCCGCGGCGGCAGGGGATCCGGCTCCCTGTCGCTGGCGCCGACCGGGGCAACGGCCGAGGGCCGCAGCGCGGACCTCGTCTCGTCGCTGTGGACCACCGATCTCGTCGTCGTCCCGATCGGGGCCGACCGTGCGCTCACCCTGCTGGCAACCGGTTCCGGCGCGGACGTCCGCGCCTTCGTCGTCGGCTACCTCCGCTAGGCCGAGCCGTCGCACGCGTCAGCGTTGCGGCAGGATCTGCACGTGACCACACCGAGCAGCAGCACCGGGCGCCGCGGCGTCGCCGTCGTGACCGGGGCGAGCAGCGGCATCGGCGCCGCCACCGCTCGGCGCCTTGCCGCCGACGGGTTCTCCGTCGTGGCGGCGGCACGACGGGTGGACAAGCTGGCGGCCCTGGCCGCCGAGCACCCCGCGATCAGGGCGCTGGAGCTCGACGTGACGGACCCGGCCTCGGTGGCTGCCTTCGCCGCCGCAGTGCCCGAGTGCAGCGTGCTCATCAACAACGCCGGCGGCTCGTACGACCTCGCCCCGGTGGCGACGAGCGACCCTGCGGCGTGGGAGCGCACGTACGACGTCAACGTCGTCGGCACGCTGCGCGTCACCCAGGCCCTGCTGCCCGCCCTGGTGGCAGGTGCCAGCGACGCCCGCACCGCCACGGTGGTGCTGCTCGGGTCGACCGCCGGTCACAGCGTCTACGAGGGAGGCGGCAGCTACACCGCGGCCAAGCACGCCGTGGCCGCCATGGCTGCCACGCTGCGGCTCGAGCTCAACGGCCAGCCCGTGCGCATCACCGAGATCGCCCCCGGCATGGTGCGCACCGACGAGTTCGCGCTCAACCGCTTCGACGGGGACGCCGACCGCGCCGCGGCGGTCTACGCCGGCGTCGACTCCCCGCTGACCGCCGAGGACATCGCCGACTGCATCTCGTGGGTCGTCACCCGACCGGCGCACGTCGACGTCGACCTCATGGTGGTGCGCCCGGTAGCCCAGGCGGCCAACCACAAGGTGCACCGCAGGTCCTGAACGGCAGGCGGCTCCGGACACGGGCCGGGCCCGCCGACCACGCGGCCAGGTCTCCCCCGTGCGGAGCTGGCTGCGGGTCGTCGGGCCCGGCCCGGGAACTCTCCTCCGGACCCGGTACGGCGCCAGACCATTCGGGATGCGCCGAAACCGGCGACACCAGAACGAGATGTCAGTCCGCCCGCGGCTGCCCGGAGTTGGCCTCGAGCAGGGCAAGGCCGACGCGGGTGACCCGGTAGCGCACCTCACGGCCGTGACGGTCCGACGACACCAGCCCGGAGTCGCGCAGAACCGCGAGGTGCTCGCTCACGGTGGCCATGCTCATCCCTGACGTCGACGCCAGCACCGACGTGGTCACGGGTGAGGCGGTCAGCCTCAGCACGCGCGCCCGGGTACGGCCCATGAGCGAGGAGAGGCAGTCTTCGTTCGGTGCCGCCCCCTCGTCCCAGATCACACCGAGCGAGCGCGTCGGGAAGACCAGGCGGGTGGGGCCGCCGGCGACGGCGGCGATCGACGCGCGAGGGGCGTTGAACGCGCTCGGCACGATCACGAGGCCGGTGCCGCGGCGATCAACCTCCTGCGCGATCGCCGTCGGCGAGACGACGAGCGTCTCACCGTCCCAGCTGATGCGAGGGTGCAGCCGCTCGAGCATCGCCCCCATGCCCTGGTCGGCGGAAAGGCTTGTCCACCAACCGATATCGGCCTCCACATGGCGGCGGATCGTCGGCCACCACGGGCGCACGAGGACGTCCCATGCGGTGCCGAGGGCCGACGCGATCCGCGCACCCGAACCATCGAGGTCGATCACGGCACGCAGGTCGGAGGCTGGTTCGTCGAGCACCTCGAGGACGGTGTGACGGACGGTCTCGTCGGGCAAGGCCGAGATGGCCCTGAGATCGAACCCGATGTCGGTGCGGTAGCGGTCGAGGGTGGCACCTGTGAGTGATGTCGAGGACCCCATGAACTCGGGCGTGAGTCCGTCCGGCCGGGTCAACGGCGCGAGAAGGCGCAGATCAGGGTTCAGGTGCGGGGACACAGCGTCGAGCCAGCCGTCGTACGGGCCCGGCGAGGTCGCACCCTGGGCGGTGCGCAAACCCAGCAGCAGCTCGAGCAGCGCAGACGTGGCGAAACGAGTGCGCAAGATGTCGCCGCTGTCCAACGTGACGCGGTGCTCCACTCGACCTCCCTCGTTCGCCGGGCTCCAGGCCGACGCGAAGCCGACCGGTCGCATCGTACGGACGAGGTCGGATCGAACGTGACTGGTCCGGCCAAGATCACTCGGCGAGTCGGAGCCCCGCCCCGAGCCCTACCCTGGCCCCGACCAGGAGGAACGCATGACCGGCACCCCCCGCACCCCTTCCCCTGCCGACGCGTCGGTGCTCGACACCGACACGGTCGCGGCCTTCCGCGTCAACGGCGCGGTCGTCGTTCGCCAGCTCTTCACGCCCGAGGAGGTCGCCACCGTCGAGCGCGGGATCGAGCGCAACCTCGCCGACCCTTCCCCCTTGTTCCTGGTGGCGAGCCTCGACGACGATCCTGGGCGCTTCGTCGAGGACTTCTGCAGCTGGCAGCGGATCCCGGAGTTCGAGCAGATCGCGTTCGAGTCGCGTGCGGCCGATGCCGCCGCGGCCCTGATGATGAGCAGCTCGGTCCGGCTCTTCCACGACCACGTGCTCGTGAAGGAGCCGGGCACCGCGCAGGAGACGCCCTGGCACCAGGACCAGCCGTACTACAACGTCGACGGCGTCCAGAACTGCTCGATGTGGATGCCCGTCGACCCGGTCTCGCCCGAGTCGACTCTGGAGTTCCTCGCGGGCTCGCACCTCGGCGGCTGGCTCATGCCCCGCTCGTTCATGGACTCCCAGGCCAGGTGGTTCCCCGAGGGCTCGCTGCACGAGCTGCCCGTCATCGAGGGCTTCCGCGACCAGCACGAGATCGTCGGCTGGGCGCTCGAGCCGGGCGACGTCGTGTTCTTCCACATGCTCACGGTCCATCACGCGTACGGCGTCCCCGGTGCTCGGCGCCGACGCGCGTTCTCCCTGCGCTTCCTGGGCGACGACGCCGTGCACGCGCCTCGACCGTGGCGTACGTCGCCACCGTTCGAGGGCTTGGAGGGCGAGCTCGCTGTCGGCGCACCGATGGACCACCCGCTCTTCCCCCTGCTGCGCGCTCCCGCCTGACCACCCGGGCTCGACGGAATAGCCCTGCCTGGCCCAAGGTTGGGCAGGACGTCGTGCCCGGTTCCGCGGGCGGGGGGATCGCGGGAGGCCACACATGAGCGACGCCGACTCGACACCGAGCAGGTCCCCGTGGGCCGGCGGATCGGCGATGTCGTCGTACCTCCGCACCGAGAGCGGCAGCTCCGTCGTCCTGCTCGGCGCTGCGGTGCTCGGCCTCGTCTGGGCGAACATGGCGGCCTCGTCGTACGAGGACTTCTGGGAGACGGCGCTGTCGATCGGCTTCGGCGACCATGTGCTGTCGCTGCCGCTGCGCGAGTGGGTCAACAGCGGGCTCATGGCGTTCTTCTTCTTCGTCGTCGGGCTCGAGACGAGGCGTGAGCTCGACCTCGGCGAGTTCCGCGAGCGGCGCAACCTGCTGCTGCCGGTCGCCGCCGGCGTCGCGGGCATGGTGGCCGCCGGACTGCTCTACCTGCTGATCACGCGTGGCACTCCCGCTGCCGCCGGATGGGGCATCCCGCTCTCGACCGACACGGCGTTCGCCCTGGGGGTTCTGGCCTTCGCCGGCCGCGGCAACCGCCGACGACTGCGCGCGTTCCTGCTCAGCGTCGTCGTCACCGACGACATCGCGATCCTGTTCGTGATCGCGTTCGCCTTCACCGAGTCACTGCAGGTCGGCGCGCTCGCCGTGGCCGTCGCCGTGCTCGCGCTGATCGTGGTGCTCGCGCGGCGTCGCGGCCGACGGGGTGCCCTCTACCTGGTGCTCGGCATCGTCGCGTGGGTCGCGATGCATGAGGCCGGCGTCGACCCCGTCATCGTGGGCCTCGTGGTCGGACTGCTCGCGATCGCCCATCGCCCGGACCGCGAGACGCTCGAGGGCGCCTCGCACCTCTTCCGCGACTTCCGCGAGCAGCCGTCCGCCGAGCTCGCGCGCACGGCCGAAGTAGGCCTGCGCTCGGCGGTGTCGCCCAACGAGCGGATGCTCGCCCTGTGGCACCCGTGGAGCAGCTACGTCGTCGTGCCGCTGTTCGCGCTCGCCAACACCGGTTTCCCCGTCCCGTGGGGCTCGCTCGGTGCGGCGCTCACCTCGACCGTCACGATCGCGGTCGTCGTCGGCCTGGTCGTCGGCAAGCCGCTGGGCGTCATCCTCACGTCGTGGCTCGCCGTACGCCTGTCGCGCGGGCGCATCACGACGCCGATCGGTTGGGCCGGCGTGCTCGGCACCGCGACGGTCTCGGGTGTCGGCTTCACACTGAGCCTCCTCATCGCCACGCTCGCCTTCGACGGAGCCGACCTCGAGCACGCCAAGCTCGGCGTGATCGTCGCGGCCGTCGTCTCGACCCTGCTGACGTGGCTGGTCTTCCGAGTCACCGACGCGCTTCCCGAGAAGCGCCGCGAGCGCGCGCTCTTCGGCTCGTCCGCACTGCCCTCGGACCTCGTCGACGACGTCGACCCCGAGGGCGACCACGTGCGCGGCGACCTCGACGGCGAGGTGACGCTCGTCGAGTACGGCGACTTCGAGTGCCCCTACTGCGGGCAGGCCGAGCCCATCGTGCGCTCGCTGCTCGAGGACGAGGTCGGCCTGCGCTACGTGTGGCGGCACCTGCCGCTGCGCGACGTCCACCCGCATGCCCAGCTCGCCGCAGAGGCGTCGGAGGCTGCCGCGTCGCAGGGCGCGTTCTGGGAGATGCACGACCTGCTGCTCGACCACCAGGGCGCGCTCAGCGTCTCGGACCTGCTGCAGTACGCCGACGGGCTCGGTCTCGACGTGAAGCGCTTCGCCCGCGAGCTCCGTGACCGCCGGCACGCGCAGCGCATCGAGGGCGACGTCGACTCCGCCGACGCCAGCGAGGTCTCGGGGACGCCGTCGTTCTTCATCAACGGCCAGCGCTACACCGGGCCCGTCGAGGAGGGGCCGCTGCGCGAAGCGCTGGAGCTCGCTCGCCAGAACGCTCGGGCCGCAGCCTCGTAGCCTCGGCACCCTCGGGCGCATGCCCATCACGCTCGCGAACGTCGGCACCGCCGTCCGCGACCTCGACGAGGCGATCGAGATCGCTGCGAGGCACGGATGCCCTCCGCTCGGGGGCGTGGCGACGTACCAGGACGTCTACAAGCTCACCTACGTCCGCGGCTCCAGCGGCATCATCGTCATGCTCGCCCAAGCCCTGCGGAACACCTGACCCCGATCGACCGGGTGGCCGGCCCGCTTCCAGACCTCCGGCCTGCTCGACAGTGCCACTGACCGACCCTTCTCGACGTGGAGGACTCGTGCTGGAGACATCGGAAGCGGTCGCCTTCCTGCCGTCGCAGGACCTGGAGCGTTCGGAGCGATTCTTCTCCGGCGTGCTGGGCCTCACGGTGGTGAGCCGCTCACCGTTCGCGTCCGTATTCGAGGTCGGCGCAGTGACCCTTCGCGTCACCCAGGTCGACGAGCTGCGGCCGCAGCCGTTCACCGTGTTCGGCTGGCTCGTGCCGGACCTTCGCGCCGTGATCCGCGAGCTGCACGACCGGGAGATCGAGCTGCTCCACTACGAAGGCCTCGGCCAGGACGACGACGGGATCTGGACGACGCCGAGCGGCGACCTCGTCGCCTGGTTCCAGGACCCCGACTCGAACGTGCTCTCCCTGACGCAGCTGATCCAGCGCTGAGCCGAATGCGTCGCGACTAGGCGATCCGTATCGGCATCAGCGCGTCCTCACCTGGCCGTCGCTATCGTCACGATCATGATCAACGGTGGCTACGCGGTCGGCTGGTTCACGCTGACCTTCATCAACTCGGCCATCGCGCAGTCGAAGAACCGCAGCGGCATCCTGTGGTGGTTCATCTCGCTGTTCTTCGGCCCGATCGCGACCGCCATCCTCGCGGTCATCCCAGCAGAAGCGCCCCGCACCACCCCCTGAGGCTCCTCGGGGTGACGCAGAACGGTACGTAGGTGGCGGTCTTGTCGCCGTTCACTGGCCCGTGGACCAGCCCAGCAGCGAGGGGGAAGAGTGAGCTGATGGCATACGACGAAGCATGGGCAGCCCGCGTCCGAGCAGCCGTTTCCGACCGTGCACCGTGCGAAGAGAAGAAGATGTTCGGCGGGCTTGCCTTCATGGTGAACACGCACATGGCCTGTGGAATCGTCGGCGACGACCTCATGGTCAGAGTCGGCGCTGAAAACCACGACGATGCGCTCTCCCGAGGGGCCGACGACATGGACTTCACCGGTCGACCAATGAGAGGAATGGTCATCGTGCCTGCAGCGCAACTCGATTCGGACGCAGCGCTCGACGATTGGGTGGAGCGCGCCGTTTCGTACGCCCAGTCCGAGCCGCCGAAGGCACCCAAGAAGGCAAAGCCGCACCGAGCGACCTGATGGCGTCGCTGCGAGCGAGTAGACCGCCTACATGGAGGCTGCCTCGTAGACCCGCACACTGTCGATGATGGGCATGGTGCTGACGAGAGCCTCGGCGTGATCGAGGTCGTCGGCGTTGAGAATGCAGTAGCCCACGAGCGGCGACGGCGAGGAGAGGTCGAGTTCGGTCCGCCCGTCGTTTGTTACTTCGACGCCGCGCCCGAATGGGTTGCCGGGGTCCACCAGGTTGGGGCCCACCGCGGTGAACCAGGCACCCCATGCCTGCATCACCTCGTCGGTGGGCGTGGTGAACCCGTACATGAGCACGATGAACTTCTTCATGGCGGACCCTTCTTGCGGCCTGAGCCGCGTGTGTTGGCGGTGGTGTCGGACAGATGGCTGTCGTAGTTCTCGAACGTTCCTTCGCCGGTACCCCAGTACGTATGAAACTGCTCGGCCCAATGCTTCAACAACGTCAGTGGAGCGGGATCGAGCGTCAGGAACGTGGTGCGTCCCTTCTTGTGCCGCTTGATGAGACCCGCGCCCTCCAACACTCCGATGTGCTTGTTGATCGCCGGCAACGACAGTCCCCGCATCTCTGCAAGGTCGTGGATAGCAGCGGGCTGAAGTCCGAGGAAGCGAACGATGTCTCGGCGATGCGGGTTTGCGAGCGCATGGAAGACGCCGTCCAGTTCAGACGGTTCCGCCGCCTTCGGCTCGTGTCCCGCCTGCGTAGCCAATAGTTCACCTCTGGGTGAAGAGTTGGTCTCCGGGCAGAGTGTGTCAAGACTCAACTGGTCGCCAGTCGGCGTCGGCGAAGTGAGCGATAGTGCCGGTTAGGCGCGGCTGGCGTCAGGGGCGTCCGGGCAGGACGGTGGGACCGCTCCCTCGTGGGTGGTGCGGTCTCGGGGTCGTGCTGGTGGATTCCTCGCGGCCGGCCCTTCTTCAGGGCTGGGTTCGCACGGGTGCGGGGTCGGGGGGTTCGAAGGTGAGCCAGGTCGGGCAGCCCGGGTCGATGCCGGGGTTCCGGGTGATGGTCCAGCCACCCTCGTGCACTGCGTGATGGTGGCGGGAGCAGATCAGGGTGAGGTTGTCGAGGTTCGTTTCGCCGCCGTCGTCCCACTCGAGGATGTGGTGGGCCTCGCACCAGCCGATCCCGATCCGGCAGCCCGGGAACGCACAGTGCCGGTCGCGGATCTCCAACGCCCGACGCATGCGGGGTGGGACGGTGCGGTAGCGGCGGCCCTCCTCCCACACGTGGTGCCGGCGGCGCAGCAGCCGCGCGGAGTCGGGGTTCAGCTCGCAGCCC
>JBBQAY010000067.1:0-18061 GCA_038316965.1 Candidatus Nanopelagicales bacterium
CGCGCGCCGCCCTGTCAGGGGGGTGGGGGGGGTTTCTCGCCCGGTGGGGGGCGCAACCACGACGGGCGCCACTCTCGCTTGGGGCCCCCTTCGTCGTTCCCCGGCCCGCCGCGCCCGGTGGCAGCGACGGGCCGGTAGTCCTTCGAGGCCCGGCGAGGGAGGATCCCGGGCCTCGAGGTCGGCGCGGGCCCGGTCAGGGCGCCGTCGCCTCGCGCAGGGCCGCGTAGGCCTCGCGCACGTGGGGGGTGGGGTCCGCCTGCACCCAGCGGCCGGAGGCCTCGGGCCAGGCGACCTCGCCGCCGGCCAGCACCTGGGCGGCCTGGCGTGCGGCGCCGTCCGCGACGTACTCGCCGGGCTCGGCCAGGAACACCGGTCGGCCGAAGACGCGCGGCGCCACCTCGGCGACGGCGGCGTTCTTCGCCGCGCCGCCGATGAGGAGCACGCGGCCGACCGGGACGCCCAGGGCCTCGAGCGCGTCGACGGCGTCGGCGAGGCCGCAGAGCATCCCCTCGACCGCGGCACGGGCGAGGTTGGCCGGCGTGGTGTTCGCGAGGGTCATGCCGGCGAGGACTCCGGTGGCGTCGGGCCGGTTGGGCGTTCGCTCGCCGGCGAGGTACGGCAGCAGCGACAGGCCCTCGGCGCCGGCGGATGCCGAGAGCGCCAGCCGCGCGAACCTGTCGTGGTCGACGCCGAGCATGCGCGCGGCGACGTCGAGGACCTGCGCGGCGTTGAGCGTGCAGACCAGCGGCAGGAAGCGGCCGGTGGCGTCGGCGAAGCCGGCCACCGCACCGCTGGTGTCGTGGGTCGAGGTCTCGGACACCGCGAACGCCGTTCCGCTCGTGCCGAGAGACACCACGACGTCGCCGGGCCGAGCAGCCAGGCCGAGCGCGGCCGCCATGTTGTCGCCGGTGCCGGGCGCGAGCAGCGTGCCGGGCGCGGCGCCCCAGCGGGTCTCCACCTCGCCCACCCGATCCCACGGCGAGGCGACCGCGGGCACGTCGAGCTCACGACCGAAGGCCCGCACGAGGAGGTCGGTGCGGTACTCGCCCGTGGACGCCGACCAGTAGCCCGTGCCGCTGGCGTCGCCGCGGTCGGTGGTCAGGCCCCCGCCGCGCAGGCGGCGTGTCAGCCAGTCGTGCGGCAGGCAGACGGCCGCGGCGCGGTCGGCGGACGCGGCGTCGTGCTGCGCCGTCCAGCGCAGCTTGGTGACCGTGAACGACGCCACGGGTACGGAGCCTGTGGCCTCGGCCCACGCCTCGGCGCCGAGCTCGTCGACGAGGTCGGCGGCCGCACCCGCACTGCGGGTGTCGTTCCACAGCAATGCCGGGCGGACGACGTCGCCCGACTCGTCGAGCAGCACCATGCCGTGCTGCTGCCCGCCGACCGCGATGGCACCGACGCCGTCCAGGCCACCGGCGTCGGCGATCGCAGCAGTGAGCGCGACCTCCCACGCCGCGGGGTCGACCTCGGTGCCGTCCGGGTGGGGAGCCCGGCCGGACCGCACCAGCGCACCCGTGACCGCATCGCGGACCACGACCTTGCACGACTGCGTCGAGGAGTCGATCCCCGCGACGAGAGAGGAGCCCATCGCGATCAGGCGGTGCCGAGGAGGTGCTCGATCGCAAGCTGGTCGAGCTGCACGTAGTGGTAGCCGCGCGCAGCCGCTGCCTCGAGGTCGAAGTTGGCGTCGACGTCGGCGACGAGGTCGTCGTACGACTCGCCCGGCGCCAGCGTGGGCACCGAGGTGCCCGCCACCCGTGAGGCCTCGAGGGCCGCCTGCACGCGCGGGTCGGCGCGGAACGCCTTGGCCTTCTCGCGCAGCAGGATGTAGGTGCGCATGTTCGACGCGGCCGAGGCCCACACGCCGTCGATGTCCTCGGTGCGCATGGGCTTGAAGTCGAAGTGGCGCGGGCCGTCGTAGTCGGACGCCTCGAGCAGGTCGACGAGGAAGAATGCCGACTGCAGGTCGCCGTGGCCGAAGACGAGGTCCTGGTCGAACTTCGGGCCGTGCTGGCCGTTGAGGTCGATGTGGAACAGCTTCTTGTGCCACAGCGCCTGGGAGATGCCGTGGACGAAGTTGAGGTTCGACATCTGCTCGTGCCCGACCTCGGGGTTCACTCCGACCATCTCGGGGTGCTCGAGCTCGTTGATGAACGCGAGGGCGTGACCGATGGTCGGCAGCAGGATGTCGCCGCGCGGCTCGTTCGGCTTGGGCTCGATCGCGAACCTCAGGTTGTAGCCCTTGTCCATGACGTACTGGCAGAGGAGGTCGAGGCCCTCCTTGTAGCGGCTGAGCGCGTCGCCGACGTTCTTGCCGGCGTCGACCTCGGAGCCCTCGCGGCCGCCCCAGAACACGTACGTCTCGGCACCGAGCTCAGCGGCGAGGTCCATGTTGCGCATGATCTTGCGCGTGGCGTAGCGGCGGATGTCGCGGTCGTTGTTGGTGAAGGCGCCGTCCTTGAAGACGGGGTGCGTGAACGTGTTCGTCGTCGCCATCGGCACCTTCATGCCGGTCGCGTCGAGGGCGTCCTTGAAGCGCTGGATGTGCTTCTCGCGCTCGTCGGAGTCGGACCCGAACGGGATCAGGTCGTCGTCGTGGAAGGTGACGCCGTACGCGCCGAGCTCGGCAAGGCGGTGGACGGACTCGACGGGGTCGAGGTGCGGGCGGGTCGCGTCGCCGAACGGGTCACGGGCCTGCCAGCCGACGGTCCACAGGCCGAAGGTGAACTTGTCGGCCGGGGTGGGTGCGGGGAAGTCCATGGTTGCCTCCGTGGAGCATCTGGGGGAGTATTCGTTCAGCGGCCAAACATACTCCCGAGGAGGCGTCGTGTCGATAGCACCGACGGGCCCTTCGCGTCGGCCCCGCCCGACCGACCAGGCCGACGTACGGCGGCACAACGCTGGTCTCGTCCTCGCGGCCGTGACCCACGGCCCGGTCTCGCGGGCCGAGGTCGCCGGGCTCACCGGCCTCACCCGGGCGACCGTCGGTTCGATCGTCGACGAGCTCCTGGTGGCCGGGCTGGTGACCGAGCAGGGCACGCGCGCGCCCCGGGGCGTGGGCCGACCGGGCACCGACCTCGCGCTCGATCCGTCCGGCGGTGCCGGGGTCGGAGTCGAGATCAACGTCGACGGGCTCTCGTGCGTGGTCGTCGACCTCACCGGCGAGGTGCGGCACCGCGTCACGCGCCCAGGCGACCAGCGGGGCAGGGCGACCGGCACCGTCCTGCGGTCGGCCGCCCGTCTCGTCGACGACGCACTGCGGGCCGCCGAGGCCGCAGGTCTCACCGTCCGCGGCATCGGCGTCGCCGTTCCGGGGCTCGTCGACCTCGACGCCCAGGTGCTGCGCATCGCGCCCAACCTCGGTTGGTCCGACGTACCTGTGCTCGAACGCATGCGCTCGGCATCGAGACTGACCTGGCCAGGAGCCTCCCTGGACAACGAGGCCAACCTCGCCGCCCTCGGCGAGCTCTGGTCGGGCGACCACGGCGACACCGACAGCTTCGTGCTCGTCAACGGCGACGTCGGCGTCGGTGCGGGCGTGGTGCTCGAGGGCAGGCTGCACCGCGGAACCCGCGGATTCGGCGGCGAGCTCGGCCACCTGACCGTCGCGCCCGACGGGCCTGAATGCCGCTGCGGGGCGCGGGGCTGCCTCGAGCAGGTGGCAGGTCTCGACTGGATCCTGCGTCGCGCGGGGCTCCGACCGTCGTCCGCCCACGGCTCCGATGCCACACCTGCTCTCCTGGCCGCGCTCGCCGAGTCAGAGCCGCGTGCAGTCGGCGCGGTCGAGGACGCCGGTGCATCGCTGGGCGTGGGCATCGCGGCGCTCGTCAACCTCTTCGACGTCGACACCGTCGTGCTCGGCGGCGTCTACGCCCCGCTCTTCCCCTGGCTCGAAGCGCCGGCGCGCGCAGCAGTCGAGCGCCGCGTGCTGTCAGCGCGTTGGGCGCCCATCTCGATCACGCCGTCGCGTCTCGGCCGTGACGCCGCAGTGGTCGGCGCAGCACGTTCCGCCCTGCGCGACGTCCTCGCCGACCCCCTCGGCGCCGCCGGACCCGTCTAACCCCCTCTCGCTGAGACTGATCAATACGTCGCTTCCCACCCCGGGTAGCGACGGATTGATCAGTCTCAGCGGGCGGGCGGCGCTACGGTTCCTGCCAGTGGGTGCACGGGCGGCTGCGCAGCGTGCACGCGAGGGCGGAGGGGTTCGATGTCCGGCACGACCGACGACCGCGACGCGACCGTCTCGCGACCCACCCCAGCCGCGCGCCTCGACCTCAGGTCGTGGCGCCGTGGTGCCGGCCAGCTGTGGTCGTCGGCGGCCGACGCCCCGCTCGAGCGGCGTCCGACCGACGTCGTCCTCCTCGTCCTGACGGTGGTCCTGCTCGCACTGCTCTCGATCCCCGCGCCCGGCCCGGGCGAGGTCGACAAGGCGTTCACGCAGCTGCTCACCGCGCTGCCGGGCCTGCTCGGCTGGTTCTGGGAGACGGCGTACGCGCTGGCCCTCGGCTGGGCGCTGCTGCTCGTCGTGCTCGCGGCGTTCAGCCGCTCCCGCCGTCAGCTCCTGCTCATGCAGGTGGTGGCGGCCGTGCTCGCGCTCGGCGTCGCCACGGCCCTCGCGTACGCCGAGGGCAGCAGCTGGAGCGGCGTGTGGAACGCGCTCACGTCGCAGGACACGGGCCGCATCTACCCGGCCGTGCGGCTGTCGCTGGTGATCGCGCTCGTCGCGGTCTCCTCGCCTCACCTCGCGCGCCCCTACCGTCGGCTCGGCTGGCTGCTCGTCTCGTTCGGGACGGTCGCCGGCGTCGCGCTCGGGATCGACCTGCTCGTCGGCGCCGCGGCCGGGGTCGCGCTCGGCATCGCGGCGGCTGCGGCCGTGCACGTGGCCTTCGGCTCGCCCGGCGGGCACGTCCCGCTCGACCTCGTGGCCGAGGAGCTTGCCGACCTCGGGGTGCGCGTAGGTCAGCTCGAGCATGGGCCATCCGACTCTCGCGGCGTCGCCAGCGCGACCGGAACCGACGACGACGGGCGGCGCATCCTCGTGCGCATCTACGGACGCGACGCACGAGAGGGGTCGTTCATCGCATCGGCCTGGTCACGCATGCTCTACAAGGACGGCGCCCCTGCGACGTCCTTCGGCCGCCAGAACCAGGTCGAGCACGAGGCGTTCCTGACCCTGTTCGCCGAACGAGCCGGCGTCCCCGTCCAGCCGGTGCTCGCAGCGGGGACGGCCTGGGGCAAGGACGCCCTCCTGGTACGCCGCGAGGACGGACGGCCGCTCGCCGACCTCGCGCGCGAGGAGATCGGCGACGACACCCTGCGCGGCTTCTGGCAGGCGCTCACGAGCCTGCATGCGGCGGGCATAGCCCACGGCCAGGTGAGCCCGCACGCTCTCTTCGTGCGCGACGACGGCAGGATGCTGCTGTCCGACCTCGACTCCGGCACGAGCTCGCCGGACGCGGACGACATCGTGGCCGACAACGCGCAGCTCCTCGTCTGCACGGCCATCTGCACCGACATCGAAACCGCGGTGCGGGTGGCCCGGACGTCGCTCGACCACGACGCGCTCGTCGACCTGATGCCCTACCTCCAGTCGGCTGCACTCGACTCCGAGACCAAGGCCGCCGCCAAGGCCGCGCCGTGGAAGATGGCCGAGCTGCGCGTCGCCGTGTCCGAGGCGACCGGGGTGGACGAGCCTCCGCTCGAGAAGCTGCAGCGCGTGACGCTCGGGTCGGTGTTCATGATCGCCGTGCTCGCCTTCGTCGCCTGGACCGTCATCAGCGCTGTCGCGGGCATCGGCATCAGCACACTGGTCGAGGAGTTCAAGGGCGCGCAGTGGGGCTGGGTGCTCGCCGCGATCCTCATCGCGCCGTTCATCCAGGTGGGGCAGGCGATCGCGACCCTCGGTGCGTCGATGGCCAAGCTGCGCTTCCTGCCGGTGCTCGGCCTGCAGTACGCGATCAGCTTCCTCGGCCTCGCCGTCCCTGGGTCAGCCGCGAAGATCGCACTCACCGTCCGCCACCTGCAGCTCGTCGGCAGCAACCCCACCGCGGCCGTGGCCATCAGCGTGATCAACACGCTCGCCGGCCTGCTCGTGCAGGTGCTGGTGATCGTGCTGACCATGCTGACCGGGCTCGTGGTGCTCACGCCCGCATCGCCGTCGACGGGCACGACGAGCTCGGTCGGTGGGGCCCTCGCGAGCGTGAACTGGACTGTGGTCGCGATCGTCCTCGTCGCCCTGGTCGTGCTGGCGGTGCTGCTCTTCCTCGCCGTGCCCAAGGTGCGCCGCTTCGTGCAGGAGCGCGCGGCCGACAGCATCGACGCCCTGAAGGTTCTGCGCTCGCCCACCAAGCTGCTGCTCATCCTGGGTGGCAGCGTGCTGTGGAACGTCATTGCTGCCGTGGCGCTCGGCGCTTCGCTGCGTGCGTTCGGCCACACCGCCACGTTCGCGGAGCTCATCCTCATCAACACGCTGGTGTCGCTGTTCGCAGGCCTCATGCCCATCCCGGGCAACATCGGCGTCTCCGAGGCTGCGCTCACCGCCGGCCTCACCGCCGTCGGCGTACCGCAGTCGGCAGCGCTGTCGGCTGCGATCGTCTATCGCATCGCGACGTTCTACTTTCCGCCGACGTACGGCGCGGTCGCGCTCAAGGGGATGCGCAGACGCGGCTACCTCTAGCAACGTGACGGTGGCCCGCCCCCTCGCGAGGGGGCGGGCCACCGTCGTACGCCGGTCAGCCACCGGCGCGCATTGCTCTGCAGTCAGCCTTGATCAGGCCTTGGGCAGGTCGAGCGGGCGCAGGACGCGGTCGATCCCGTGCGCGATCTGCAGGTTGCCCTTGTTGATGTCGTAGGCGTCCCAGCGCACGCGGGCGTCGGTGGCGTCGGGGTCGAGGTCGCGCAGCTCGATCTTGCGGTTCGGCACGATGTCGACCGTGAGCGGAGCGCCGGCCGCAGTTGCGAGCACCGCACCGTCGGCCTTCAGCGCGCCGGCCCGGTCGATCGTGGCACCGGCGACGACGTGGTAGAGCAGCACAGTCTCGACGGTGGGGATGCCGAAGCTCGCGACGGCCTCGAAGACACCCTGCTCGCTGGTGACCCACTTCCCGGTGGTCGAGTACACGAACAGGCGGAAGGCCTGGTCGCGCGGGATGAAGGCCGTGACAGGAACGGTGCCGTCGGTGAGGACCTTGACGGCCGAGTCCGGCTTCGCGGCCAGCACCGCGAGCGCTGCCTGGGTGACGATGTCGAAGTCGTTGGAGTTGGTGTCGAAGGTGTCGCCGTCCGAGAGCAGCACGGCGGCGAGCGAGTTGGTGCCGAGGGTGGTGGCGTTGGCGGCGGGCGCGGCGGCGACGGCGCCCGTCGCGACGGCGGCTGCGGCGACGAACGAGGCAGTGGTACGGCGAAGGCGCACGGGGTCTCCCGGGACTGTGCGGGCCCGGCTGTTCCGGGCGTCGACAGCACTTCTGCCTCCGTCACCCGGGTGGATGCAGACCGGACCACATCCGCGCCGACTTTCGACGGAGCGTGTCGACGTCGTCACGCCCAGGTGGATTTCTGCTGCTCCACGTGCGTCGGCTACGATCTCGGGGCTGCCTTCGGGCGGCACGGCCAGGTAGCTCAGTTGGTACGAGCGTCCGACTGAAAATCGGAAGGTCGGCGGTTCGACCCCGCCCCTGGCCACCAGTCGAGGCCCGGCGATGCCGGGCCTTCGGCCTTCGTGCGTCCAACTCGACGGCCTCCGCTCATCAACGTCGCCTCAGCACCTCGCCCGCGGCGAGCCAGCCGCACATGCCGTGGACACCGCCGCCCGGCGGCGTCGAGGACGAGCACAGGTAGAGCCCGGGCACCGGCGTCACCCACGGACGAGGCGAGACGAGCGGACGCGTGAGCAGCTGCCGCCAGTCCGACGCCCCTCCCGCGATGTCGCCGCCGATCTCGTTGGCGTTGTGCGCCTCGAGCGCCGCGGTGTCCATGGCGTAGCGGGCCAGCACCCGGTCACGGAAGCCGGGGGCGACGCGCTCGATCTGCGCCTCGATCCGAGCGGTCATGTCCACCCGCGACCCGTGCGGCACGTGGCAGTAGGCCCATACCGTCTGCTTGCCTGCCGGTGCCCGGGTCGGGTCAGCTACCGACGCCTGCACGAGCAGCACGTACGGCTCCTCAGGATGGCCGCCCCGCGCCACGGTCGCCTCGCTGTCGGCAATCCTCGCCACGTCGCCCCCGAGATGGACCGTCGCCGCGCGTCCGACCTCCGGGTCCCGCCACGGGATCGGGCCATCGAGCGCCCAGTCGACCTTGAACACGCCGGAGCCGTACCGGAAGCGCGCGAGCCGGTCGCGGTAGCGCGGCGGCAGGGCCGAGCCACCGAGCTGCACGACCTGGCGCGGGGTCAGGTCCAGCAGCACCTGCGACGAGCCCGGCAGCTCGGCGAGCGAGGTCACCCGGTGCCCGGTCCGCACCTCGCCGCCGCGCGCCTCGATGCGTGCGACGAGGGCGTCGGCGATCGACTGCGAACCACCGACCGCCACCGGCCACCCGACCGCGTGGGCGAGCCCACCCAGCAGCAGGGCGTACGCAGAGGTCGCAGGCGCCTCCAGCGGCAGGATCGCATGCGCCGCAAGCCCAGCGAACAGCGCGCGCGCCGGTTCGTCCCGGAAGGCGGCGCGCGCAAGCACGGTCGCAGGCAGCACACCGCTCGCGCCGTACGCCGCGAGAGCGACCGGGTGTCGCGGCACCCGGATCGGGTCGAGGATCCCGTCGACGAGCCCGCCGACCCCGTGCGCGACACCGGTGAACAGGCGGCGCCAGGTGTCGCCGTCACGGCCGAGGGCTCGCGCAGTCACCTCCAGCTCGCGGTGCTGCAGCACGGTGCCCGACCCGAGCGGATGCGCGAGCGGCACCTCGGGGTGAGCGAACGCCAGACCTTCGCGTTCGAGGCCGAGTGCTCGAAAGGCTGGCGAGGCCAGCGCCAAGGCATGTATCGACGAGCAGACGTCATGCCGGAACCCCGGGAGGGTCAGCTCCTCGGTGCGCGTGCCACCTCCGACCTGCTCCTGGGCCTCGAGCACCAGCACGCGGTGGCCGGCGCCGGCGAGCCGCGCCGCGGCCACCAGCCCGTTCGGCCCCGAGCCCACGATGACCGTGTCGAGGTCAGGCCGGGTCGCCCGCCTCCAGATGGGGATACCCGTCACGGACAGAGCCCAGTGGGGGCACAAACCTCATCAGGATGACGACCCCGGGGGCAGGCAGGAGTATCGGCTCGCACCCGCTGCCTGTTCGAACTCACGAGTCGGCCCTCGAGGTCTCACGCAGCCACAGCGAGGACGACACGGGGTCGATGGTCCTGCGGACGACTGCCACCAGGTCGTGCGCCACGGCATCAGCTCCCACCTGGTCGCGCAGACGTGCGCCGAACTCGTCGGCCGTGCGCTGCGCGTCGTACCTGCTCCGGTTGAAGCGTCGGTCGACGACGCGCTGCACACGACGCAGCAGGGGTCGCACCAGCGCCGCCGCTGCGAGCGTGGCGACCGCCACGACGAGGGGCGACGAACCGGCCGGGAGCAGTCGGGAGGCCGAGGTCACGAGAAGGGCGAACGTAGCCAGACCCAGCCCGGTCACGATCGCGTACGACAGCGTCCGGCTGATCACCCGGTCGATGTCGTAGAGGCGGTAGCGCAGGATCGCGACGCCGCAGGAGACGGGCACGAAGGTGGCGCAGGCCGTGAAGAGCAGGTTCGCCGCGGTCCCGTCCGAGCCACCGGGGAGGAGGCCCTGGATCGGCAGGGACAGCAGCAGGGCCGACGCCGACAACGCGAACCAGCGCAGCTGCGCGCGCTCCACGACGGTGGCGCCGCGGAAGCGGACGAACAACGAGACGACCGAGAGCACCAGGCAGAACAGGGCGACGATGGTGAAGCCGCCCTCGAGCTGGCTGAGCGTGTCGCTCGGCAGAGCCCGGACGACGGGAGGGGACAGCGGATTCGGGATCGAGAAGGTGGGCCCGACGTCGTCCTGCTTGAAGTCGAGCGTCGGCGTCATCATCGCCAGCAGCGTGACGAGGCCGAGTCCGGCACTTCCCAACCACAGCAGCGGCCGCCATCGCCGCGACGGAAGGCCGTCGGGGAAGAGCAGGAACGTCAGGAACGTCATGAGGTAGAGCAGGACGAGCCACAGCCAGCTCGATCCCCACGCCGACACAGTCGCCATCGCACCCACCTGCGGCACCGTGCCTGCGGGCGGGGGATCGACGACCAGCGCCTCGAAGGCCCGGGTGTAGGCCGCGTTCGCCGCGCCGAGCACCCCGGAGGTCGCGGCCGTGGTCAGGAAGACCCAGCCGACGGGGTTCCCCGGACGCCGACGGGTGACGAGCGCCCCCACGACGAAGTAGCCGGCCATCGGGACGATGAGCGACGCGTTCTGCGACGAGCCGGCCGACGGTATGGCGAGCAGGTAACCCGCGATGCTGACTGCGACAAGGAGCCACCAGAGACCGCGATGACGATGCTTCGGGATCATCGTCCGTCGCCCGAGTTCCAGATGACGGCCGAGCTCGGCCCCAGGGTGCGTCTTGCGACGTCGAGCATGTCCTGCGTCACGACGTCGGAGTCGATCTCCGAGCGCAGGCGCTCCGCAAACCGGTCGACCTCGCGCAGCCCGTCCACGCGTTCTCGGTTGAACCGCCGGTCCACGACCTGCTGCACCCACGAGAGCAGCGGCCGGAACACGGCCGCCGCGGCCAGCGTCGCGGCCGCTACCGCGAGCGTCGAGGTCTCTCCCAGCAGCCGGGACACCGACGTCACGACCAGCGCGTAGGTGGCCAAGAGCATGCCGGTGACGATGGCGTACGAGGCGGTGCGGCTGATGATCCTTCCGATGTCGTACAGGCGATAGCGCAGGATCGCGATGCCGCAGGCGATCGGCACGAACGCCACCACGGCGGAAAAGATGAGGTCACCGATCACGGTCGGCATCCCGTCCAGCCAGACCTGCAGGACGAAGGTCGCTCCGAGTAGCGACGCCGCAAGCGCGAACCATCGCAGCTGCAGGCGCTCCACACCATGCGCGCGCCGGAAGCGGAGGATCACGCAGAGCACCGAGAGCAGCAGGGTCCCGATGAACGCGACGAGTCCGACGCCGAACGCCGGGGAGTTCTCGACATCGGTCATCGACGTCATGAACGGCGGCGAGAGCGGGTTCGCGATCCCGAGGCAGGCGTTGTGGGCATCGGGACACAGCTCGTTGATGTCGGCGAACGAGCCGAGGACCAAGGTCGGCGCCATCATCGACAAGGCCGTGACCCAGAGCAGGGAGATCCCTGACACCCACAGCACAGGCGACCAACGACGCGAGGGCAGGCCGTCGGGGAAGAGCAGCAGCGTCCACGTGGTCATGAGCGCCAGGACCACGTAGTAGGGCCAGTTGTTGAGCCACGTCCCGAGCCAGCCCCACCACGGGACCTCGACCAGGGCCGGTGGTCGGGCTCCGGCGGCCACCGCCCGCTCGAACGCGAGGTGCGAGAGCTGGTTCCCCCAGGCGACGAGCGCACCGCCGACGGTCACGCCCAGGAACACCCAGCCCACCGGATTGCGCGGCCGGTGTCGGGTCACCAGCCACCCGATCACGGCGTAGGCCAGGAAGGCCACGAACATGGAGGGGCTCTGCTGCTGGTTCAGCGAGGGAACACTGGTGAGGAGAAGCACGAGCGCCAGCGCGAACAGAGCGGCACTCAACCGTCGCAACCATGTGTCGCGCGTCATCGTGCAGGCCCGCTCAGCCACAGTCGCGTCGACGACGGCTCCAACGTCCGCGCTGCCACACCCACCAGGTCGGCGCTCGTGTCGGCCGCGTCGAGCTGGTCGCGCAGCCGGGCTGCGAACTCGTCGACGGCCTTCTCGTGGTCGACGCGCTGACGGTTGAAGCGGCGGTCGACCAACCGCTGGACTCGACCGAGCAAGGGCTGGAACAGGGCCGCGGCCGCCAGCGTGGCCAACGCGACGGCCAACGTCGAGGTCTCGCCCAGCAACCGCGACGCGGAGGTGACGACGAGCGCGTACGTCGCGAGGAGCAGACCGGTGACGATGGCGTACGACGCGCTCCTGGAGATGAGGCGGTCCAGCTCGTAGAGGCCGTAGCGGGTCACGGCGACAGCGAGCGCGATCGGCACCGCGTTGATTCCGACGACCAGCACCGCCAGGCGCGGGTCGTCGGTGGCTCCGAAGCCTGCGACCAGAGTTGCCGCCGCGAAGGTGATCGCCAGCAGGAACCAGCGGTACTGCTGCCGCTCGATGCCCGAGCTCGCCCACCATCGGGGAATCAGGCTGCCCAGGCCGAGGAACATCAGAATCGGCACCAGGACGAAGCCTTGTTCGATCACCCATTGTGCGAAGCCCTCGAGCGACGAGATTCCCCACGGGCTGGCCAGGCCGGTGACCTCGAGCGGTCTCGGGTCGACGACCACCGCGATCGTCAGCACGAACGCGAGTGTGCAGCAGGCGACCCAGACCAGACGGCTGAGGCGAGTCGTTGCCCGCCCTGAGGGGAACACGGCCACGATCGCGGCGAGACTGAGATAGGCGCATGCGCCCGCGAGGAACGCAGCTTGCTCGACCAACACGAGTCCGGCGCCCGGGGCCGCGTCCACCACGCGCTGACCCCAGCCGCTCACAGCCTGCCCGCCCGCGACGGCCAGGCACAGCCAGCCGATCCGGTTGCCCGGTCGGTGCCACAGGATCAACGCTCCCACGACGCCGTAGCTGAACCACGTCAGGACCCATCCGTTGGTTACCCCTACCGCGAGCAGCGCCACGGCGGCCACGACGCCGACGAGCCTGCTGGCGAGCGGCTGCAGGGGGACCCGGAACGTCATGACACCTCGCCGCTCAGGCCCGAGCCGAGCGGAAGGGGGTGGTGACGGTGTGCCACGCGGAGCGCACGCCGGAGTTGTGCCGCACGTTGGTCCAGTTGTGCCACAGCCGCTTGCGGTCGACGCACGACGTGGTCTCGACGACAGCCACCCCGGTCACGCCATGGTCCGTGGCCAGGTTGACGAGCGTCGCGGACCAGAAGGCGTCCTCCTTGGCCTTCATGACCGGCCAGCCCAGCTCGTAGAGCGGGTCGCTGGTTCGGATCAGGATCTTGACGTCGGCCACCGTCGAGCCCGTTGGCCCCTCCTCGGCGCCGAAGGTGATCCAGCCGGCGAACATGTGGCCCTCGGGGCACATGAAGGTGAAGGACGTGTCGTCCATGTAGAGGACGAGGATCCCCGTCGAGAGGGTGAGTCCCGGTGCGCCGCTGGCGATGGCGATCGGCGAGACAGCACCGGGCTGCAGGCCCGTCAGCGCCACGTGGAACGTCGCGCCCTCGGGCCAGTACGTCGCGAAGCGCTGCTTCCAGTCGGCGACCACCCGCTCAGGGGTCAGCTCGCTGCCGAGGTCGATCGAGTACCGGCGCTGCCATAGCCGTCCGAAGCCCTGCTGGGCTCCCGCCACCCGCTTTCCCGCGATGTTGAAGCCGGCGCCGGCAAGCTCATCGCTGACCTCCAGCCGTTCCACCTTCGATGCCCAGTTGCTCTCGTCGTGGACGTTCACAGCAGGTCCCCCGTCCTAGACGGCCGCGACCGCGGCGGCCTCGTCGTCGTGGAGCGCGATGGCCTCGTCGAGGCGGGTCAGCTCGAAGATCTGCTGGTAGTGCGGCGTCAGGCCGCAGGCAGCGAGCTTCTGCTTGTTGCGGTTCGCCCGCACGAGCAGCGTCACGAGCATCCCGATGCCGCCGCTGTTCATGTAGTCGAGGCCGGTGAAGTTGAGCACGATCCCCTTGATCCCGGAGGTGCTCGCATCCTCGTAGGCGCCCATGAGGACGTCCTCGCAGTGCGAGGTCACCTCGCCGCCGATGTCGATGACGGCGACGTGAGGACGCGGGTGTCGCACGTCCATCGTCGCGACCGGAGCTGGCATGTCTTCCCCTCGTGTGGGTCTGGTGTGGTCAGGACGACGTCGCGCCGGACAGCGCGCTCGGGACGTCCGGGTACACGGCGATGAAGTCCGAGAGCCGTGTGATGGCGAAGATGTGCTGGTAGTGCTCGGTCAGCCCGGTGGCGAGTACCGACCGGTTCTCCGCGCGGGCGCGGCCGAGGATTCCGACGATGAGCGCGATGCCCGTCGAGTTGATGTAGTCCACGTCGTGGAAGTCCAGGAGCACGGAGGCCGCCGCAGAGGCAGTGACCTCGTCGTACGCCGAGTTGAGGGCGGTGAGCGCCGACCGGTCGATCTGGCCGGACAGCGTGACCACCGCGACAGGCGGCTCGCCCTGCGCGGCGACGGGGTAGTGGGTCGTCATGAAGGGCGCTCCTCGAGGTTGAGGGTGAGTCGGACGGTGTGCAGGGGGCCGTCGACCTCGTGGGTGACGGAATCGACCATGTTCTCGACGAGGAACAGCCCCCACCCTCGCGGCGTCTGCAGACCGGCCAGCTTGAGCTCGAGATCCGGCTCCACCGGGTCGATGTCCGGTCGCGTCCCGCCCAGATCGGTGATCCGCACCTCGACAGCGCTGGGATGCGAGATCACGACGACCCCGACCGGCTTCTGCGCGTCGAGCCCGTTGCCGTGCTCGATCGCGTTCATCGTGGTCTCCGCCACCGCCGTGCCCAGCCGTGAGCGCTGGTCACCGTTCAGCCCGAGGTGAGCGGTGGCCGCCTCGAGCAGGCGCACGGCCTCGCGCTCGTTGCCGGTCTCACTCCGGATCTCGAACCTGGCCAGCTCGTGCTCCGCGCCGTACCCGGCTCCGCTGGCGCGCTCGAGGGCGACCATCGTGATGTCGTCCTCCTGCTCGACGTCGGGGCCGGTGAACCTCGCGAGCTCGGAGACGCAGAGGTCGGCGAGCTCGTCGGCCGAGGTGGCCCGAGCGACGACGTCGGCCGTACGACCGAAGCCGAACATCTCACCAGAGGCGTTGTGCTGCTCGGTGAGCCCGTCGCTGTAGAGCAGGACCTGCTCGCCCGGGGCGATGACGGCGGTCGACTCGTCGTACGCCAGTCCGGGCATGAGGCCGAGCGGCATGCCCGTCGCGCGCAGCTCACGGACGACACCGTCGACGCCTCGCACGTAGGGCAGGTTGTGCCCGGCGTTGGCGAAGTCCACCCGCCCGGTCGCGGAGTCGAGGACGAGCACGAGGCAGGTGACGAACATGTGCGCCGGGATGTCGTCGCACAGCAGGTCGTTCACCCGGGCGAGAACCTCGCCGGGCGACGAGAGTCGCGAGCCCGTCTCGCGCAGCAGCGCATGCGTGCTTGCCATCACGAGTGCCGCAGGCACGCCCTTGTCGGTGACGTCGCCGACCACGACCATCACGCGACCGTCGGGCATCGAGATGAAGTCGTAGAAGTCGCCGCCGATGGTCCGCGCAGGGCGATAGAACGCGGCCACCTGCCAGGTGGGCAGGTCGGGCAGGTCCTCGGGAAGGAACTGCTGCTGGATCAGTTGCGCAACCTTGAGCTCTTGGTCGATGCGCTCGCGGTCGCGGGCCTCGACCTGCTGCTGGCGCACGAGCTGACCCAGTCGAAGAGCCGGTGCCGCATAGCGAGCCAGGCTCTCGAGCAGCTGCCGGTCGTCCTTGCTGTACCCGCGTTCGGACAACCGGGCGCCGAGCTGGAGCAGGCCGACGAGCTCACCGTTGGTGACCAGCGGGACCACGAGCACGACGCCCGCCTCGCGCATCGCTGTGATGGCCGGCGACTCGAGGGTGACGGCGTCGAGCTCGACGGCGGACGGTGCCCCGGCGAAGTAGGCGATGCAGGCGTCGTTCGGCGCGATGTCGACACTGATGCTGGTCACGGCCTCGTGCGCGGTCGTCGGCTGCGTCGGCTCCTGGCCGCGCGAGCGGCGCCATCGGCTCTGCTTGACCGGCGTACGCGCCACCGCCGTCACGTCGACAGCATCGACGTCGCCGTACGCCGCGTCCTCGAATGCGAAGGCCACGTCCCCTCCCCTCCGCCGCCGCCCTCCGCTGAGGACTGCGTGCGGGACGATGGTGCGCGTCGGCCGTTCCGGGATCGTTACGGCCGGACGACACCCCGACTGGTTCGTGACGGTAGACCTGCGCGACGCCGACCGGGAGTCTTACGGTGCGCAACGTGGCGGCAGACAGGGAACGGTCCGACGTGCGGGTCCGGCTTGTCCTGTTCGGTCCGCCTCGGATAACGCGCGCCGGCGTTCCCGTCACGTTCGATACCCGCAAGGCGACCGCGCTGCTCGCCCGTGTCGCCGAGGCGGGCAGGCCCGTGACGCGCGATGCCCTCGCCGCGCTGCTGTGGCCCGAGGCGGACGACGAGCGCGCACGCGCCGCACTGCGCCGAACACTTTCGGTCGCGGGTGCGATCGGCCCGGCGCTCGTCGTCGACCGGACGAGCGTCTCGCTCGACAGCGAGCTCGTCGACGTCGACACGCGCACGTTCGAGCGCCTCGCCGGTTCGACGGACCAGGCCGACTGGCGGGCGGCCGTCGATCTGGCGCGCGATCGCTTCCTCGACGGCTTCGCCCTGCGCGATGCCCCGGACTTCGACGAGTGGCAGACCGCCACCGCCGAGGCCCACGCGCATGAACTGGCCCGGGTGCTCGACCGGCTGGTCGACCAGGGGATCGCGCGAGGCGGCTTGGACCAGGCTCTCGACGACGCGCGCCGCCGGCTCGACCTCGACCCGCTGCACGAGCCGGCGCATCAGGCCGTCATCAGGCTGCTCGCATGGACCGGCGACCGATCCGCCGCCATGACCCAGTTCCGGGCCTGCGCCCGTGTGCTCGACCAGGAGCTCGGCGTCCGGCCGCTGCCCGAGACCCACGCGCTCTACGACCGGATCCGCGACGAGGGCCTCGCACCGCCGCCCTCCGGAGCACCACCGACCCCGCAGGAGCCGCCGCCTCGGCGCCCCCCGGCCCGACCCGCACGCGATCGTCTGGTCGGTCGCGACCCGCTCCTCGCCGAGCTGCAGGACCGGCTGGCCAGGGTCGAGGGGGCGGGCCACGTCGTCGCCCTGGTCGGCGAGCCGGGGATCGGGCGGTCCGCGCTCGCGAACGCCTTCGCCGACCAGGCCCGCGAGGCCGGAGCGGCCGTGCTCGTGGGCCAGGCCCATGAGGCCGAGCGCGGACTCGCGCTGGCAGCCGTGACCGACCTCGTGCGCCAGGTGCTCGCGTCGCGCCCGGACGCAGCTGACGGCCTTCGACGCGCGGAGATCGCCGAGCTCTCGCGGCTCGTGCCTCTGGACGACGTCCCGGTGCTGCCCGCCCTCGACAGCCCCGGCGCCCAGGCACGCCTGTTCGACGCCGTGAGCGCACTGCTGCGGGCAGCGCTGACAGAGGGCGGTGCTCGTGGAGTCCTCGTCGTCGACGACGCCGACCACCTCGACGCCGCGTCCGCCGACTTCGTCGGGTACCTCGCGCGGCGCGTGCCCACCGGCCTGCTCCTCGTCCTGACCTGGCGCGTGTCCACGGCGCCCGAGGCCGTGAGGGCCACCTCCGTCGAACGGATCGGCGTCCCTCCTCTCGGCCCGGACGACGCCGCCACGCTGGTCAGGTCGTTGGGTCTCGACCTCGACGACTCAGCCGTCCACGAGCTGATTCGCCGCACCGGCGGCTCACCCCGGCTGCTGCGCGAGTACGCGCTCACGGCGTCCGTCGGCGACACGGTGCTCTCGCTTGAGATCCAGGACCTCGTCGACGCCCGCCTGGCCGCTGCCGCAGAGACGACCCGGCAGGTCGTCGCGGCGGCCGCCATCTTGAGCCGCGCAGCCGACCCCGAGCTGCTGCGCGCCACGAGCGGCCGTGCCGACGTCGAAGTTGTCGACGCCGTCGAGGAGGCCGTCGAGAGGGGCCTGCTCGTCGAGATGCGCGAATCCGGCGAGTACGACATCCCCTACGACGGCCTCCGGGTGCTCGTGGAGTCGCGGCTGAGCCAGGCCCGCCGGCGGCTGCTGCACGGCCGCGCTGCCGACGCGCTCATCGCCATCGGCAATGCGCCGGCGTCCGCAGTGGCGGCGCACCTGGCCGCGGCCGGGCGTCGGGAGGAGGCCGCC
>JBBQAY010000068.1:0-17855 GCA_038316965.1 Candidatus Nanopelagicales bacterium
CGATCGCTGGCGGCTGAGCCGGTTCCCACGCAAAGGCGGCGGGGGCGGGCACCGATGTGCCCGCCCCCACCGCTTGCGCTCAGCGCGCGGGCAGCTGGACCAGTTGCGCGGCGTCCGGTCGCGTGGTCCAGCCGTCGCCCGCGCCTTCGAGGTACCGGGCCCCGCCGGTCTGGTCGGTGTCGGTGTCGAGCACGACCGCACCGGTCGAGGCGTCGACCAGCTGGGCCGATGGCCCACCGACGACCCACACGCCGCTGCTCCCGCCGAGCTTCCAGGCGACGCCGCCGGGCTGGTAGCGGCCGAGGGTCGAAAGGGTTCCGCCTCCGGTCGGCGTCGTCAGCACGGTGCCGTCCGCGAGCGACACGTACCAGGGGTCGTCACCGCTCGAGCTGTGCGTCACGGCGGCGGCCGCCGACGGGAGCGGATAGCGCGCCACGAGGGTGAGGCTGGCCGGGTCGAGGAGCACGAGGTCGCGCCCGAGCGCGACGGCGACAGGCGAGGTCGAGCTGTCGGTCGCGCCCAGATAGCGGGAGCCGTCGACGAGGCTGGTCAGGGAGGAGGGCGCCGACAGCTCGGAGCTGCGTGCGGCGATCGCGCCCGTCTTCAGGTCGATCGAGCTCACGGTGCCGCTCGTTGCGTCCAGCACGAGAGCGTTCTTGCCTGAGGCGTCCCCCTTGACGCTGACGACATCCCCCTCGAGCGGGTAGTCGCCGACGATCTCCTTGATCGCCTGGTCGACGACGACCAGGCGGCTCAGGTCGCCCGTCTTCACGAGCACCACGACATACGGCAGGGGGAAGGTGGCCGCGACGGGGGTGCCGGGCAGCGCGATGGTGCTCTCCGTGGTCCCGGTGACCGAGTTCCAGCTCACGACCGAGGACGCGTCGCGCAGGACGACCCAAAAGGCGAGGTCGGACGCATATTCGTTCTTCACAATCGCCAACGGCCCGCCGTCGAGCGGGTACGTCGTGCTCGCGACGACGGGCGCCGCTGGCGGTGCACTGGGTGTGCGCGCGTTCCAGAGTGCGATGCCGCCGCCAGCGGCGACCGCGATCGCCGCCGCTGCCGAGAGGGCGATCAGGGTCGTGCGGCGCGAGCGGCGTCGGTCCTCTTCGTCGAGGCGGACCTGCAGGTCGGGATGGCTCCGGCTGGAGTTGACGGTCATGGTTGCCTCCTGGGCACGTGCACGAAGGGTGCGGGTGACGAGGTCCTCGAGCTCGCTCATGCCTGTGCCTCCAGCCGACGGGCGAGCGCGGCCAAGGCCCGGCTCGCGTGCTGCTTGACCGATCCGGGGGAGACGCTGAGCATCGATGCGATCTCCTGCTCGGACAGGTCGAGGAAGTACCGCAGGACCACGACCTCCCGCTGGCGGCGGGGGAGCGATCCGATCGCGGCCGCCATCTCGTCGGACGACTCGCGGGCGAGGACCGAGGAGTCGGCGGGAGGCAGGTCGGGCGCAGGCACGAGCCACACCGCACGCTCGCTGCGCCGACGACGCAGGCGCGAGCGAGACAGGTTGAGCGTGCTGGACCTCAGGTAGCCGATCGCGGCGTACGGGTCGCGCAGCCGCGACCAGTGCCGGTACAGGCCGACGAACGCCTCCTGCACCACGTCTTCGGCCGTCTCACGGTCGTCGACGAGCAGGACGGCGAGCCCCACCAGGGAGCGGTAGTGGGCGTGGAACAGAGCCGTGACGGCGGCGCGAGGATCAGACGGCAGGTCCTGCGGACTCGTGCCTGATGCCTCGACCATCGTCGTCGCCCTTCGTGACGTCACACCCCTAGAGACGCCGTCGACCGTCCGAGGTTGACAGAAACCCGGGGCGATTTCCGGGGTACGTCGTGGGGCGCCCGTGCGGCGCTCTCGCTAACGTGACGGCGTGACCAAGGAGGGTGGTGTCGGGCCGATCGTCGAGTCGGTGTTCGTCCCGGCGGATCCCGAGGTCGTGTACGCCGCCTTCACGGACGGGATCGGCACGTGGTGGCCGGTCGGCACGCACTCCGTCACCGGCGTCGCCGTCGAGGGGCTCGAGCTCGACGCCCACGCCGGTGGACTGCTCGTCGAGGTGTGGGCGGACGGCACGCGCGCACCGTGGGCGCGCGTCGACGCGGTGCTCGCCCCGTCCCTCCTCGCGTTCGCGTGGAACCCGGGCGGAGGACCGCGTCCGGCCACGACGGTCGAGGTCGCCTTCGCGCCCATCGCCGGTGGCACCCAGGTGCGCGTGACCCACTCCGGCTGGGAGCCGCTCGGCGAGGAGGCCCGCATGGACTACGTCGCGGGCTGGCCGTTCGTGCTCGACCGCCTGGCGCTGCACGTCAGCCGGCCCGGTCCACGCGCAGCCTGGTAGCCGCCCGTACGACGCCCGCCCCCAGGCGTGCGAGGCTGGATCCGTGGATACCCGTGAGCTCGACATCGTGGTCTTCGGCGCCAGCGGCTTCGTCGGCCGGCTGACCGCCGGGCACCTCGCCGCGCACGCCCCCGCAGGGACGCGCATCGGCCTTGCCGGACGCTCGCTCGAGCGCCTCGCCGAGGTCCGCGAGGGGTTGGGTGACGCAGCCAGCGGCTGGCCGCTCATCGTCGCGGACGTCGACGACCGGGCCACCCTCGAGTCGATGGCCTCGCGAACCCGTGTGCTCGCCACCACGGTCGGCCCCTACGCCAAGTACGGCCTCGGCGTCGTGGAGGCGTGCGCCTCCGCGGGCACCGACTACGTCGACCTCACGGGCGAGGTGCTGTTCGTCCGTGAGTCGCTCGACCACTGGGCCGACGTCGCGCGCGAGAGCGGCGCCCGCATCGTGCACTCCTGCGGCTTCGACTCGGTCCCGTCCGACCTCGGCGTGCTCCTCTTGGCCGAACAGGCAGCGGTCGACGGCGAGGGCACCCTCGAGGAGACGGTGCTCGTCGTCCGGTCGTTCGGCGGCGGTGTCAGCGGCGGCACGATCGACTCCGCGCGCACGATGTCGATGGCCGTGGCCGACGACCGGTCGCTCGCCCAGGTGCTCGGCGACCCGTATGCGCTGAGCCCCGACCGCGACTCCGAGCCCGAGACCCGTCAGCCGTCGGACGTCGCGCGCATCCGCTACAGCCCCGGCCTCGGCACGTGGGTCGGCCCGTTCGTGATGGCGTCGTACAACACCCGCATCGTGCGCATGTCCAACGCACTGCAGGACTGGGCCTACGGCCGCACCTTCACCTACGGCGAGGAGATGGCCTACGGCGGCGACGTGCTCGCGCCGGTGCGTGCCGCAGCCGTCAACGTCGGGCTCGCGGCCGGCGTCGCCGCCTTCGCCTTCGGCCCGACCCGCGCCGTCCTCGACCGCTTCCTGCCCAAGCCTGGCGAGGGGCCGGACGAGCGCACCCGCACCGAGGGGCACTTCACCGTCGAGGTGCGCACGCGCACCACGTCCGGCGCGAGGTACGGCGTCGTCATCGCGGCGCAGGGCGATCCGGGGTACGCCGCCACCGCCGTGATGCTCGGCGAGAGCGCCTTGGCGTTGGTCCACGACCGTCATCGTCTGCCTGAACGCGCAGGGGTGCTGACCGCTGCCTCCGGGATCGGCAGCGTGCTCGCCGATCGTCTACGCGCTCAAGGCTTCTCGATCACCGTCGATCGGGTGTAGCCGCCGCCGGCCGGGTCGTAGCCCTAGAGGACCTGGCTGAGCAGGAACGCGAGAGCGAAGCCTGCGGTCGTCACGAGGCCGACGAGCTTGCCGCCGTTCTCGAACGCCTCGGGCATCATCGTGTCGGCGAGCATCGTGAGGATGGCACCCGCGGCGAACGCCTGGATGACGGCTACGACGCTGGGGCTCGCGCCGCCGAGCAGCGCGAACGCCAGGGCTGCGACGAGGCCGGAGACGACGGCTACCGCCGTCCACAGCCCGAGGATCCAGCGCCGCGAGTGCCCGGCCTTGGCGAGACCAGTAGCGGCGGACATCGCCTCGGGGATGTTCGAGAGGAAGACCGCGGCCACGACCGCGACGCCGATCTGCCCGCCGCCGACGAGCGTGATGCCGATGGCGGCCGACTCGGGGATCCCGTCGAGCAGGGCGCCGAGCACGAGGCCCTTGGCGTCCGGCCCGGGAACCGCCTGCTGGCCCCCTGAGCGCTTGCGGTGCGCGCCCCCGACGCGGTCGAGCAGCCGGTCGCCGAGGTAGAACGTGAGCGCGCCCGCGGTGAGGCCGGCGACGACCTCGACGGCGCCGGACCCGTCGAACGCCTCCGCGGTGAGCTCGAAGGCCAGCGCGCTGATGAGCACGCCGGCGCCGAAGGCCATGACGAGGCCGATGGTGCGCGGCGAGAACTGGCGGGCGAGGCCGAGCAGGGCGCCGGCCACCAGGGCGACGCCGCCCACGAAGCCCCAGAGGCCTGCGACCAGCACGTCGTCACCCTCTCACCCTGACGCACTGCGCCAGGCTCAGGCGACGTCCGCGTCCTGGGCGAGATCGGTCCAGGACCGGCCGTCCCACCAGCGCATCCGGCCCGGGTCGAGCGGATCGGTGCTCCATCCGGCGAGCGGGTCGTCGTCGAGCGTCAGCAGCAGGTACAGCCCGATCACGGCGACCACCGCGGCGAGCGGGGAGATCTGCCCCACGGACATCCAGAGGCTGCTCCCGCCGACCTGCTGCGGCATGCTCCCGTCGTCCGGCAGGGGCAGGTACGTCGGCGGCTCGAACAGCGCGTGCGACGCCCAGTCGGCACCGAGCGCCACCACGACGCCGCCCACCAGCAGCGCGAGCCCCCAGATGTGCCGCCGCCGGCTAGTGCTGGTGAGCGGCGCGAGCGCCACCACGGCGGGATCGCGCGGTGAGGTGTGGTCGGTCCAGGCTCGGCCGTCCCACCAGCGGGCGAGCGAGCGGTCCGAGGGGTCCTCAAGCCATGCAGCCTGCCGCGGCACTGTGCGCCTCAGCAGCAGCACGAGCCCCACGACGAGGAATGCCAACCCGGCCATCGCCGCCATGAAGCCCAGAACGATGAGCGCGAACGCGAGCATGCCCTCGGGCGAGTTCTGGGTCTTGGCGCTGAAGAGCCACACCACGCACAGGCCGGTGAACGCGAAGGAGGCCAGGGAGAAGAGCAGGATCACGAGAGCGCGGCGCCGCCGCGGTCTCCTGTTCACCTCGGGGCGCGGCAGCGCAACGGGTGCGGCCGACTGCGTGGGCGCCGTCATGGTGCCGAGTATCCGGACCCCGGCGCCCGTCGGTGCCGAAACAGGTCACGACTCGGCAGGCGATCCGGTCACGGTCAGGTGGCGTCGCGCAGGAGGTTGCCGTCGCGTACGACGATGCGCAGCTGCGGGTGCGTGGTCGAGGCGAGCAGCGCCCGCTCCTCCACGATCGCCCGTTCGTAGGTTGTCACCGTGCGTGCGGCCAGGGCGGCCCAGTCGTGGTCGCGGGCGAGCACCTCACGTGCCTGGCGTACGACGCGTCGGGCGAGCACGTCGCTGCGCAGCACCTCGGTCACGGCGTCGGCCAGCGCGGCCGCGTCGAGGGCGGGGAAGGTGAGGCCGGTCTCGCCGTTGGTCACGATCTCGGCGAGACCGCCGGTGTCCGAGACGACGAGTGGCGTGCCGAGGGCTGCGGCCTCCAGAGCCGCCAGCCCGAAGGGCTCGTACACCGACGGCACCACGGCGACGTCGGCCGCGCCCGACACCGCCCGCAGCTGCCCCTCGGTCAGCCAGCCGGTGAACACCACCGAGCGCGCGACCCGTTGCCGTCGCGCAAGCTCGACGAGCATGTCCTGCTGCGTGCCCCGGCCGACGATCACGAGCCGCAGGCCCGGGAACCGGCGCCGTAGCCGGGGCATCGCCTCGATCAGTGTGTGGACGCCCTTCTCCCACTCGAGCCGCCCGCTGTAGAGCACAAGCGGGCCGTCTCCGCCCCAGCGGGCCCGGGCCTCGAGCGCCTCCGTGGGCGACACCGTCCACTCGGTGAGGTCGATGCCGTTGGCGATCACGTCGACCTTGCCGGGCGGCAGCTCGAACAGCCGCGTGACCTCCCATCGCATGTGCTGCGAGCAGGTGATCACTCGTCGCGCCTCGAAGGTGAGCCACCACTCGACCGTGTGGATCGCCTTGGAGAACTGGTTGGGCAGCCAGCCCTGGTGGCGGCCCGCCTCGGTCGCGTGCACCGTCGCGACGATCGGCACCTCGTACGCCGCCCGCAGGTTCGCTGCCGCGTGCGCGACGACCCAGTCGTGCGCGTGGACGACCTCGGGCACCCACGTACGGCTGAGCGCGATGCCCGCCCGCGTCATCGCGTGCCCGAGCGCGATCACCCAGGCGAGGAACTCGTCCTCCATCGTGATCTCGCTGGAGTCGTGCGGCACGCGCACGATCCGCACTCCGTTCACGCTCTCGTCGAGCGCGAGCCCGGCGTCACCGGGGTGCTGGGTGAGCACGACGACGTCGTGGCCGGCCGATGCCTCCGCCTCGGCGAGGGCGTGGACGTGCCGGCCGAGGCCGCCGTAGACGAGCGGCGGGTACTCCCACGACAGGTGCAGGATCCTCACGGTCACCCCACCCACTCGTGCGGCAGCACGGGGTCGGCGAGGAGTCGCGCGTCGAGGTGCCCGAAAGGCCTGTCGGCAGACCGCATCTCGACGGCGTGACGGATCGCGTCCGGGTGCCCGCGCTCGATCAGCGTGGCGAGTTCGTGCGTCTGCAGGTGGTGGCGACGGTGCCGGTCGCGGGCGTACCCGGCAGCGGAGTCCTTGGTCACCATGAAGGCCCAGTCGCTCGAGAGCGCAAGCAGCGTCGAGCGCACCAGCTGGTCGCGGGCAGCGTCGCGCGCCCATGGCCGCGGCTCCGCGTCGAGCACCTTCAGCACCCGTTGGCGCAGGACGACGTTGTCGTCGACGAGGTCGGCGACGGCCTCGCCGTCCCACACCCGCCAGTCCTTGCCCGAGCCCCAGGACCCGGCATCGAGCTCGAGCGCACCGCCGACGTGACCGGCCTCGACGGCGCCCCGCAGCGTCGTCACCCGCACGCCCGCCTCCGGCAGCAGACGCAGGACGCGCTCGAGCCAGAGCGGCCCCTCGTGCCACCAGTGCCCGAACAGCTCCGTGTCGTAGGCCGCCACCACCAGCCCCGGCCGTCCGTCGCGCTGCGCGGCGAGGTCGACCAGGCGGTGGCGGACGACCTCGACGAAGTCGGCGGCGTCCTGCTCGACGGCGAGCCTGGCGTGGTCGGGGTCGTACGGCGCCTTCTCGTGCGACGGCGTCGTGGTGCTCGTGACTCGTGCGGGCCGGAAGCCCGACGGGTGGTCGAAGGTGTGGAAGTCGCGGTACCAGCGGCCGCCCGGGTAGCCCTTGCGAGGCGACCACACGCGGTAGGTCACCTCGAGGTCGCGCGCGAACGCGACGACGTCGCTCGATCCGACCGTCACCGCCTCGGCGGTCGTGCCGCCCGCAGCCTGCACCGTGGGCCCGTCCACGAGGAACCGCTGCACTCCCGCCTCGGCGTAGAGCGACTCGAGGCCGGGTCGGTAGCCGCACTCCGGCGCCCAGATCCCTTCCGGCGTCGAACCGAGCCGTACGCGTGCGTCGTCGAGCCCGGTGCGGAGCGCGAACGAAGCCCAGCGGTCGTCGAGCAGCGGTTGGAACGGGTGCGTCGCCGGTCCGCCGAGCAGCTCGACGGTGCGCCCGTCGACCAGTGGCCGCAGGACGGGCGAGAGGCCGCCGGACCAGCGGCCCTCGAGCTCGGCGAGGGCCTGCTGCGAGGCGCGGAACTCCCGCGACCCCGTCTCGCGCAGGTGCTCCTCGTCGCGGTGCGCGAGACCCTCGGCCCTGGCCTGCCAGAAGCCGGCCCAGGTGCGCACCTGGCGGAGGCAGTAGGGGTCGTCGAGCTGTGCCGCGAGCACCGGCGTCAGGCCGAGGGTGAGCACGTCCTCACGACCTTCCTCGGCCAGCCGGTGCAGGAGGTCGAGGACGGGGAGGTACGACGTGGCCCATGCCTGGTAGAGCCACTCCTCGCCCACCGGCCACGTGCCGTGGTGGGCGAGCCACGGCAGGTGCGTGTGCAGGACGAGGCAGAACGTGCCGACCGGCTCGGTGCTCGTCGCACTCACGGCCGCACCGCCACGGCCAGGAGGTCCTGGGCGTTCTCGTGGCCGCCCACGGCGAAGTCGGCGGCAGTCACCGACGCCACGAGGGCGTCGAGGTCGTCCGGCACGTCGGCGCTCCCGAGGACGGCTGCCACCTGTGCGACGACGATCGGCGTGCCCCGCTCCGCCTCCCAGGCCTGGATGCGTTCGCCGTGATGCAGGCCACGGACGACGACGTCGGTGAACCCGGCCTCGGCGAGCAGGTTGCCGAGCTGGTCGGCGTCGAGCTCCTCCACGTGGAAGGGGTTCGTCGGCTTCTCACCGCGGCCGAGGCCCGGTGAGAAGACCGGCCGGTTCGGGGTGGTGACCGCGAGCATGCCCCCCGGCGTCAGGGCACGGGCGCAGTCGCGCAGGAAGCCGCGCAGGTCCCAGAGGTGCTCCACGACCTGCAGCGTCACGAGCACGTCGGCCGACCCGTCTGCGACCGGGAGCATGGCGAGGTTCGCGCGCACCGTCCGCACCCCCGGGTACGCCGCGTGCGCGTGACCGGCCGAGGCGTCGTCGTACTCGAGCGCGATCACGGTGCGGGCCCCGGCTGCGCGCAGCATGTCGGCGCCGTACCCCTCGCCGCTGCCGGCCTCGACCACAGCGGCGTCGCGGATCCTCGGGCCGAGCTCGTCGACGAGCCAGGCGTACGCGGCCTCGTGCCGGGCGAACCAGTACTCCTCGCCGCGCACGCCAGGGAGCGTGCGCTCACCGGTCAGGGGCAAGGGGTGGCTCACGCGTCCGACCCTAGGTGCAGGGACTCGTGAGAAGAACCTGACGAGCCCTGGGCACCGCGTCAGCGCCGCGGCGCCGCGCCAGTCGCCTCAGGTCACCCGAGCGGTCAGCGTCGTCGTGTAGCCGGTGCGAACTGCGGCGTTGCCTAGCACGACGACGCGCAGGGCGTAGGTCGCCTTGGCTGTCGGCTTCCAGTGCGGCTTGGCCTTGCCCGACACCAGAGTCGCTGTCGCCACGGTGATCCAGGTGGAGCCCTTCTTGCGCTGCAGCTTGGCGACCGAGCCGGCCGGAGCGCCCTTGGCCGTCACCGGCACCCAGATCGTCGCGCCCAGGCCGAAGGTCGTCCGCGGGGAGAACGATGACGTGGTCGTCCGACCCGAGACCGAGATGGCGGGGGAGACCGTCACCACGGGGCTGTTCGCCTGCTTGGCGTTCAGCGTGGCCGACCCGAGATACCTGGCCTGCACCGCCGTCTTGGTCGAGAACGTCCGCGCGAACGACCAGGCGCCGGTGGAGCTCGCCGTGGCTGTGCCAGCCTTGGTCCAGGCGGCTGCGCCGTACGCCTTGATCCAGATCTGCACCTGCTGGCCGGTCTCGGCCTTGCCGCTGATCGCGAGGCTGCCGCGGACGGCGATGCGCTGCGACGCCGACGGCGTGGTGTCGGTGGCGGACGCCGTCAGAGAGCTCGCAGCGGGGGCAGGTCCGTTCGGCGCCACGGGGACGGCGGCGTCGCTCCAGCCGGACTGGCCGAGGGCATTGACCGCCGCGACCTGGGCGAGGACGGCGAACCCGTTGAGCAGGCCCGTGACCTCGGCGCTCAGGCCGGTCGAGGTGGCGCTCCCGAGCACCGTCGAGGTCGCGGGGTCGATGACCCGCACCTTGTACGACGTCACGGGCATGCCGCCGTCGTCACTCGGGGCGTCCCACGTCACCGTGAGCTTGCCGGAGCCAGCGACCACCGCAGGGGTGCTGACAGCGCTGGCGGTGGTGGCCTGCACCCACTCGACCGGAGTGGAGAACTGGCCGGGGCCCCAGGCGCAGTCGGCTGCGACCTGGATGTCCTGCGCGCCGGGGTCGAGCGAGCCCAGCACCACCGATCGGTCGCCCGCCGGTGTGGTCGCCACGGCGACGCCGCCGGCGTACACGGTGTAGCCGGTGACGCTCACGCCGCCGCCCACGGACCCTGTCCAGGACACCGTGGGGTGCAGCGTGCCGGTGATGGTCACGACCGGCGGAGTCGGGAGGACGCCGCGAAGAACGGTGACCTGGTCGCCCCAGCCCCACCCGACGGCGTTGATCGCGATCACGCGCACCTGGTGCGGCCCGTAGGTGAGCCCGGCCAGGGAGAACGACCGCGCTGTCGCAGCGAGCGACACCCACGGATCCTGGTCGACCTGCACGTAGTAGTTCGTGACCGGCGAGCCGCCGTCGATGAGCGGCGGCGACCAGGTGACGGTGGCGTCCATGCCGTCGTTGCCGGTGAGGGCCTCGACTGGCTGAGGCGAGTCGCGGTTGACCTGGACCTGCTTGGTCAGCGTGCGCGCCGAGCCGGTCTCGTCGGTGAAGGTGACGGTGACCGTGTGGGTGACGATGCCGGGTGCATCGTTCGGGCCCGACGTGATCCCCTGCACCTGCCACTCGGTCGTGTAGTCAGGCTCGGAGGGGAGGTCGAAGGTCGGACCGCCCGAGATCGAGACCGTGGCGTCCAGAACGCCGTTGGGGCAGGTCGCCGGGCAGTCGATGCCGAGCGTGATCCAGTCGCCGACCCAGACCTTGTCCGGTGCGTAGACGGTGTAGGCGACCGAGGAGAGCGCCGAGGCCGGAGCCGCGGCGACCAGGCCGCCGCCGACGAGAGCCAGGGAGGTGACGACGGCCGCCGTCGCGCGGCGCAGGCGGGTGCTCAGGGTCAGGCTCATCTCAGGCCCTCGGCTTCGTGAGTCCGAACGTGGTTGCGCCGCTGTAGCCCGGGAAGACGGTGCCGAGCTGCGAGATGGTCGCGCCGACGCGGTTGCGCAGGATGTCGGACAGGACCAGGCGGTAGTCGGTCGTCACCGCGAGGTCGCCGTCGTTGAGCTGGTCGGCGCCGAGGCCCGGCCAGGCGCCGTACACGTTGCCGCCGTTCACGCCGCCGCCGAGCACGAAGCACGCATTGCCCCAGCCGTGGTCGAGGCCGTTGCTGTCGTTCTCGTAGGCGCGTCGTCCGAACTCGGACATCGTGACGACCGTGGTGTTGTCCATCCCGGTGCCCATGTCGGTCGCGAACGCCGACAGCGCGGCACCGAGCTCGGTGAGCTTGTCCCACATCCAGCCCGCGCGCGGGTTGCCCGTCGGGGCGAGCCCCGCGTGCATGTCCCAGTCGCCGACGTCGAGAGTCACGGCCTGGACGCCGAGGCCGGACTTGATGATCCGTGCGATGTCCTTGAGCGTGTCGCCGAGGTCGCCCGAGGGATACACGGCGCCGTTCGCGGGGTGGTACGTCGTCGCCGTGATGGCCGCGACGGTCGAGAGCGCCCCGACGGTCGTCTGCGTGGCTGCCACCACCGGAGCGGGCGCGCCTGCGTGCAGAGCCGAGAGCGCCGTCGACCAGCGGGCGCGGTCCGAGCTCCGGCTCACGCCGGCGATCGAGAAGTCGCCGAGGTCGTGCATCGCGAGGACGGGCACCGGCCCGACGACGCTGTCGGGCAGGTCGCCCCAGCCCATCTGCACGGCGGCGAACGGGCCGCTCGGGGTGGTCAGGCCCAGGGTTCGCCCGATCCATCCCGTGCGCGTGCTCGATCCGAGCGCGGCGTTCTCCATCTCGACCATGGCGTCGAAGTGCGACCGGTTGGGGTTCGGGAGGCCGGTGGCGTGGACGACGGCGAGCTTGCCGTTGTCGTACCAGGGCTTCAGCGACGCCAGCCCCGGGTGCAGGCCGAAGAAGCTGTCCAGCTGGACGGTCGCGCTCGTCGGCACTCCGATGCTGGGGCGCCGCGCGAGGTAGTTCGGGTCGCCCACGGGGACGACGGCCGACATCCCGTCGAAGCCACCGCGCAACGAGATCACGACGACGGTGTCGCCGGTCCAGTTCGCGGCGTACGCCACCTGGGTCGAGATGGTCTCCAGCGCCGGGAGCGCCACGAGGGCGGCACCCGTGCCGAGCAGGCCGCGCAGCAGCCCGCGGCGCGTGACCTCACCCGCGCGGTCGGCGCGGGCGCAGTCGTCGCACCCCGTGCGGGGCTCGGTCGTCGTCGTCATGGCAGTCCTCACCGGTACAGGTGGTAGGGCGTGTCGAGCATGAGAGCGACCCACGACCGCAGTCGCCACGTGAGCGCGGACGACGTCGGCGTGAGAGGCGACAGCGGCTTGGCATCGAGGAAGGTGATGACCGCGTTGCGATGTGCAGTGGGGAGGATGCGACCGAACAGCTTCGTCGAGGCCCGGTCGACCATCTCGCCGTACGTCGTGGGCGACGTGGCGCCGAACAGGTGCCTGGCGAGCTCCGGCCGCGCGAGGCCACCGGTGCCCCAGCCCTCGACGAGGTAGCGGCTCGTCGACCAGCGGTTGAGCGTGGTCGCGGTCGACAGCCAGGTGTCGGCGCGGTCGGGGAAGCCGTCCGGTTGCGACCAGGCCATCGGCTGCTGGCCCATGCCGCGGCACTGCCACATGAGCGAGCCGACGGCGTCGAGGCTGCTCGGCTCGGGGCCGACCCCCAGCACGCGCAGGGTGGCCGCGACGTGCTCCAGCGGACGGCGCACCTTCAGGCCCCGGGCCGAGGCGAACTCGGCCGAGCCGAGGACCTGGCGCACCACGGGTGCGATCGCGGTGTTGTTGGCGAGGTAGGTCTTCGCCAGCGCGGCGACCAGGGCGGGTGAGGGGTCGTCGGAGACGAAACGCTGCGCGATGCGGAGGCAGACACGCTGCGCGGTCTTCGGGTGGTGAGCCAGGTGCGCCACCAGTGCCCTCGCGACCGTCTCGCCGCCGCCGGCGGTCGAGTTCGGGTGGGTGAACCCGAAGACCGAGACCGGGCCGACCCAGTGCATCCACGACTCGTACGAGAACTCGCCGGTCTCGTCCTTCACGGACATGCCCGTCAGGATCCGCGCCGCGTTCTTGATGTCGTTCTCGTCGTAGCCCGACCCGACGCCGACCGAGTGCAGCTCGAGGAGCTCGCGACCCTGGTTCTCGTTGGGGGCGTACTTCGTGGAGTCGCGGTTGTTCAGGTAGGTGAGCATCGCGGGATGCCGCGTGATGCCCCACAGCAGGTCCTCGAACCGGCCGAGCGCGCGGCTGCGGAGCGTGTACTGGTAGTTGGCCCGCGACTCTTCGGTGTTGTCGTGCGGGACGGTCACGTTGAACAGGTCGCTCCAGAGCTCCTCCATCACGGTGAGGAGCTGCCGCTGCGACCAGACCGAGCGGATGATCAGTGACCGCGGCACGGACATGTACTGCTGCCAGCCGTCGATCGTGCCGGCGTCGAGAAGCGCGCGGACGGTCGCGATCGGCGTCCCGTCGTTCGGTACCGGCAGCCTCTTGAGCAGGGCGTCGACCTGCGGGTCGGGGATCGCGGACGGAGCGAGCTGCCAGTTGACCCAGCCGGCGAGGCCGAGCCGGCTCACGTCGGCCAGCGACTTCGCGTTCGGTCCGTACGCCGCCCGGCGCAGCAGGTGGTGGCGCGCGCTCGGGGTGATGTACGTGGCACCGGTCGTGGCCGCCTCGGCCGGCGACGCGGTGAGGACGGGCACGGCGGCCACGGCGGCGACGGCGACGGCACCTTGCAGCACCCGACGGCGCGTCGGGCGCGCGGACGCCGCGACGTCGCTCTCAGCGGTGTCGACATGGCTCACGACGGACCCCTCCTGGTCGGGCCCCCACGGCCCGTCGTGAGCGCTTCGACCCGAACCCGCTCGGGGCTGAGCCGCTTTCCCCCGTGCGGCTCAGCCAGTCACCCGTGCGCCTGCGAGGGTCCACCCGTATGCCCGACCGCCGTCACGCTCGGTGGGGACTCGCGCCCGGGTTCGCGACTGGTGTTACTCGCGGGTAACGTTGGCCTCGGTCGTCGCCCAGGGGCGGTGGCTCCGCCTGGTACGCAGCCGGGCATGCTGTGCTGAACGTTCCCGTCCATGAGCCGTGCGCTCGTCGAGGAGGTCGGACACCGACCATGAAGATCGTCGTCCTGGTCAAGCATGTGCCGGATGCCGCGGGCAACCGCGGATTCGCCGCTGACCGCACCACTGATCGTGCCGCTGTTGACGGCCGCCTGTCCGAGCTCGACGAGTACGCCGTCGAGCAGGCGCTGCAGGTGGTGGAGAAGGCCGGGGAGGGTGAGATCACCTACCTGACCATGGGCCCCGAGGCCGCCGGCGAGGCGCTGCGCAAGGCGTTGAGCATGGGTGGCGACGCCGCGGTGCACGTGGTCGACGACGCGTTGCACGGTTCGGACGCGTTGGCGACGTCGCTGGTGCTCGCGAAGGCTCTGGGCACGTTGGAGTACGACCTGGTGGTGACCGGGATGGCCTCGACGGACGGCACGATGAGCGTGGTGCCCGCGATGCTGTCCGAGCGCCTCGGGCTTCCTGGCCTGACGTTCGCGTCGTCGCTGACGGTCGAGGGCGGCACCGTCACGATCCGTCGTGACGGCGACGATGCGTCGACGACCATCACGGCGTCTCTGCCTGCGTTGGTGTCGGTGACCGACCAGACCGGTGAGGCTCGCTACCCGTCGTTCAAGGGGATCATGGCGGCGAAGAAGAAGCCGGTGACGACGCTGACGCTGGCCGACCTGGGCATCGATCCGGCATCGGTGGGTCTGCGCGCGGCGTGGTCTGTCGTGGAGGACACCTCCAAGCGGCCGCCGCGTCAGTCCGGTGTCGTGGTCACGGACGAGGGCGACGGTGGCGTGAAGCTGGCCGACTACCTCGCGACCGGCAAGTTCATCTAGAGAGGCGTGGCAGTCATGGGACAGATCCTCGTTGTCGTCGACCACGTCGACGGTGTGGTGAAGAAGCCGACCACAGAGCTGCTGACGATCGCGCGCCGCATGGGTGAGCCGGTCGCCGTCTTCCTGGGCAACGCCTCGGCGGACGCGGTGGAGACCCTCGGGCGTTTCGGCGCCGCGAAGGTGTTCGTCGTCGACGCACCCGAGCTCGACCAGTTCCTGGTCGCCCCCAAGGCCGAGGCGTTGGCCGCGGTCGTGGCGCAGGCGAGCCCTGACTCGGTTCTGGTCACGAGCTCGGCCGAGGGCAAGGAGATCGCTGCTCGTCTGGCGGTCAGGATCGGCAGCGGCATCGTGACCGATGCCGTCGACGTCGCCGCCGACGGCACCGCGACTCAGTCGGTGTTCGCGGGGTCGTGGAGCGTGCAGGCAAAGGTCACCACCGGCATTCCGATCATCACGGTGAAGCCCAACGCGGCCGCGCCGGAGGAGGCGCCGGCGTCGCCGGTGGTGGAGACCGTGGCTGTGTCGTTCAGCGATGCTGCGACCTCGGCGCGGATCACCGCGGTCGAGCCGCGCGCGAAGTCCGGCCGTCCCGAGCTGACCGAGGCCGCGATCGTGGTCTCGGGTGGACGTGGCGTCGGTGGCCCCGAGGGCTTCGGCGTGATCGAAGCGCTCGCGGACTCCCTGGGTGCCGCGGTCGGGGCCTCGCGGGCGGCGACCGACGCTGGCTGGTACCCGCACGCGTTCCAGGTCGGTCAGACCGGCAAGACCGTGTCGCCGCAGCTGTACGTCGCCAACGGCATCTCGGGTGCGATCCAGCACCGCGCGGGCATGCAGACGTCCAAGACGATCGTGGCGGTCAACAAGGACTCCGAGGCCCCGATCTTCGAGCTGGCCGACTTCGGCCTCGTGGGCGACCTGTTCGCTGTCGTCCCGCAGCTCACCGCCGAGGTCGTCAAGCGCAAGGGCTGAGCGATCCCTCGTCACCTCCACGCGGGGCCCGAACGGCAACGGTCGGGCCCCGTGTCGTGCACTGACCTAGACTCGACGGCGTGGTGGACGTGATGGCGCGCGGTGCGGTCTACCTCGACCACGCGGCGACCACGCCCGTGCGGCCCGAGGCCCTCGAAGCACTGGTGTCCGAGCTGTCGCTCGTAGGCAACCCGTCGTCCCAGCACACCGCCGGACGTCGGGCCCGCAGGGTCGTCGAGGAGTCGCGCGAGGCGATCGCGTCCGCGCTGCGGGTGCGCGCCGGCGACGTCGTGTTCACCTCGGGCGGCACGGAGGCCGACAACCTCGCGGTGCTCGGCATCTACCGGTCCCGCACGGCGGAGGACCCGCGTCGAACCCGGGTGCTGGCCAGCGCCGTCGAGCACCATGCAGTGCTCGATCCGGTCGACTGGCTCGGCGCGCACGAGGGCGCCGACATCTCGTGGCTGCCCGTCGACGACCTCGGTCGCATCGACCTGGCGTGGCTCACGACCGAGCTCGAGGACCACGCCGACGAGATCGCGCTCGTCGCCGTGATGTGGGCCAACAACGAGGTCGGCACCGTGCAGCCCGTCGCGGAGGTCGCGGCGCTGTGCTCGGACCGCGGCATCCCGTTCCACAGCGACGCCGTCCAGGCCGTGGGCTCGCTCGAGGTCGACGGCTCGGTCGTCGACTCGCTCGCACTGTCGGGCCACAAGTTCGGCGCTCCGGTCGGGGTCGGCGCACTGGTGCTGCGTCGTGGCCTCACGCCCGTGCCGCTCGTCCACGGCGGGGGCCAGGAGCGGGAGATCCGCTCCGGCACCGTCGATGCGGCGGGCATCGCGTCGCTCGCCGCGGCGCTGACGGCATCCATGGCCGACTTCGACATCCGCACCCGTCGCGTCGGACGGCTGCGTGACGAGCTCGTCGCACAGGTGCAGTGCGCCGTCAGCGACGTCACCCGCAACGGCGACCCGACGTCTTCGCTGCCCGGCATCGCGCACCTGTCGTTCGCGGGCTGCGAGGGCGACTCTCTGCTCCTGCTCCTCGATGCGGCCGGTGTCGAGTGCTCGCGCGGATCCGCGTGCTCGGCCGGCGTACCGCAGCCGAGCCACGTGATGCTCGCCATGGGTGTCGACCCTGTCTCGGCGCGCGGTTCGCTGCGGTTCTCGCTCGGCTGGAGCTCCACGGAGGATGACGTGGCCCGCCTGGTCGAGGCGCTGCCGGCCGTCGTCGCACGAGCGCGTCGTGCCGGGGTCGGTCGATGAGGGTCGTCGCTGCGCTGTCCGGCGGCGTCGACTCCGCAGTCGCCGCCGCGCGGGCGGTCGAGGCCGGGCACGACGTCACCGGCATCCACCTCGCGCTGGCACGCGAGCCACAGAGCCACCGCACCGGCGCCCGGGGCTGCTGCACCCTCGAGGACGCGCGCGATGCCCGTCGGGTGGCCGACATGCTCGCGATCCCCTTCTACGTCTGGGACCTGTCCGATCGCTTCGCCGAGGACGTCATCGACGACTTCGTCGCCGAGTACGCCGCCGGGCGCACGCCCAACCCGTGCCTGCGCTGCAACGAGAAGATCAAGTTCTCCGCCGTCCTCGATCGCGCGCTCGGCCTCGGGTTCGACGCCGTCGCCACGGGCCACTACGCGCGCATCGTCGAGGGCCCGCGCGGACGCGAATTGCACCGTGCCGCCGACCCGGCCAAGGACCAGTCGTACGTGCTCGCCGTCCTCGATGCCGGTCAGCTCGCGGGCGCGATGTTCCCGCTCGGCGACTCGACCAAGGACCACGTCCGCGCCGAGGCCGCCCGACGCGGGCTGCTCGTCGCCGACAAGCCCGACAGCCACGACATCTGCTTCATCCCGTCCGGCGACACTTCCGGTTGGCTGCGCGACCGGCTCGGTGACGCGCCCGGAGCCGTCGTCGACGCAGAGTCGGGCGAGACCCTCGGGTCGCACGACGGCGCCTTCGCCTTCACGGTCGGCCAGCGTCGCGGGCTGCACCTCGGCCGACCCGCCGACGACGGCGCCCGCCGGTACGTCGTCGGAGTCGACGTCGCCTCCTCGACCGTCATGGTCGGCCCGCCGGTGCTGCTCGACGTCGACCGCATCGAGGGTGTGCGTCCGCGCTGGTGCGGACCCGCCCTCGACGTAC
>JBBQAY010000069.1:0-17454 GCA_038316965.1 Candidatus Nanopelagicales bacterium
GGGGCCGCCGAGACGAGCCCGGCGCGGGGTGCGCCGACGCGAAGGGCGAGGAACGAGCCCGCAGCTTGGAGGCGCCAGAGACACGAGTTCGACCCGCACTACCCCGCGCCGCCGGGCTTGCAAGTCGAGGTGTGCCCCCGAGGAACGAGGGGGCCGCCGAGACGAGCCCGGCGCGGGGTGCGCCGACGCGAAGGGCGAGGAACGAGCCCGAAGCTTGGAGGCGCCAGAAACACGAGTTCGACCCGCAGTACCCCGCGCCGCCGGGCTTGCGAGTCGAGGTGTGCCCCCGAGGAACGAGGGGGCCGCCGAGACGAGCCCGGCGCGGGGTGCGCCGACGCGGAGGGCGAGGAACGAGCCCGCAGCTTGGAGGCGCCAGAGGAACGAGCCCGCAGCTTGGAGGCGCCAGAAGCACTGCTACAGGCCGAGGTTCCCCACGTACCAGTCCACGATGGGCAGGGCGACGGCGAAGGCGAGGTAGGTGCCGATGAACATGAACGGGCCGAAGGGCACCTTGGTCTTGCGCCCGCCCTTCCCGGTGGCCATGACGACGACGCCCACGACGGCGCCGAGCACGAAGCCGGCGAAGGTGCCGACGATCACGGCGCCCCAGGACAGCCAGCCGAGGTAGAGGCCCAGGATCCCGCCGAGCTTGACGTCGCCGAACCCCATGCCACCGGGCTTGATCACGGCCAGCAGGAAGTAGAAGGCGAACACCGCGGCGCCGGCGAGCGCTCCACGCAGCAGATCGTCCCACCGGGCGTCCATCAGTGCGGCGAGGGTCAGGAGGACGCCTGACACGACGTACGAGGGCAGCACGATCGCGTCAGGGAGGCGTTTGGTGTCGAAGTCGATCATCGACAGGGCCACGGCGATCGCTGCGAGGTAGAGGAAGGCCGGGAGGTCCCACGCCAGTCCCAGCCACCAGGCCGTGAGTGCGAACAGGATCCCGGTGAAGAGCTCGACGAGCGGGTAGCGGGCCGAGATCGGCTCACCACAGCTGCGGCACCTCCCCCGCAGCACCAGCCACGACGCGACGGGGATGTTGTCGTAGGCCTTGATCTCGGTCTCGCACCGCGGGCAGCGGGAGCGCGGCGACACGACCGAGAGCCCTGCGGGCACACGGTAGATGACCACGTTGAGGAAGGAGCCGATGAACAGCCCGAGGAGGCCGCACGCCGCGACCAGCAGGGCGGTGTCTGCCGCAGGAGATCCAGTGAGCACGTCGTGACCCTAACGAGCGCACGCGCGGCGGGGCGTGAGCCCCGCCGCGCGTCGCACTAGCTGGTGTAGGCCGGCTGCGGCTCGGACCACAGCGACGGCTGGTACGCCGACTGGATCGGGTCGAGGAACTTCGGCGGCGACGCGTAGCGCAGGCGGGCGTCGTAGACGTAGTTCTTCGCGAAGCCGGCAGAGCCGGACCCGACGATGCCGCGGTAGCGCTGGGCGATCGCGCCGGTGATGTTCAGCGTGCCGAGGCTGGAGCCCCAGCGGTAGTTCTGCACGCGGAACGAGTGGTTGACCGACAGGAGGGCGGCATTGATGCGGGTGTTCGTGAACGCGGTCGACTTACCAGGCGGCACGAGGTTCGTGCCCGCCGTGCACTGCCCACCGCTCGTCGACGTGCACCTCACCGGGTGATAGACCTCGATGTAGTTGTTGGCGACGAGACCCAGCAGGTCGGTGCCGGCCGAACCGCCCGCGTAGTCGAGGTGCCAGGTCGCCACGATGTTGTTCTCGGCCGCGATGGTGAGCTGTCCCTTGAGGCTGCCCTCGAGGAACACGTCGCCGGCCTTGCAGCCGTAGACGGTCATGTCGTTGGTCTGCGGGTAGCCGAGCGGGTTGCCGGCACCGGAGTTCTTGCAGGCGGTGGTCGGGGTCGTGCGCGTGTAGGCATCCGCCACAGCGGGCACGGACTGCACGTAGATGACACCGTTGGCCGGCAGGGGCAGGTTGTTGCCCACCCCGCACCATGCGGCGCCGCCGTTCTTCGTCCACGGGCTGTTGACGTTCATGGTGCCCGTGGAGTTCAGGACGACAGACGTCGGACCCACGTAGAGGCAGCCCACCGGGTTCGCGTAGACCGGGTCGACCTCCTTGCGGATGGCGTTGTTGCTCGGGGGCATCGTGAGCGGCGAGGCGTACTTCGGGTCGCCTGCGACCGAGAAGACCGGGCTGCCGGAGCAGCCGGTGTCCTTCTTGTAGCGGACGTTCGCGGGGTCGTTCCACGACGTGGATGTCGCGCCCTGGAACTGCGGCGACCCGCACGTGTAGAAGCCGTCGTTCGAGTGCAGCGGCCCCTTGATGACGTCGTTGACGCCGCCCGATCCGATGAAGCGGATCGTGGTGCAGCCGGTGCTCACGCCGTTGATGGCGTCGACGCGTCCCTCGTACGCGTGCTTCGCGCAGTTGGTCTGCGCCTGCGTCGGGTTGTAGTCGTCGCCGACGACGGTCTCGTACGCCGCCGGGTCCTTGGTGTCGTAGTCGGTGAAGTAGAGGTAGTCGATGAAGCCGCGACGACGGATCTGGACGTCGACCGTCCGGATCTCCTTGCCGACCTTGCCGGAGGCGCGCAGCTTCAGGATGCCCTGGGACGTGAACAGCGCGTTGTTGACGTCGTACCTGAAGTACGAACGCGTGACGGTCCCGGGTGTTCCGACCCAGCCGGTGAAGGCGGCGTTGGCCGACGCTCCCGACGGCAGCGTCATGGTCGACCCGGTCGAGTAGGTGCTCGACGGGTTGCCGTAGCGCCAGTAGGTGCCGTCGGAGTTCAGCCGGGAGATGTACTCGTCGACGCCGGCCTGGGCCGCTGCAAGCGCGCCGTTCCAGTCCTGGTCTCCGCGGACCTGCTTGAGCTGGTTCACCGCGAATCCGGCGGAGGCGAACATGATGAGGGTCAGCATCGTGCCGATGCCCAGCACCGTGATGAGGGCCATGCCGTCATCACCCTTGGCGGCCTCGAGGCGCCGGCGCAGGTCGAGGAAGATTCCAGTCATCGCTTCGCGATCCCCATGTTGGGCAACACAACCGTGTTGCTGACCGTGACCGGCCCGCCGCCGCGCAGCGGGTCGACGTCGACCGTGAGCGCGATGGTGACGCTGCGGAGCAGCGCCAGGTCGGTGAGGTTGGTGGACGTCTGGTTGGTGAGCGGCGCCCCGTTGGCATCCAGGAACGTGAACAGCGGCCCGGCCGTCGTCGGGATCTTGCGTGCGATCACGGTCGTTCGAGGTGTGTTCGTGAACGTCCAGTACGGGTTGCTGGCGGCGTTGCCGACGTACCAGTCCTCCACCAGCTCGCGGTTCGAGTTGATCGAGTAGGTGATCTTCGTCGGGACGGCACCGAGGCTCGCGTAGACCGTCACCTTGTTCGGCGCGATCTCGGCCATGGCCGGGGCGTCGGCGAGTCCGCTGCGCTGGATCGACATCCCCGAGCGAAGGTTCATGGTGAGGCGGTTCATGCCGATCCGGGCGGTGTCGAGACTGTCGGCGTTCGCCTGGTTGTGCGTGACCGTCTGGGTCACCGAGATGACCGTGGAGATCATGATCGTGCCGACCACGCCCATCAGGACCATGGTCACCATGAGCTCGGCCAGCGTGAGGCCGTGATCGCCGCGGACGGCGCGCAGCCTGGCGAGGACGCCGGTCGATCGGGTGGTGCTCACGCGACCCTCACCTCCACGTAGATCTCAGACGTCGTGGGCGACAAGGTGGGCGTGACGGGAGCCACGAGCGTCCGGCCCGGGACGGTGAAGTCCCATACGCCCCACGGCACCGATGCGCGGACGTCGCCGCCGCCTCCGGTCACCGGCAGGGTGAAGGTCTCGCCCGGGAAGTCGCAGAACGCGGATCCGCCATGGGTCATCACGACCGTCGCTCCGGTCACGCCGGTCCCGGTGGAGTCCTCGACGACTGCGACGCGGATCTTGGCCATCGCGACGTTCACGGTTGTCGGAGATCCGGACGTGTCAGCCATGACTGCTGCCCCACGCGTGGCCGTGGGGTAGAACGGTCCCGAGCTGTCAGACCCTTGCGGGTCCGCGTCCTGGCACGACCCGGCCCACATCGTGTATCCGCTTGCGAAGGGGAACAGGTTGGTGAGTGATCGCGGGGTGCCCGTCCCGGAGTACGACACCGTGCCGTCGGGGAGCAGCGCCGTCTGACCGATGGTGAGTGGTACGTCCACCGGAGCGGGGTAGCTCGAGTCGCCGAACGCGGCCTCCAGGGTGCCGACCCGGTCGTAGTCGAACACGATCGGCGTCGTCGCGCCGGTGGCCACCGACGCAGGCTGGCTCGGCGTGAACACGCCTGCGGAGGTCACGTAGCCCGACGCCGACGCTGCGACGGTGAACGTGCCAGGGGTCAGACCCTCGAAGAACGCGCAGCCCTGGTCGTCGGTGAAGTTGGTGCGGGCGGTGGCCGTGCCCGTGACGGTGACGGAGATGCCCTCGACGGGCTGACCGAGCGCGTTGAGCACCTTGGCGCCGATGTTGCCCTTGGTGGGGTCGAAGCTGCTCGCGCCCGGCGCGAGGAGCGTCTCGGCTCGCACCGAGCTCGTACCCAGCTTCATCCGCGGCCAGGTCACGCGGATGCCGATCTTCTTGTACTTGATGAAGCTGCCGGCCGTGCCGTCGCAGGGCGACGCGGTCCCGAGGCTCGAGTACGAGGTGACCGTCCGCAGGATCGTGAACGTCTCGCCGTTCACCGTCTGGGTGGTGGAGCTGCCGGTCAGGGCGACGTAGTCGGTCGTGGCGCGGGCCTGGTCGATCGCCCCGGCGGCGAGGTTGGCCGCCACTTCGCGGTTCTTGGAGTCCCGGCTGCTCCAGAGCGACTGTGCGACGCCGTACGCCACCCCGCTGAGGATCACGCTGGCAACCACCAGGGAGACCAGGAGCTCGACAAGGGTGAAGCCCTCGTCGTCGTCGCGCAGCCGTACGCGCTGGTCTCGCATGCTCGTGAGCATGTGCTGGCCCCTTCCGATAGTGGTCCACCCAGGTTCTCGGCCCGTCGAGAGCGGGGCTTGAGCCTGGAAGGCCGCGTTAACCCGCACGGCGGTCTGAACAGCGACGAGGTGACGCCCCGTAGGGGGCGCCACCTCGTCGAGCTGTACGTCGAGTGCGTCAGCAGGCGCCCGCGACGGGAGCACCGGTGACCTTGTCGAACTTCCAAGGCTCAGCCGCGCCGAGCGATGCGTTCGTGGCCTCGATGCAGTAGGTCGTCGCGGTGACGGTCTTCACAGTGACGGTGTTGCCCGTAGTGGCGGTGAACTCCACGGTGCCCGCAGGCAGCGCGGTGTTGGCCGCAAGGGTGCCGCCGAGGGTGAAGTCACCTTGCTTGTCGACGGCAGCCGACTCGAGGCCGGTGGCGGCGTTCTTGAGGTCGGCCTTCAGCGACGAGCGGTAGCCGTTCTTGCGCTGGTTCAGGAAGGTCGGGATCGCGATGGCGGCGAGGATGCCGATGATGATCATGACGACGAGAAGCTCGATGAGCGTGAAGCCCGAGTCCTTGTCCATCTTGGAAGTGCGAATGCGGGTGAGCATGGCGGCGGGTCCTTTCCTTTCGGTGTCGAGCCGCACCGAGCAGCTCTCTCAGGTCCAGTTATCGGTGGGCCAGAGCCGGACTTGAGGATGGGGTGCGTGCCGTTGAGCCGTTCAGGGTCGACCGGTCGGACGAGATCAGGTTCGGGACGCCCGAGAGCCCGGGCCGCGGCGAGGATCGCCGTGGTCCGGGCTCTCGCACCAGGTCAGCAGGTGCCGGCTACCGGCGCCCCGACCGCCTTGTCGAACTTCCACGTCTCGGCCGCGGTGAGGACGTCGTTGACGCCCTGCAGGCAGTAGGTCGTGGAGGTGGACGACATCACCGTGATGGTGTCGCCCGTCGTGGCGACGAACTCGACGCCAGCGGCAGGGAGCACCGAGTTGGCGGCGAGGGTTCCCCCGAGGGTGAAGTCGCCGAACTTGTCCACCGCAGCCGACTCGAGCGCGGTGGCCGCGTTCTTCAGGTCGCTCTTGAGTGCCGAGCGGTGGCCGTTCTTCCTCTGGTTCAAGAAGGTCGGGATCGCGATAGCGGCAAGGATGCCGATGATGATCATGACGACGAGGAGCTCGATGAGCGTGAAGCCCGAGTCCTCCTTCTCGATCGACGTGCGCATGCGAGAGAACATGACGTTCCTCCTAGGACGACCGTCGACGCTCGAAGGGCAGGCTCCCGCGTGCGGGTGACCGACCAGGCGCCCAGCCGGATAAGGGGTCGTGCTGGCTGGGCATCGATCGCAGACGGACATGAAATTCGATGACCCGGTAGTGATCGACCCTGCTGGCGACGTCTTGAGGCGACGTGACCCGAACGGTCCTGCTCTTACCGCCCTTCTCACCCGGAGGGCCTAGGGACGCAACGCACAAGGGGCGGGCCCGCAGGCCCGCCCCTTGCTTGGTGCTCCGACGGCCAGGCCGTCGGTCAGTTCATCACGGGCAGGCGCCCGCAACCGGCGCACCGGTCGCCTTGTTGAACTTCCACGGCTCAGCCGCGCCGAGCGAGGCGTTGGTGGCCTCGATGCAGTAGGTCGTCGCCGTGACGGACACGACGGTGACGGTGTTGCCGCTGGTGGCGGTGAACTCGACGCCGGCAGCCGGGATGACCGTGTTCGCGGCCAGGGTGCCACCGAGGGTGAAGTCACCCTGCTTGTCGACAGCGGCGGACTCGAGCGCGGTGGCGGCGTTCTTGAGGTCGGCCTTGAGGGCCGAGCGGTAGCCGTTCTTGCGCTGGTTGAGGAAGGTCGGGATCGCGATGGCGGCAAGGATGCCGATGATGATCATGACGACGAGGAGCTCGATGAGCGTGAAGCCCGAGTCCTTGTCGGTCATCGACGTGCGGATACGAGAGAACATTGGTGTTCCTCCTGAAGGACGACCGCCGTCGACCGGATCGACCGAGGTAGCTGGGCTGACCCGAGGGGTTCCCTGGCTTTGCGACCCCACCTCGCGGTGGGTGTGCCCGTTCTGGTCTCTGGCGGTCATGGATTTCCATGACCCCCACTACATCGACCGTGGGGAGCGTGGCTTGAGCCTGCGCCACAACTGATTGCAGCCGGTCACCCGCTCGGCGCAGGCAGAAGGGGCAGGCCATCGGCCTGCCCCTTCCGGACTCGCGCTGGATCAGCAGGTGCCGGCGACCGGCGCTCCGGAGGTCTTGTCGAACTTCCACGGCTCGGCGACGCCGAGGGAGTCGTTCGTGGCCTGCAGGCAGTAGGTCGTCGAGGTGACGGTCTTGACCGTGACGGTGTCGCCCGAGGTCGGGGTGAACTCGACGGTGGTGGCGCCCGGGAGCACCGTGTTGGCGGCGACTGCGCCGCCGAGGGTGAAGTCGCCCTGCTTGTCGACAGCGGCGGACTCGAGCGCGGTGGCGGCGTTCTTGAGGTCGCTCTTGAGCGCAGAGCGGTAGCCGTTCTTGCGCTGGTTGAGGAAGGTCGGGATCGCGATGGCGGCGAGGATGCCGATGATGATCATGACGACGAGGAGCTCGATGAGGGTGAAGCCCGAGTCCTTGTCGTGAAGCGACGTGCGGATGCGAGAGAACATTGTGTTCCTCCTGCGAGAGCGACCGCCGTCCGGCCCGACCGAGGCTGCTGGGCTGACCCGGAGGGTCCCCTGGCTCTGCGGCCCCACCTTGCGGTGGGTGTGCCCGTTCTGGTGTCCGGCGGCCATGGATTTCCATGACACGGACGATGTCGACCGCCAGGCAGCCCGGTCCTGAGGGATCCCGCCAACTTTCGGTGCGTGTCACCCGTCCGGGCGATCAACCACGGGGTCTGCCCACGGGGGCAGGAACGACGAGACGGGCCGGCCCGAAGGCCCGCCCGTCCGCGTTCGTCTCGCGCAGCGCCTACTTGCTGCCGCCGATGAGGTCGAAGATCTTGAAGATGGGCATGTAGAGGGCGATGATCATCGACCCGACGATGCCACCGAGCACCGCGATCATGAGCGGCTCGATGAGGGCGGTCATCTGCTCGGTCGTCGCCTCGACCTCGGCGTCGTAGAAGTCGGCGATCTTGGCCAGCATCGAGTCGAGGGCGCCGGTGTCCTCCCCGACCGCCAGCATCTGCACGACCATGGCGGGGAAGACCGCGTGCTGCGAGAGCGGCTGGGTCAGGCTCTCACCGCGACGCACGCTCTCCTCGATGTCGTGCACGGCGTGCGTGATGACCTTGTTGCCGGACGTGTCGGCCACGATGTCGAGCGACTGGAGGATCGGGACGCCGGACTGCAGCATCGTCCCGAGGTTGCGACAGAAGCGCGCGAGCGCGATCTTCTGGAACATCGGACCGAAGATCGGCAGCTTGAGCTTGATCGGGTCGACGAAGTTGCGCACGCGGTCGGTGTTCTTGATCCGGATCCAGATCACGAACCAGACGACCGAGAGCACCACGAGCGGGACGATGCCGACCTTCAGGAAGTCCGACAGGTTCACGAGCAGCTGTGTCGGGGCCGGCAGCGTGCCGCCGAGGTCGTCGAACAGCTTCGCGAAGGTCGGGACGACGAACAGCAGCATGCCGATCGTGAGCAGCACAGCCATGACGAGGACCGCGATCGGGTAGGTCATGGCCGACTTCACCTTGCCGCGGAGCTTGACCTCGGCCTCGTAGTTGTCGGCGATCTGCACCAGCACGGCGTCGAGGAAGCCACCGACCTCGCCGGCCTTGATCATGTTGATCATGAGCGGCTGGAAGATGTCCGGGTGCTTGGCCATCGAGGTCGACAGCGCGGAACCGCTCTCGACCTCGCCACGGATCTCGCCGATGACGGTGGCGAACTTCTTGTTCGGCTGCTGCTCCTCGAGGATCGACAACGAGCGCAGCATCGACAGGCCCGAGTTGATCATTGTGGCGAACTGCCGGCTGAAGATCGCGATCTCCTTCAGCTTCACCTTGTTGCCCAGGGTCGGCAGGGTGATGTCGGTCTTCAGGCCACCCTTCTGGACCGAGCTGATCTTGAGCGGGGCGTAGCCCATGCTCTTGAGCTTGGACGCGACCTGGGCGGGCGAGTCCGCCTCGATCTTTCCGGTGACTACCTTGCCGGTGCGGTCGCGGACCGCGTACTGGAAGGTCGCTGTGGATGCCATGGCTTGATGCCTCTCCTCGCCGCTCAGGCCCGGCCGACGAGCCGGTTGAAGTCCTCGATGTGGTGGCACTTCTCCACACCGTGCTCGTACGTCACCCGACGGGTGCGGACGAGCTCGGCGAGGTGCTGGTCGAGCGTGTGCATCCCGAACTGGGCACCCGCCTGCATCACCGAGTAGATCTGGTGGGTCTTGCCCTCGCGGATCAGGTTCCGGACGGCGGGGGTGACGATGAGGACCTCGGTCGCGACGACGCGACCGTGACCATCGGCCGTCTTGCACAGGGTCTGACAGACCACGCCCTGCAACGACATCGCGAGCTGCTGGCGCACCTGCTGCTGCTGGTGCGGCGGGAAGACGTCGATGACGCGGTCGATGGTCTGCGCGGCGTCCTGCGTGTGCAGGGTGGCGAAGACGAGGTGGCCGGTCTCGGCCGCGGTCAGCGCGACGGAGATCGTCTCGAGGTCACGCATCTCACCGACGAGGATGATGTCGGGATCCTGGCGCAGCACGTGCTTGAGAGCGTTGGCGAACGACCAGGTGTCCTCCCCCACCTCACGCTGGTTGACGATGCAGCTCTTGTGGCGGTGGAGGAACTCGATCGGGTCCTCGACGGTCATGATGTGGTCGTGCCGCGTCCGGTTGGCGAGGTCGACCAGCGCCGCGAGCGTCGTCGACTTGCCCGATCCGGTGGGGCCGGTGACGAGGACGAATCCGCGCGGAAGGTTCGCGAAGTTCGAGACCGCCGGCGGTACTCCGAGGCTCTCGAGGCTCTTGATCTCGAACGGGATGATGCGGAACGCCGCGCCGAGGCTGTCGCGCTGCTTGTAGATGTTGACGCGGAAGCGGGCACGGCCCGGCAGGGAGTAGGCGAAGTCGAGCTCGAGCTCTTCCTCGAACTTCAGGCGCTGGCCCTGGGTGAGCACCGAGTAGATGACACGCTGCAGCACCGGCGGCGTGAGGACCTCGTACTCCTCGAGCCCCACAAGGGAGCCGCTCACGCGGATCGTGGGCCGCGCACCGGACGTGAGGTGGAGGTCGGATGCGCCGCGGTCGAGCATCGTCAGCAGTGCGTCGACCAGGCTGAAGTCGTCCTCGCGCAGGGTCTGCTCGGTCGTCTGCCTGGTCGGCACGGCCTGGGCGACGCCCGTTCCGTGGTCGTTGAGAGGGTTGTTCACGACGCCGGCCGGAGCCTGCTGCGGGGCCGAGAGCGCCGCGGGCGCAGCGGAGGGCGCGACGGGCATCGGGGCCACGGGGGCGGCGGCGGCCAGCGCGGGCGCCGGATATCCCACCGCAGCGGCCACGGGTGCCGCAGCCTCGGGGATAGCGCCCGACGGGTACGGCGAGGCGCCCGGCTGCGCGGACGGCTGTCCGGCGTACGGCATGGACTCCACGGCCACTCCTCGTTCGGGCCGGCACCTCGTGTGCCGGCGTCCTTGCTGACCATCGGCCGCTCGTGAGCCTTGCTTGAGCCTTCGCGGCACCCGCTCGGCTCAGAGGTCGACGTCACGCAGCGTGCACCACGTCGTCAGGCGACGACGCGGAAGACCTCGTCGATCGTGGTGATGCCCTGGGACGCCTTGAGCAGGCCGTCCTCGCGCAGCGTGCGCATCCCCTGCTCGATGGCGACCGCCATGATCCGGGTGGACGAGGCCCGCTCGACGGTGAGCCGCTCGATCTCGTCGGTGATCGCCATGACCTCGTGGATGGCGACGCGGCCCTTGTAGCCGGTCTTCGCGCAGCTCGCGCAGCCGACCTGGCGGAAGAAGGTGGGCACCGGGTCGCCGGGGTACGGCTTGAAGCGGATCGCCTCGAGCTGGTCCGGGTCGGGCAGGTACGGCTCCTTGCACTTCGAGCAGAGCCGCCGGGCGAGGCGCTGGGCCAGCACGGCGTCGACCGCCGAGCCGACGAGGAAGGGCTCGATGCCCATCTCGGTGAGACGCACGATGGCGCTCGGGGCGTCGTTGGTGTGCAGGGTCGAGAGCACCAGGTGACCGGTGAGCGAGGCCTCGACCGCGATCTGGGCGGTCTCGTGGTCGCGGATCTCGCCGATGAGGACGATGTCGGGGTCCGAGCGCAGGATCGAGCGCAGGGCCGCCGCGAAGTTCAGGCCGGCCTTGTTGTTGACCTGCACCTGGTTGACGCCTGGCAGCCGGTACTCGACCGGGTCCTCCACCGTGATGATGTTGACCTCGGGCTTGTTCACCACGTTGAGCGTGGCATACAGCGTCGTGGACTTTCCCGAACCCGTGGGGCCGGTCACCAGGATCATGCCGTAGGGCTTCACGTACGACTTCTGGAAGATGCCGTAGTTGTGCGGGCTGAAGCCGAGGTCGGCGAGATCCATACGGGCAGTGGAGTTGTCGAGGATTCGCATGACGACCTTCTCGCCCCACACGGTGGGAAGGGTCGCAACGCGGAGGTCGACCTTCTTGCCGTGCGCGGCGACCGACAGGCGGCCGTCCTGCGGGATGCGGCGCTCGGCGATGTTGATGTCGGCCATGATCTTCAGGCGGCTGATGACGCCCGACTGGATGGCCCTCGGCGAGCGCATGACCTCGTGCAGCACCCCGTCGATGCGGTAGCGCACCCGGAGGTCGTGCTCGGTCGGCTCGAGGTGGATGTCCGAGGCACGGTCCTGGATCGCCTGGGTGATCAGGAGGTTCACGTACCGGACGATCGGTGCGTCCTCGGTGATCTCCTTGACCTTGGACAGGTCCTCCTCGTCCTCGCCGGTGTCGAGCTCGGAGGTGAGGTCGTTGAGCTCGTCGCCGGCGCGGTAGAAGCGGTCGATGGCTGCGGCGACGTCGGTGCGGGTAGCCACGACCGGCTTGACGTCGATTCCTGCGGCCGAGCGGATGTCGTCGATGGCGAACACGTTCGCCGGGTCGGCCATGGCCACCAGCAGCCGGCCGTCCTCGTACCCGATGGGGATCGCAGTGTGGCGGCGAGCCACGTGGCCGGGGACGCGACCGAGTGCCGAACCGTCGATCTGGATGTCGCTCAGATCGACGAAGCGCATGCCGATCTGGGCGGCGAGCGAGGCCACGAGCTGGGACTCCGTGAGCACGCCCTGGTCGACCAGGACCCGGCCGAGGCTGCGGCCGAGGCGGTTCTGCTCGTCGACGGCGACCGCGAGCTGGTCGTGGGTGACCAGACCGCCCTCGAGGAGGATCTCGCCCAGCTGCTTCACGTCGTGCCCTCCCGCATCGGACGGCGCCGGCGAGCACCGGGGCCTCGGGATCGTCCCTCGGGACGTCCCTCATCACCTGTTCGGCACAGCGGCGCCTCGTCTGTAGCCCGTACGTGCGCCCGGGAGGGGACGGCGCGTCATCGGGCGGGCGCGTCCAGCAGGGCTGCGGCCGCCGCACGGAAGGTGCGCACGCGCGGGTCGTCGTCCCCGAGGGCGACGCTCGCGCCGTCAGCGAAGCCGAGCGTTACCGAGCTGCTCGCAGCGCCGGTCACGCTGAGTGACTCGTCGGCCGAGGCGGACTGCTCACGCGCCACCTGCTCGGCCTCGGCGACCACCGACTCGGCCGTCACGGTGGAGGCGACCAGGGACGCTGCCGCACCCGGCATGCTCACGCCCGTCAGCACGCGCGAGTGCCTGCCGACCGGTTCGGGTCGACGGGCGGGCCAGTGCAGCAGGCGCACGGGGGCTCCTAGGCGTGGGCGGCGGTGGCCTCGATGTCGTCCAGCACGCTGTAGAGCAGCGCGAGCAGGACGGCCTTGACGGAGTCCTTGTCGGTGGCGTCGCAGGCCACGACGGGGGTGGCCGGGGCTAGCTCGAGAGCCTCGCGCACGCGGTCCTCGGCCCTCGGGTCGAGGTCGGACGTGCGGTTGAGCGCGACGACGAACGGCACGTGGGCCATCCGGCGGAAGGCTGCGAGGATGCCGGCAGCCTCGTCCAGGGTCTCCGGTCGCTCGGCGTCCACGAGCAGGACGTACCCCAGCATCCCCTCGCCGAGGATCTCCCACATGAAGTCGAACCGCTCCTGGCCGGGCGTGCCGAACAGGTAGAGCACGAGGTCACGGTCGATGGTGATGCGACCGAAGTCCATCGCCACCGTGGTCTCCGCCTTGCGGCTGCGGGTGTCGTCGGTGATCCCGCGCTCGGTCGAGAGCACGGTGATCTCGCTGATGGTGCGGATGAGCGTGGTCTTGCCGGCGGCGAACGGGCCGGTGACGACGATCTTCACGGCCTGGCCACCCTGGCGGCGATGCCTGCGCGCGGCCATCAGAGGCCCCTGACGCCGGCGATGAGGCGCAGCAGGAGGCTGCGGTTGACCGACGGGTCGCGCTCGATCGTCGCGTCATGGCGAGGGTCGGGAGCGGGCAGGGGCGCGGGCGCGGCCAGGGATCGGGCCGTGGCGCCGTCCACCGAACCGCCCGAGATCTCCGACATCGGTGCGTAGCCGGGCACGCTGCCGGGCTGGGAGGGGGCCGACGGGGCTCCGTAGGCTGGCGCGGCGGCGTAGGCCGAGGCGCCCGCCACCCGCTCCGGCGCGGGCTCGGGGTGCTCCGGGCGACGGCCGGGGAGGAACGGCTCCGGGCGCGGGGGCACGACCTCGTGCCGCGGGGTGCGCGACGGACCGGATCCGGGTCCAGTGGCCTGCGGAAGTCCTTGTGCCGCACGGGCTGCGGCCAGCGCCGCTGCTGCCGACATGCCCAGCGCGCCCGGGCCGGAGGCAGGTTCCTCGACCACCGGGGCGGGCTGTGCGGGCTCGACCGCAGGCTCGACGGCGGCAGAGCCCTCGATCGAGGCCAGCATCCCGAGGCGGCGCTCGACGATCGTGACGTGGTCGGGCGCGGACGCGTCCTTCACGTGCAGGAGCCCGCGCTGGACGAGCCGGGCGAGGATGGTCGTGACGGCGAACTCCCCCGCACCGGTCAGCTCGGTGAGGTCGCGGACGCGACGGTGGCCGTCCACGAGCGAGAGCAGCGCCCACTCGTCGCGGGACACCTCGGGGTCGTGCGCGAGGACCGTGGGCACGGTGAGGACGGACTCACGGCTCGGGACGACGACCACGAGCGCGCCCCACGCCTCGATCCGTGCCCGGGCCTCGGCCAGGAGGCGTCCGTGCTCGATGGCGAGCCCGATGTCGTCGGGGTCGGAGGCTCCCGGGTCGAAGACGAAGGTGCCGTCGTGCCAGCGCAGCAGGTCGAACACCGCGTCGACGGTCTGGTCGTCGGCAGCCTGGCGCAGGAGGTCAGGGTCGACCGACCCCGACTCGAGCAGGGCTCGCGCCACTCCGCCGCCACCGGACACCGCGCGGGCAACCGCCTGGCGCAGGGCGTTGTCGTCGACGGCACCGGACCCGACCACCCGGCGTACGAGGGAGGCACGTGAGCGGTCCGAGGTTGCCCCGCAGACACGACCGTCGCGGAACCAGACCGCGCCCTCGATCAGCGCATCCTCGCCGTCACTGTCACGGCGCAGCAGCAGACCACCGGTCTTGCCGGTGGTGGCGAGCAGCGTGAGGACGTCAGGGAGTCCGAACGCGTCGAGGGAGCCCTCGAGGTTCACGGGTGCGCCCCTCCTTCGGTGGTGGTGGGGACGTCAGGACCAGGATCGGGTGGAGGCCACGGGAGTATTCGCGTAGGGATCCCACGACGCGGCCGGAGCCATGACGTCGGGGACGGTGGCGGGCGTCGCAGCGGCCTGGGATGCGCGGTAGGCCTCGTAGGCCGCCTCCGCCTCGGCCAGCGCCTGCTGGTCGACGTCCGGCGCCTCAGCCACAGGCGCAGCCTCACGGAGCACCACGCCGACGGCCGCCGCGGCGCGGCGCACCTCGTAGAGCATGAGGCCGGCCTTCGCGCCGGCTGCGGCGACGGCGACCAGCACGGCCTCGTCGTCGGCCGAGATGAGGAATACCGTCCCGGACTCGCCCTCGACGTAGACCTGCGACAGGTCACCGCGGCCGAGGCCCTGGGCTGCCTTCTCGCCCAGGCTGAGCAGGGCAGCGCTCATGGCGGCGACACGGTCCTCGTCCATGCCCGAGGGCAGGCGCGAGGCCATCGCGAGGCCGTCGAAGGAGACGACGGCAGCCGCCTCCAGCTCGGGCGCCTGAGCAAGCAGGTCGGCGAGGGTGCGGTCGAGTCGGGCAGCGCGACCGTGGGATGACTGCAGGCCGGACATGAGACACCTCGACGGTTCGCGGGACGGAGGGCAGACGACCCTCCGTGCATGCCATCGGCGCCCCAGCACCCCGCCTTGAGCCACGAGCGGGAGAACCGCGCCGCGCTGGACGACCGAAAAGGCGATCCGCCGTTCGGAATCGGCGCCTTCGATCCGCAGTGCCCCGCGCCGCCGGGGTTTGCGCGGCGCAAGGCGGGGCCGAGGAACGAGACCCCGCCACAGCGCCGCGCCCGGCGCGGGGTGCCCCGACGCGAGGAGCGACGAAGGAGCGACGAGCTTGGAGGGGCTAGGAATACAGAGCGGCCCTCATGGCCTCGACCGGCGGGATGAGGCCGGTCATGAGCTCGACCTGGCGGGCCGCCTGGTGCAGGAGCATGTCCAGGCCCGAGGCCACCTGGCCGCCGGCCCCCGCCCAGGCGGCGGCGAGCGGTGTCGGCCACGGGTCGTAGACGACGTCGAGGAGGCACCCGCGAGGGCCTCCGAGCATCGCGACGTCGGAAGCGGCGGCGTCCGCCACGCCGTTCGGGACGGTCGAGACCACGACGTCGGCCTCGAGCGCGTCGACCAGCGACTCCCAGCCGACGACCTCGACGCGGACGCCGACCTCGAGCGCGGTGGCGAGCACGAGCGCAGCGGCCTCCGGGCGGCGGGCGACGACGACCACCTCGGTGGTCCCCCGACGGGCCAGGGCAGCCACGGCCGATCTCGCCGTCGCTCCGGCACCGACCACGGCACCGGTTCCCGACGGTGCGGCATGCTCGTCGAGGCAGGCCACGATCCCGTGGACGTCGGTGTTCCAGCCGTGCAGGCCGTCGTCGTCGATGACGACGGTGTTCACCGCACCGGTGGCCAGCGCGACAAGATCAAGGTCGGTGAGCAACGGGATGACCGCCTGCTTCAGCGGCATCGTGAGCGACAGACCGGCCCAGGTGGCGTCGAGCCCCGCGACGAACGCTGGGAGCGCGTCCTCGGTGACATCGTTCAGGCCGTACTCCCAGTCGAGCCCCAGCGCCGCGTAGGCGGCCCGGTGCAGCACGGGCGACCGGGAGTGCGCGACCGGATGACCCAGCACTGCGGCCCGGCGCCGGGTCGGCGAGTCAGCCGGCATTCGCCTGGAACTTGCGCTTCAGCACGAGGAACTCGTCGTACGTCGTCGCGAACTCGGTCGTGAGCGTCTTCGGGTCGGTCGTCACGAAGTACAGCCAGTCGCCCTTGGCCGGGTTGAGCACCGCGGTCATGGCCGCCTCACCGGGCGAGTTGATCGGCCCAGGCGGCAGGCCCTTGTTCAGGTAGGTGTTGTACGGGCTGTCGGTCTTGAGCTGCTCGGCGGTCAGCTGGATGTTGCTCGTGCCGAGGGCGTAGTTGACCGTGGAGTCGAACTGCAGCCGCATGCCCTGGTCGAGGCGGTTGAAGACGACTCGGGCCACCTTGTCGTAGTCCTCGGGCGCGCTCTCGCCCTGCACGAGGCTGGCGATGATCATGACCTCGAGCTCCGTGAGACCAGCCTTCTTGGCCTCGGCTGCGAGATCGACCTCCTTGGCTGCCTGACGGAAGCGGGTGAGCATCGCCTTGACCACCGCGTCGGAGTCGACACCGGGCTGGAACTCGTAGGTCGCCGGGAACAGGAACCCCTCGACGTTGCCCTCGGCGTACGAGGGCAGGCCGAGGGAGCCGGCCCGTGACAGCGACTCCTTGACCTCGTCGGCGGTGAGGTCGGTGCCCTTCACGATCTTGGCGACGGTCTTCTCGAACCGAAGGCCCTCCGGCACGACGACCTTCTGCACCAGGCGCGTCGCCGGGTCGAGCATGAGATCCAGGGCTGCCTGGCCGCTCATGCCTGAGCGGAGCTGGTAGGACCCGGGCGCGATGCCCTCGGCGCGTGAGTCGGCCGAGGCCGCGCCCACGAAGGCGTCCGCCGTGGCCACGACGCCGGCGTCGGCAAGCGTGCGGCCGATCTCGGTCAGCGAGTCTCCCTTGGCCACCACGATCGTCACGCTGCCGGTGCCGTCGCCCGCGAAGTCGCCGCTGCCGCCGCCGGTCAGCGACCGGATGCCGAGGAAGGCGCCGACGGCGATGACCCCGAGCAGCACGAACGCCAGCAGCACGGCCACCGGCCCCGAGTTCCGGCGTCGACGGGTGGCGGGCTCGTCGTAGTCCATCCCGAGTCCGAGCTGGCTCATGCGAGGTCCTCCGGGGGCTCCGCGAGGG
>JBBQAY010000070.1:0-17361 GCA_038316965.1 Candidatus Nanopelagicales bacterium
GGGTGCACGCGCACCTCGAGGGTGCGGCCCGGACCGCGCCGGTTGGCGCGCTCGCGGACCTCGACGTCGTCGGGGTTGTCGACGATGCCCTTGACGAGGTGCTCGAGAGCCTCCTCGAGCATGTCAGGCCTCAGTGGTCTCGGCCGCGGCCTCGTCGGCTACGACCTCGGCGACGGGGGTCTCGGCAGCAGCCTCGACGACCTCGGCAACGGGAGCCTCAGCGACCTCGGCAGCAGCCTCCACGACCTCGGCGGCGGGGGCCTCGGCGACCGGGGCCTCGACGACCTCGGCCGCGGGGGCCTCGGCGACGGGCTCGGCCTTCTTCTTCGGGGTCGTTGCGGGCTTGGACGGCTCGTTGGCCGCCTCGAGCGCAGCAGCCTCGAAGACCGACTTCTTGTCGGCCTTGGGCTCGGCCACGCGCAGCGTGCCCTCGGCACCGGGGAGGCCCTTGAACTTCTGCCAGTCGCCGGTCACCTTGAGGATCGCGGCGACGGCCTCGGTCGGCTGAGCGCCGACGCCGAGCCAGTACTGCGCGCGGTCGGAGTCGACGCGGATGAGGCTCGGCTCCTCCTTCGGCTGGTAGATGCCGATCTCCTCGATCGCACGACCATCACGCTTGGTGCGGGCGTCGGCGATGACGATGCGGTACTGGGCATTGCGCATCTTGCCCATGCGCTTGAGCTTGATCTTGACAGCCACGGGGCCGTTGTCTCCTTGACGTGTACGGGGTGGGTCCCGGCCGGTACGGCGTGGGGTGCTTTTCCGGTGGGTCCCTACGGTCCCGAGCGCGACCGGCCGGTTAGAGGGCCGCCGACCACACCGGGATCAACCCCCGCAGTCTGCCAGAGAGCCCCGCCGAGCAGGAAATCCGCCCGGAAGTGGACGTCGCAGCATCGCCCGCCGCCTGGTCACCGGTCTAGCTGCAGTCGGGTCCAGACCCGGATGGTGAGCGCGCCGGCGACGGCAGACAGCGCCAGGAGGCCGAGGAAGGCACGCGCATCAGCCTCGCCCTGCTGCAGTGCCCACAGTGCCGGAGCAGCGGTGGGGAACCACACGCCAGCACCGGCAACGACCGCAACCTGGGTGGCCACGAGGACGCCGACGGCGAGGCCGATCCCCGGCAGCAGCCCGCGGCCGATGCTGGCCGCCCAGGCGCAGGGCAGCGCCACGAGGCCCGAGAGCACCACCAGACCCGCAAGGCGAGCCAGGGCCGCCCCCTGTTCGGCCGCGGGCCACCCGAACCCCAGCAACATCCCCACCCCGACCACTGCGGCGGGCAGCGCGACGGCGACGAGCACGGCCGCCGCGACGAACACGGCGAGCTTGGCGGCAACGACGAGCCCCCGGCCCAGCGCCACCGCGAACACGTTCGTCACGGTGCCGTCAGTGAACTCGCGCCCGACCATCTCGCTCACGAGCACACCCAGACCGAGCACCGCGGCCGCCGCCGTCACCTGCGTCGCCCCTGACAGGAGCCCGTCCCACCCGGGCAGAGCAGCCGTCGGTCCGAGCTTGGCGATGGCAGCAGGATCGCCGTGGCTCGCGACCAGCGAGAACGCCCCGGCGAGGGCGGCCACCCCCACCACGAGGAGAACGAGGATCGTGCGGGCGGGTCGCGACGAGCGCAGCTTGACCCCCTCGATCCAGAGCGCACTCACGAGGAGCGATCCCGTGGTCATCGCAGTACCCCGGCCGCTGTGCCCGACGCTCCGCGCGCCTGGTCGTCGGCCAGGACCAGCGCGAAGAAGGCTCGCTCGATCTCCGGGGTAGCCGGGTCGAGGGAACCCACGACGCGTCCTGCGTTCATCACCGAGATCCGGGTCGCCACCCGGGCCACCTCATCGAGGTGGTGGCTCGACACGAGCACGCCCCCGCCGGCACCTGCGCGCTCGAGCAGGGCTTCGCGCAGCAGCAGGACGCCCGACGGGTCGAGGGCGTTCGTCGGCTCGTCCAGCACCAGCAGCACCGGTTCTGCGAGCAGCGCCACGGCAAGTCCGAGTCGCTGCCTGTTGCCGAGGGAGAGCCGCCGTGCCTCCACCTTCGCGTAGTCGGCGATCCCCAGGCGCTCGGCGGCGGCATCGACGACCGGGCCGACGGCCCCCGGTGAGACACCGCGCAGCCTGGCTCCGATCTCGAGGTTGCGGCGCACCGTGATGCCGCCGTAGGCCAGCGGGTTCTCGATGAGGTGCCCCACGCTGGACCAGGTCCGGCCCGCCATCGACGCCAGCGGCTCGCCCGCGACGCGCACCTCGCCCGCGGACGTCACCAGCATGCCCAGGGCGACCCGCATCAGCGTCGACTTGCCCGCGCCGTTGAGCCCTACGAGGGCGTGGATCTCTCCTGGTAGGACCTCGAGGTCGACGTCGCGCATCCCGGCTCCGCCGGCGAACAGCCGGGTGCATCCGTGCAGCGACAGCCGTGGTGTGGTCATCGCAGGCCCTCCACGACGTCCAGCGCGCTGGAGACCGCCTCGGTCAGCGACGTGCTGTCGTCGTCGCGGGCCCAGCGCAGCAGACCTTCGGTGACACCGCTGAGGCACGCGGCGGCAGCGACCTTGGCATCGAGCGGTGACGCGCCGTCCGCCACCAGCTCGCGCACCACCGCATCGGCGGTGCCCACGGTGTTGGCGTGCAGGGCGGCCGCCAGGCTCGGGGTCGCTGCGGCGACGCGCAGGCGGCGGCGCATCTGACCCGCCTCGGCGGGGGGAAGCTCCGGCAGTGTGCTCCGGAGGGCGTGAGCCACCCGGTGCACGAGCGGCGCGCGCCCGGATCCTGCGGCCACGGCAGCGGCGATGAGCGGGTCGTACGGATCATCGAGCAGCAGGGAGGCCTTGGTGGGGAAGTGCCGGAAGAAGGTCATCTCGCTCACCCCGGCAGCGGCAGCCACCTCGGCGGCTGTGGTCGCGTCGTACCCCTGCCCTTCGAAGAGCCCGAGGGCGGAGTCGAGCAGCGCGGCACGGGTGCGCTCGGTCCTTGATGTCACACCGTAATGTGTGCGACTAACATTCTCGTGTCAACGGTGCTGAGCCGTCGCCCTACTTTCCGAGGAGGCCCTTGAACTCGGGGGGGAGCTCGCCCAGGGACTTCTCGAGGTCGGCCTGGTCGAAGCCGCCGAGACCACCGAGGCCGCCAGGGAGCCCCGCCGGGCCGGCTCCGGGCGCGCCAGGGAGGCCGGCTCCGCCCGCCGGCGCTGACTGCTCGGCTGCCCGCTTGGCCGGGTTGCCGGACTTCTTGGCACCCTTCCCGGACTTGGCCTGCGCCTTCTGCTTGGCCTTGGCACGCTTGCCTGCGCCCATCCCGGGCATTCCCGGCATCCCGGGCATGCCGCCGCCGGCGCGCATCTGGCGCATCATCTTCTGCGCCTCGACGAAGCGGTCGACGAGCTGGTTGACCGCCGACACCTCGACGCCCGAGCCGCGGGCGATGCGGGCGCGGCGCGAGCCGTTGAGGATCGTGTGGTCGGCGCGCTCGGCCGGCGTCATCGAGGAGATGATCGACGCGACCCGGTCGATCTCGCGGTCGTCGATCGACTCGATCTGGGCCTTCATCTCGCCCATCCCGGGGAGCATCCCGAGCATCTTGGTCAGCGAGCCCATCTTCTTCAGGCTGGTCATCTGCTCGAGGAAGTCCTCGAGGGTGAAGTCGTCGCCCTTGGCCACCTTGGCGGCCATGCGCTCGGCCTGCTCCGCGTCGAACGCCTTCTCGGCCTGCTCGATCAGGGTGAGGACGTCGCCCATGTCGAGGATGCGCGAGGCCATCCGGTCGGGGTGGAAGGTCTCGAGCTCGGTGAGCTTCTCGCCGACGGACGCGAACAGGATCGGCTTGCCGGTGACCGTCACGACCGACAACGCCGCGCCACCGCGTGCGTCGCCGTCGAGCTTGGTCAGCACGACGCCGTCGATGCCGATGGCCTCGTCGAACGCCGCCGCGGTCTGGACGGCGTCCTGGCCGATCATGGCGTCGATGACGAGCAGGACCTCGTCCGGGGAGACGGCGTCCCGGACCCTCATGAGCTGGTCCATGAGGTCGGCGTCGATGGCGAGGCGGCCGGCGGTGTCGACGATGACGACGTCGTACAGCTTGCTCTTGGCGAGCTCGATGCCGGACTTCGCGACGGCCACCGGGTCGCCGACGCCGTTGCCGGGCTCCGGTGCGTGGACGGCGACACCCGCGCGCTCGGCGACGACGGCGAGCTGGTCGACGGCGTTCGGTCGCTGGAGGTCGGCGGCGATCAGGAGCGGGGCGTGACCCGACTCCTTGAGGTGCAGCGCGAGCTTGCCGGCGAGCGTGGTCTTGCCCGCACCCTGCAGGCCCGCGAGGAGGATGACCGTGGGCGGGTTCTTCGCCAGGCGCAGCCGGCGGGTCTCGCCGCCGAGGATCCCGACGAGCTCCTCGTGGACGATCTTCACGATCTGCTGGGCCGGGTTGAGCGCCTTGCTGACCTCGACGCCGAGTGCGCGCTCCTTCACCGTGGCGGTGAACTGGCGCACCACGGGCAGCGCAACGTCGGCCTCGAGCAGAGCCGTGCGGATCTCGCGCACCGTGGCGTCGATGTCGGCCTCGGACAGCCTGCCCTTGCCGCGCAGGTTCTTGAACGTCGCGGCAAGCCGGTCGGAGAGCGAGGTGAACACGCGGGAGTCCCGTCATCGAGGTCGTGCGGTGCGGGGGCCAGCCTAACCGGGGCCAGGTGCCGGGCCTGTCAGCCGCTCAGGTGCGCGAGAGCTCGCCGAGCACCGTGACCCGGACCGTGGCTGCGCGCTGGGCGCTCAGCGGCTGACCGTCGCGGTCGACCAGGTAGAAGACGTCGACCACCTCCGAACCGAGCGTGGCCACGCGCGCAGCGCTGATCGTGACGTCGGCCGCGGCGATCGCCCGGGTGACCCGGTGCAGCAGCGCGGGCGCGTCGTGGGCACGCACCTCGAGCACGGTCGCGCGCTCGCTCGCGGCGGGGACGAGGTCGACCCGCGGCGGTGCTGTGCCCTGCGGCGCCGGGTAGGCCTGCTCGCGCGCGTCGAGACGGGCGATGACGTCGAGCGAGCCGTTGATCGCGCGGGCGACGTCCTCCCTGAGACGGTCGACCGGCGGAGGGTCGCCGTACGCCGGCGTAACGGTCCAGACCTGCACGGCACGCCGGCCGCCGTCCGGCGCCGTCACGGTGTCGACCTGGGCGCCGCGCACCTGCAGCCGGTGCAACGAGAGCACTCCGGCCACGGTCGAGAGCAGTCCGGTGCGGTCAGGGGCCGCGATGGTGACCGTCGCGGTGGTCGCTGACGGCTCGTGGTCGAGCAGGACGGCGACGCCGCCCTCGGTGGTGACACGGACGGCTTCGGCCAGGCGCGACTGGGCCGCAGTCACGTGGATCGGCTCGACCCGAGGCCTGCCGGCGAGGGAGGCGCGGGTCCGCGCGACGAGATCGTCGATGAGCGCCTTCTTCCAGTCGCTCCAGGCAGCGGGGCCGGTTGCGGCGGCATCGGCCTCGGTGAGCGCGTGCAGGAGATCGAGGACGTCCTCGTTGCCCACGGCCGCGGCCACGCCGTCCACGGTCGCCGGGTCGTCGAGGTCGCGCCGGGTAGCGGTATCGGGCAGCAGGAGGTGGTGACGCACGAGGGTGACGAGCACCTCGCTGTCCTCCGCCGAGAACCCGAGGCGCGGTGCCATCACCTTCACGAGGCCGATACCGACCTCGGTGTGGTCACCGGGGCGCCCCTTGCCGATGTCGTGCAGCAGGCCGCCGACCAGCAGGAGGTCAGGACGGTTGACGCGACGGGTGTGCGGGCCGCACTGCACGGCCGTCTCGACGAGGTGCCGGTCGACGGTGAACCGGTGGATCGGGTTGCGCTGGGGGGCGCTGCGCACGACCGACCACTCCGGGAGCAGACGGCTCCAGAGGTCGGCCTGGTCGAGGGCTTCCCAGACCGGCACGGCCGGGCGACCCGCACCCAGCAGCGAGACGAGGGCGTCGAGCGCCGGCGCCGGCCACGGCACGGGCATGGGAGCGGAGTCGCGGCCGAGTCGCTCCACCGCGTGCGGAGCGAGACGCATGCCGGCCTGCGCGGCGGCCGCCGCTGCTCGCAGCACCAGCACGGGATCCTTCTCGGGCTTGGCGTCGGCGGCGAGCACCGCTTCGCCGTCCTGCACGACGACGCCTTCGGCCAGCGGTGCACGCTCGGCCCGAGCGCCGCGCAGACGACGGGCCGTTCCCGCGATGCTCGATCGCACTCCCCCGCGGCGCGTGAGTCGCTCGACGCGGTGCCAGGTGGTGTCAGCGGCGTACGCGACTGCACGGCCCGCGGCCGAGACCGAGCGCAGCAGGGCGTCGGACGGGTCGTCGCCCTCGATGCCGAGCCGCAAGGCCACCGCGGTCTGCTCCTGCTGCAGCAGGCGGTCGCTCGCCCGACCGGTGACGAGGTGCAGGGCGTCGCGGACGTCGAGCAGCAGATCACGCTGAGGAGCGAGCACGGAGACGGGTGCGTCGGTGACCCAGCTCGCGGCGACGGCCCGCAGCGCCACGAGGTCGCGGAGGCCGCCGTACGACTCCTTGAGGTCGGGCTCGAGCAGGTGGGCCAGCTCGCCGCTGCGCTCGACGCGCTCGGTCACTCCGTAGTGCAGCTCACCGAGTCGGCGCGGCGCGAGCGCCCGCCAGTCGCCGAGAACGGACTCGCGCAGCTGCTTGGTGAGGTTGTCGTAGCCGACGACCGTTCGGGCGTCGAGGAGCCCGAGGACGACCTTGATGTCCTGGGCCGCGAGGCGGCGTGCCTCGGCCGGGACGCGCACGGAGTGGTCGAGCTTCAGGCCTGCGTCCCACACGGGGTACCAGAGGCGATCTGCCACGGCCGTCACGTCGGACGTCGAGACCGACGGCGAGTGCAGGAGCAGGAGGTCGAGGTCGCTGCCGGGAGCGAGGTCGCCACGGCCGTAGCCGCCGACGGCGACGAGCGCGGCGCCGATCTCACCGGCTCCCGCCGCGACGTACAGCGCGTGCAGCCAGTCGTCGGTGAGCGCCGAGAGCGCCCGACGCCTCACGGCGCCGGGCGCTCCCTGGCGGGAGAGGAGCTCGGCACGGGCCTGCGCGTACGTGGTGGTCGCCTCGTCCGCAGTGACCCGCACCGGCTGCTCCTCTCCCGTCGTGTCCTTCGAGTGTTCTTCGTCGCTTACAGGGCGTCCGGGCCGCGCTCACCCGTGCGGACACGGGCGACGGTCTCGACCGGGACCGACCAGACCTTGCCGTCGCCGATCCGGCCCGTCTGGGCCGCCTTGACGACGACGTCGATCACCGAGTCCGCGTCATGGTCCTCGACGAGGACCTCGAGGCGAACCTTGGGCACCAGGTCGACGGTGTACTCAGCACCGCGGTAGACCTCGGTGTGACCGCGCTGGCGACCGTAGCCGCTGGCCTCGGAGACCGTCATGCCCTGGATGCCGTAAGCCTCGAGAGCCGACTTCACGTCGTCGAGCTTGAACGGCTTGATGATGGCGGTGATCAGCTTCATGCGGAGACCTCCTCGTCCTTGGTCAGGTCGACCTTGTGCTTGACGGCCGCACCACCGGAGAAGGTGCCGCCGAGGTTGCCCTCGAAGTCGTACGCCGACTCGAGGTGCTGCGTGACGTCGATGCCCTCGAGCTCGTCATCCTTGCTGATGCGGAATCCGATCGTCTTCTCGAGCAGGAAGCCGAGGATCAAGGTGACGATGAACGAGTAGGCCAGCACGGAGAACGCGCCGATCGCCTGCTTGCCCAGGAGCTCAGCTCCACCGCCGTAGAACAGGCCGTCAGCACCCGCGAGCTGCGAGGTGCCGAAGAAGCCGATGGCGAGGCAGCCGACGAGTCCGCCGACGAGGTGGACCCCCACGACGTCGAGCGAGTCGTCGTAGTTCAGCTTGTACTTCAGGCCCACGGCGAGGGCGCAGACGATACCGGCGATGAGACCGATGACGACGGCTGCCCACGGTGCCACGAACGCGCACGCCGGCGTGATCGCGACGAGGCCGGCGACGGCGCCGGATGCGGCGCCGAGGCTGGTCGGGTGACCGTCGCGGATCTTCTCGACGATCAGCCAGCCACCGAGCGCGGCAGCGGTGGCCACCTGGGTGTTGAGCAGCGCGAGCGCGGCGGTGTCCGTCGCGCCGAGCGCCGAGCCCGCGTTGAAGCCGAACCAGCCGAACCACAGCAGACCGGCGCCGATGAGGACCAGCGGGAGGTTGTGAGGACGGTTCGGGTTCTTCTTGAAGCCGAGGCGGCGACCGAGCACGATCGCGAGCGCGAGACCTGCGGCGCCGGCGTTGATGTGCACCGCCGTTCCACCCGCGAAGTCCTGGACCCCCAGCGCGGCCAGCCAACCCGCGCCGTCGGAGTCGGCACCACCGAAGTCGAAGACCCAGTGAGCGACGGGGAAGTACACGATCGACACCCACAGGGCGACGAAGACGCACCAGGTGAAGAACTTGGCGCGGTCTGCGATGGCACCGCTGATGAGCGCGGGAGTGATGACCGCGAACATCAGCTGGAAGCCGGCGAAGGCCAGCAGCGGGATCGGGTACTCGCCACCGTTGTTGGTCAGCTGGCCGAACGCGTCGGACAGGCTCGAGAGGCTGAACGACCCGTAGAACGCGCTGCCCGAGTTGCCGAAGGCCAGCGAGAAGCCGTAGATGACCCACAGGACGCTGACGATGCAGATCGTCGCGAACGACATCATCATCATGTTCAGCGTGGTCTTGGCCTTGGTCATGCCACCGTAGAAGAACGCGAGGCCCGGCGTCATGAGCAGCACGAGCGCTGTGCTGGCCAGGACCCAGGCAGTGTCGCCGGAGTTCAAATTGGTCACCCTCTCTTTGAACGGGGCAGCGACGCCAGGCGCGCCGGACTGCACCCGACGCGCCGCTGCGCCGAACTAGAGGGATCACATCGGTCTCGTGTTGCCCGCCCCTGCCTGGCCTGTTTCCAGCCGATGACGTTTGGACAGGTCCTGTTACGCGGCTGTTTCCCCCGGGGGGTGCCTATGGCGCCTGCAAGCTCCGGGCTCCGGTGCTTGTGGCGCCTCCAAGCTCCGGGCTCCTTCGTCGCCCTCCGCGTCGGCGCACCCGCGCCGGGCGGGTCTCCTCTCGCCCCCTCCTTCGTCGGGGACGTCGTCGACCCGCTGACCCCGGCGGCGCGGGGTACGGCAGGTCGAACCCCGAACGGCCGCGCCAGCCGGGCACGTCGACGGCATCAGTGTTCGACCTGCACTACCCCGCGCCGCCGGGTTTGCGCGGTGCAAGGCGGGGCCGAGGAACGAGGCCCCGCCGAAGCGACGCGCCCGGCGCGGGGTGCCCGACGCGAGGAGCGACGAAGGAGCGACGAGCTTGGAGGGCCATAACCGAGGAGCGACGAGCTTGGAGGGCTAATCCAGCAGCGCGTCGACGAAGGCCTCGGCGTCGAAGGGAGCGAGGTCGTCGGGGCCCTCGCCCAGACCGACCAGCTTCACGGGTACGCCGAGCTCGCGCTGCACCGCCACGACGATGCCGCCCTTGGCGGTGCCGTCGAGCTTGGTCAGCACGATGCCGGTGACCTCGACGACCTCGGAGAACACCTGGGCCTGGCGCAGGCCGTTCTGCCCGGTGGTGGCGTCGAGGACGAGGAGCACCTCGTCGACGGGCGCCTGCTTCTCCACGACGCGCTTGACCTTTCCGAGCTCGTCCATGAGACCGGTCTTGGTGTGCAGGCGTCCGGCGGTGTCGATCACGCAGACGTCGGCGCCCTGGTCGACCGCCTGCTTCACCGCATCGAAGGCCACAGCGGCGGGGTCGGCGTTCTCCGGGCCGGTGACGACGCGGGCACCGACGCGGTCTCCCCAGGTCTGCAGCTGCTGGCTGGCCGCGGCGCGGAACGTGTCGGCCGCACCGAGCACCACGCTGCGCCCGTCAGCGACCAGGACTCGCGCCAGCTTGCCCGTGGTCGTGGTCTTGCCCGTGCCGTTGACCCCGACGACGAGCACGACTGCGGGTCTGTCGTCCTCGACGTGGGTGGCGACACTGCGATCCATGCTGGGGTCGACGAGGGCGAGCAGCTCCTCGCGCAGAAGGGCTCGGGCGCCGGCGACGTCGGAGATGCCCTCGACCCGGGTGCGCCGCTGCAGCGCGGCCACGAGCTCCTGGGTGGGGCCGACCCCGAGGTCGGCGGCGAGCAGGGTCTCCTCGACCTCGTCCCAGGTGTCCTGGTCGAGCTGGTCGCGGGTCAGGAGAGCAAGCAGGCCCTTGCCCAGAGCGGTGTTCGACCGGGCGAGCCGGGCCCGCAGCCGTCCGAGGCGGCCGGCGGACGGCTCAGGCACCTCGGTGGTCGGGGCCGCGGGCTCTGCGACCGCCGTACCGAGGTCGGCGACGTCGGTCGGTGCCGGTGCCGTGATCGAGGGCTTGACCGGCGGTGCCTCGATCGCGCGACCCGAGGATCGGCGCAGCAGGAGGAGCGCGCCCCCGCCGAGCACGAGCACGGCGAGCGCGATCAGGCCATAGAGCAGTGCGGAGTCCACGCCGCCATCCTCCCAGAGCCGCGCCGACGTTCAGAACGCACGTCGGACGGAGGGCAGGGAACTACGCGGGGACGGCGGAGTCGCCGACGTCGATGGGATCGGCGCCGTCGTCGTCGCCGGAGCGGTGCGAGGTCATCCGCTGACCGATGACGGTGGTGACGCCGTCGCCGCGCATCGAGACGCCGTACAGCGCGTCCGCGATCTCCATCGTGCGCTTCTGGTGCGTGATGACCAGGAGCTGGGAGTCCTCGCGCAGCTCCTCCATGATGCCGAGCAGTCGCTGCAGGTTGACGTCGTCCAGCGCCGCCTCGACCTCGTCCATGATGTAGAACGGGCTCGGTCGGGCCTTGAACAGGGCGACCAGGAACGCCACCGCCGTCAACGACCGCTCGCCACCGGAGAGCAGCGACAGCCGCTTGACCTTCTTCCCCGGCGGACGAGCCTCGACGTCGATGCCCGTGGTGAGCAGGTCGTGGGGATCGGTGAGCAGGAGCCGGCCCTCGCCACCGGGGAACAGACGGGCGAAGATCCGCTCGAACTCGCGCTCGACGTCGGCGTACGCCTCGGCGAACACCTGCTGCACGCGGGCGTCGACCTCGGTGATGATGCCGAGGAGCTCGGCGCGCGAGCGCTTGAGGTCGTCGAGCTGCTCGGTGAGGAAGCGGTGACGCTCCTCGAGCGCCGAGAACTCCTCCAGCGCGATCGGGTTCACCTTGCCGAGCAGGTTGAGCGAGCGCTCCGCCGAGCGCATCCGCTTGTCCTGCTCCTCCCGCACGTAGGGGTACGGCTCCGGCTCGGGCGCCTCCGGGTCGACCTCGTCGCCGGGAGCGATCATCGACGGCGGCACGAGGACGTCGGGGGCGTACTCGCTCTCGAGCGTCTCGGCGTCTACGCCGAACTCCTCCATGGCACGTGCCTCGAGCTGCTCGATCCGCATCCGCTGCTCGGCGCGCGCCATCTCGTCACGGTGCACCGACGAGGTCAGCGCCTCGAGCTCGGTCTGCAGCTCACGGGTGCGCGTGCGCAGTGCGAGCAGCTCGCCCTCGCGCACGGTGCGCGCCTGCTCGGCGGCATCGCGCTCGCTCGAGGCGACCGCCAGCGAGATGTCGATGCGTGCCAGCGTGGCGGACGCACCGACGCGGACAGCGGCCGCGACCGCACCGGCACGGGCGCGCGACTCGCGCCGCTCGGCCGAACGGGCCCGTGCGGCGCGCTCGGCGTTCGCGGAGTGCTCCAGCTGCTCGGCACGGCCGGACAGCGCCCGGACGCGCTCCTCCCCCGTACGCACGGCCAGGCGTGCCTCGACCTCGGCCTGTCGCGCTAGCACCGCGGCCTCGGCGAGCCGGTCACGCTCGGCGTGCGAGGGCTCGCCGTCGTCCGGAACGGACTCGGCGGCCTCGAGCCGGGCGGTGAGCTCCTCGAACGTGCCCTGATCGGCATCCCGTGCGGCGGTGGCGGAGGCGATGCCAGCCGCGATGCGCTCAGCCTCACCGGATGCAGCGCGCGAGGCCGAACCGAGGTGGCCGAGCTGCTCGGCGACGGCGGCCATCCGGGCGTCGGACTCGTGCAGCCGCGACAGCGCGGAGTCGACGCGGTGCTGAGCAGCAGCCACGGCCTCGAGCGCCGGCCCGAGCTCGAACTTCGCGCGCTCGGTGCGGTGGGTGGCATCGGCAAGGTTGGCGCGCGCCTCGTCGACCGCGGCCTGCACCTCCAGCAGCGAGGGGGCGGACGCCGAACCTCCGTACACGACCCCGGCCGCGACGACGTCGCCGTCTCGCGTGACAGCGACGACGTCATGAGCGCCGACGACCGAGCGGGCCGTTGCGAGGTCGTCGACCACGGCGACGCGAGCGAGCGCGACGCCCACCGAGCCGCGGAGGGCGTCCGGCGTCTCGACGACGTCGACTGCCCAGGCAGCACCCGGGGGCAACGCCGGCCAGGACGAACGCTCGGGTGCGGTGGCGCCGCCCACGAGGATCGCGGCGCGGCCGGAGTCGTCGGACTTCAGCAGGGTCAGGGCGTCGACGGCCTGAGAGACCGAGGCGACCGCAACCGCGTCGGCCAGCGGGCCGAGCGCGGCCGAGACTGCCGCCTCGTACCCCGGACGCACCCGCAGCAGCGCGGCCACGGTGCCGAGGACGCCGGAGAGCCGCTCGCCGGCGGCGAGCACGGCTGCTCCGCCGTCCTTGCGGGCAAGCCCGAGCTCGAGGGCCTCGACGCGGGCGGTGAGGGCGTGGCGCTCGCGCTCGGCCTCCTGCTCCTCGAGGCGCAGTGCCTGCACGCGCGTGTCGGCGGCGACGAGCTCGGCCGAGGCGATCTCGTGCTCCTCGTCGAGCCCGACCTCGCCCTCGTCGAGCCCGGCGACCTGGGTCTCGAGCGCGTGGAAGTCGGCGTTGGCCCTGTCGGCGCGGGCGCGGGCCTCGGCCGCCTGGGCGCCGAGGCGCTCGAGCTCTGCGGCCCGCGCCTCGAGGCGCGACGTGGCGGCGTTGACCTGGCCGGTGAGGCGCACCAGGCCTTCACGACGGTCGGCGGCCGCGCGCAGGAGCGCCGTGACTCGCTGCTCCTCGGCGGCGTGGGCGCCCTCGGCGGTGGCGCGGCCGGCGACGGCTCGCGAGAGCACCTCACGGGCGGACGCGACCTCGCGGCCGAGCGCGGCCTCCTCCTCGCGGGCGGCGCGGGCATCGGCGTCGAGCTCCTCGGGGTCGCGGCCACGCCGCTCCTCCTCGGGCTCGGGGGCGAGCAGGCGCACACGCTCGGAGGCGAGGGCGGCAGTGCTCGACACGCGCTCGCGCAGGCTCGACAGCCGGAACCAAGTGTCCTGGGCGCGCGCCAGCGCCGGGGCCTCGCCCGCCATCTCGGCGTCGAGAACGGCCTCGCGCGCCTGCGCCCCGGCCAGGGCCGCGTCGACCTCTCCGCGCCGCTCGCGCAGGGCGGTCTCGTCGGCCACCTCCTGCTGGACGGCGTCCCGCAGGGTGATGAGGTCGTCGGCGATGAGGCGAAGCCGGGAGTCGCGCAGGTCGGCCTGGATGACCGCGGCGCGACGGGCGACCTCAGCCTGCTTGCCGAGAGGCTTGAGCTGACGGCGCAGCTCGATGGTGAGGTCCTGCAGACGCGTCAGGTTGGACTGCATCGCGTCGAGCTTGCGAAGCGCCTTCTCCTTGCGCTTGCGGTGCTTGAGGACGCCCGCGGCCTCCTCCACGAAGCCGCGACGGTCCTCGGGAGAGGCAGACAGGATCTCGTCGAGCTTGCCCTGCCCGACGATGACGTGCATCTCCCGGCCGATGCCGGAGTCCGAGAGCAGCTCCTGGACGTCGAGCAGACGGCAGGGCGTGCCGTTGATGGCGTACTCCGAACCGCCGTTGCGGAACATCGTCCGCGAGATGGTGACCTCGGCGTAGTCGATCGGCAGGACGCCGTCGTGGTTGTCGATCGTGAGGAGCACCTCCGCACGGCCGAGCGGTGGGCGGCCGAACGTACCGGCAAAGATGACGTCCTCCATCTTGCCGCCGCGCAGGCTCTTGGCGCCCTGCTCGCCCATGACCCAGGCGATGGCGTCGACGACGTTGGACTTGCCCGAGCCGTTGGGGCCCACCACGCAGGTGATGCCCGGCTCGAAGTGCAGAGTCGTCGAGGACGCGAAGGACTTGAAGCCCCTCAGCGTCAGGCTCTTCAGGTGCACGCGGGCCGCTCCAGGCGCGTCGACGTCAGCAGGGTTTCGCCCAGCACGCAGCCAGGCGGAGGAAGTTCCTAGACCCTACCCGTGTCCCCGGCCCCGACACCGCACCGCCCAACGCCCAGTGGAGCGAGCCCAGGCCGCGCCCGCGCGCAGCGCGCAGAAGAACAGCGCGCAGAGAAACAGCTTTAGGCCAGGGCAGCGCTGTCGGCCGGGAGCTCGCGGACCGTGACGTCGACCCGCTCGAGACCGGCGAGGTCGGAGGGCACCATCGCCTCGTAGGTCGCGAGCTGGTCCTCCAGCTCGCGCACGCGACGGCGCAGGCGGGCCACCTCGGCGACGAGCAGAGCATCGGAGGAACCCAGGTGGCCGTAGATCGCCTTGGACATGCGGTGTCTCCCTTGACACGTGCTGCGGGCGCGCGCATCGGTGCCGGTCGGGCACACGGTTCGCCGGTGGAGCGAGAAGGTCGTGACGGCCGCGCAGCACGCGCGGGCCGGTGGATTCAGGGTGACAGCGGGGTCGCGGGGCCGTCAACCCGCACGACCGCACGTCGGTGAGAGCCGCGGCACACTCGAGCGAGCGGCTGTCGCCGCAGGTCAGGGCCCGCTCGGCGTCAGCGCTCCTGGAAGCCCTCGACCCCGCGGGCCTCCGACCACCGTTCGACCACCGACCGCACCTGGCCCGGCGAGCCGCCCGTGCGGAGCAGCGCCACGAGCTGGTCGCAGGCCGTGCGGGATCCTTCGGCGACGACCTCGACCCGGCCGTCGTCGAGGTTGCTCGCCCAGCCCGTCAGCCCGAGCTCGAGCGCACGGGCCCGGGTCCACCACCGGAAACCGACTCCCTGCACGCGGCCGCCCACCCAGGCCGTGACGCGCACCGCTTCGGATCCGCTCACCAGCGAGGGCTCCTCGGCGTCCGCTGGCACCGGGGGCAGCGGAACGACGAGCGGTTCATAAAGGCTTCGCGCACGATGGGGCGTCCGCATCGCGGGCACGGTCGGTCGGCCTGCCCGTACGCCGCCAGCGACACGTCGAAGTAGCCGGACTCGCCGTTGACGTTGACGTAGAGAGCATCGAACGACGTACCGCCCTGGCCGAGCGCCTCGGTCATGACGTCGCGGACGTGCCCGAGCAGCTCACGCGCCCGAGCCCGGGGCAGCGTCTCGGACGGCGTCGCCCCGTGCAGCCGCGCACGCCACAGAGACTCGTCGGCGTAGATGTTGCCGACGCCGCTGGCGAGGGTCTGGTCGAGAAGCGCGCGCTTGATCCCCGTCTGGCGCAGGTGGAGCCGCCGCAGCCAGAGGGCGTCGTCGAACAAGGGGTCGAGCGGGTCACGGGCGATGTGCGCCACCGACGCGGGCACTCGGCCGTCGACCGAGTCGGGCACGAGGTCGTCGAGCGCGAGACCCCCGAACGTGCGCTGGTCGACGAAGCGCAGCTCGCGACCGCCGTCGGTGAACCGGACCCGGGCACGGAGGTGCTTCTCGTCGTCGCTGTCGGGCGGCTGCACCAGGAGCTGGCCGCTCATGCCCAGATGGGCGACCAGGGCCAGGCCTCGGCCGTCGAGCGGCAGCCACAGGTACTTGCCACGGCGGGAGGCGGCCTCGATCGTGCGCCCGACGAGGCGAGAGGCGAGGTCGTCACCGCCGGCGGGGTGTCGCCTGGCCGCCCTCGGGTGCAGGACGGACGCCGATTCCACCGTACGGCCGGTGACCCAGCGGTCGAGGCCTCGGCGTACGACCTCGACCTCGGGCAGCTCGGGCACTAGGCCTCCGGGCCTGCGGGGGCGAGACGAGCCGCGCGCCGCTCGAACAGCTCGGCATAGGCGGTGGCTGCCGCCTCCTGCTCCGCTTCCTTCTTGCTGGCACCACGGCCGTCGCCGTACAGGTCGTCACCGACCTTCACCCGCGCGCGGAAGCTCTTCTGGTGGTCCGGGCCGCTCTCCTCCACGACGTACTCCGGCACGCCGGCCGACATCGAGGCGCACAGCTCCTGCAGGCTCGTCTTCCAGTCGAGTCCGGCTCCGAGCCCGGCAGACTCCACCATGAGCGGGTCGAAGAGCCGGTGCACGAGCCCCGTCGCGACCTCGAGCCCGCAGTCGAGGTAGACCGCCCCGATCACTGCCTCGACGGTGTCGGCCACGATCGAGGACTTGTCACGCCCACCGGTCGCCTCCTCGCCCTTGCCGAGCCGGAGGTGGTCGCCGAGCCCGAGCCGGCGCCCGATCACGGCGCAGGCCTTGGCGTTGACGACGGCTGCGCGCAGCTTGGCGAGCTGGCCCTCCGGCAGGTCGGGGTGGGTGCGGAACAGCGTGTCGGTCACCACGAGGCCGAGCACGGAGTCGCCGAGGAACTCGAGACGCTCGTTGGTCGGCAGCCCGCCGTTCTCGTACGCGAACGAGCGGTGGGTGAGCGCCCGCTCGAGGATCTCGTCACCCACATCGACCTGCAGGCGCGCCGCGAGCTCGGACATCGGGGCACGAGGCAGCGTGCTCACGCTCCTGCTCCCGAGACCGGCGCGGGCACCAGATGGCCCGCCAGGTCGCCCAGCACGACGGCATCGCGCAAGGCGTCGTCGTGGACGGTGAGGGGGGTGCCGGCGGAAGCGGCGAGCTCTTCCACGGCGTCGGCCCACTGGACCCGTGCGACCGAGTCGGCCCCCAGGTCGTCGAGCGGGCTGTCAGCCCGCAGATCGACGGCCTCGAGGTCGAGCACGATCGCGAGGGCCCGGGCCGCGAGGTCCAGGTTCTCCACGGTCATGACCGAAGGCTAGCCCCGGACGCGACGCGGCACCCGACCGGCGGCACGTCCGGTGAGGGACGCGCCGCGGTCGGGTGCCGCGGGATGCGTGTGGGGGTGGCTCGACTCAGACGTCGAGAACCTGACGGCCGTTGTACTCGCCGTCGGCGTCGACGCGGTGGGGCACCACGAACTCGACGCGGCCGTTGCGAACGACCTTGTTGATCTGGGGCAGCTTGGCCTTCCACTGCGAACGGCGGTGGCGGGTGTTGCTGCGCGAGGTCTTGCGCTTCGGGACGGCCATGGCCTTAGTCCTCTTCCTGCTGGTCGTCGGTGCTCGGTGCGGTGGAGCTCGTCTCGTCCGTCAGTGCGCCGAGGGCGGCCCACCGCGGGTCGATCACGTCGTGGCTGTGGGTCAGGTCGTCCTCGAGGCGGAACCCGCAGAGCG
>JBBQAY010000071.1:0-16870 GCA_038316965.1 Candidatus Nanopelagicales bacterium
GGCGAGGCCGGCGCCGGCCCGGTCGAGGGTCGGCAGGTTCTGGCGGGTGAGGATGAGGCCGGTCGGCTTGCGGCGACGGAGGATCTCGTCCCAGGCGGCCGCGGTCTCGTTGGCGTCGCCGGGACGCACGACTGCGAGCCCCGGGATGGCCCGGAGCGCCCAGAGGTGCTCGACCGGCTGGTGCGTCGGTCCGTCCTCGCCGAGACCGATGGAGTCGTGGGTCCAGACGTAGGTGACGTTGACGCCCATGATCGACGCGACGCGCACAGCGCCGCGCATGTAGTCGGAGAACACCAGGAAGGTGCCACCGAACGGCCGCAGCAGGCCTGACAGGGCCATGCCCGACAGCGCGGAACCCATCGCGTGCTCACGGATGCCGAAGTGCAGGATCCGGCCGTACGGCGACTGGCTCTTGCCGAAGGGCGACGTGGGGGAGACCACGGTACCTTCGGGGAGGAACGACGGTGCCCCCTCGATGGTCGTGTTGTTGCTCTCGGCAAGGTCGGCCGAGCCACCGACGAACTCGGGCAGCTGCGCGGCGATGGCCTGGATGACCTCGCCGCTCGCCTTACGAGTCGCGATGGCCGTGCCGGCCTCGAACTCGGGCAGGGCGAACCCTTCGGGCAGCGTGCCGGCGGCGAGGCGGTCGAGCAGGGCCGCGCGATCCGGGCTGGCTGAACGCCAGGCGTCGTACGCGGTGTTCCACTCGGCGTGCAGCGCCGCACCCCGGGTGGTGACCTCGCGGGCGTGGGCGAGCACGTCGTCAGCGACCTCGAACGACACGGCGGGGTCGAAGCCCAGCAGTTCCTTGGTCGCCGCGACCTCGGCCGCCCCGAGCGCCGAGCCGTGCGCCTTGAACGTGTTGCGCAGGGTCGGCGCCGGCCAGCCGATGACGGTCTGCAGCCGGATGAAGCTCGGGCGGTCCCGCTCTGCTCGGGCAGCGTCCAGCGCCCGCGCGAGGCCCTCGACGTCGACGCTGCCGTCGGGCATCACGTCGACCGACAGCACGTGCCAGCCGTACGCGGCATAGCGGGCGAGCACGTCCTCGCTGAACGCGACCGCCGTGTCGTCCTCGATCGAGATCTTGTTGTCGTCCCAGACCACGTGCAGGTTGCCGAGCCTCTGCGTGCCGGCCAGCGAGGACGCCTCGGAGGTCACGCCCTCCTCAAGGTCTCCGTCGGAGGCGATGACCCAGACGTCGTGGTCGAACGGGCTCTCGCCCGGCGCGGCCTCGGGGTCGAGGAGGCCGCGCTCGTAGCGCTGGCCCATGGCCATGCCGACCGCGGTCGCGAGGCCCTGGCCCAGCGGGCCGGTGGTGGTCTCGACCCCCGCGGTGTGTCCGAACTCCGGGTGTCCCGGCGTGAGCGCACCCCACGTGCGGAAGGACTGGAGGTCGGACAGCTCCAGGCCGTATCCGGAGAGGTACAGCTGCACGTAGAGCGTCAGGGAGGAGTGGCCGCACGACAGCACGAAGCGGTCGCGACCTAGCCAGCCTGCGTCGGCCGGATCGTGGCGCAGGAAGCGCTGGAAGATGAGGTACGCCGCCGGCGCGAGGCTCATGGCGGTGCCCGGGTGGCCGTTGCCGACCTTCTGGACGGAGTCGGCCGCCAGGATGCGGGCTGTGTCGACCGCCCGGCGGTCGAGATCGGTCCACGAGGAGGGGTCGAACGGGGCTGCGGTGGAGTGGCTGCTCGTCACGAGCCAGGAGCCTACCGGCGAGAGGTGGTGCGGGGTCGGGGCCGGTAGACTCCACGCGACCGGCTCTGCCGGCTTCGTCCCACCCCCAGGAGGCCGCGCGTGACCGCCGTCGACCCCCGGCCGCTCGACGCCGGTGATCGGGTGGACGCGTCGTCCGTCCGTGGTGAGACCGCGACCACGCACACCCGCACCAAGGCCGCGGCGCTGTTGGCGCTGACCAAGCCGCGGATCATCGAGCTGCTCCTGGTCACCACGGTGCCCACGATGATCCTCGCCTCGGACGGCCTGCCGTCGCTGTGGCTGGTTCTCATCACGGTGTTCGGCGGATTCCTGGCCGCCGGCGGCGCCAACGCGCTCAACATGTACATCGACCGCGACATCGACCGGCTCATGGTGCGCACCGGTCACCGCCCGCTCGTCACCGGCGAGATCACCCCGCGCACCGCGCTCGTCTTCGGCCTCGGGCTCGCTGTGTCGTCGGTGGTCTGGTTCGCGCTGCTGACCAACCTGCTGACGGCCGCCCTCACCGCGGCGGCCATCCTGATGTACGTCGTGGGCTACACGCTCCTGCTCAAGCGACGTACGCCGCAGAACATCGTCTGGGGCGGCGCGGCCGGCTGCATGCAGATCCTGATCGGCTGGGCAGCGGTGACCGGATCGATCAGCTGGGCGCCGGTCGTGCTGTTCGGCGTCGTCTTCTTCTGGACGCCTCCGCACTACTGGCCGCTGTCACTGCGGTTCAAGGACGACTACGCCGCGGCCGGCGTCCCGATGCTGCCGGTCGTCGCCCCGTTGTCGCGGGTGGCCAAGGAGATCATCGGCTACGCCTGGGCGATGGTGCTCACCTCCCTGCTGCTCATCCCCGCCGCCGGCATGACGCCGTTCTACGGAGTGGCGGCGGTGCTGCTCGGCGCAGCGTTCACGGCAGAGGCGCACGGCCTCATGCGCCGGGTCAAGCGCGGCGACAAGGACGTCAAGCCGATGCGCCTGTTCCACGGTTCGATCTCCTACCTCGCGCTGCTCTTCCTCGCCGTGGCCATCGACTCGTTCCTGCCGTGGTGACGCTCGCCTCGATGTCGGTGAGCCTGTGACTGACGTCGTCTACGTCACGCACGAGGTCGATCCCGACGATGAGTCTCCCGACATCGACACAGACCTCGAGGTGGCTCTGGCTGCCTTCGAGTGGGAGGGCATCACCTGGGAGGTAGCGGCCTGGGACGACCACGGCTACGACTGGTCGGCCGCCGGGCTCGTGCTCGTGCGGAGCCCGTGGGACTACGTCCCGCGTCGGCGCGAGTTCCTCGGGTGGACCCGCGACGTCGCGGCCCTCACGAGACTCGAGAACCCGGCCGAGGTCATCGAGGCCAACACCGACAAGTCGTACCTTCGCGAGCTGTCCGACCGCGGGGTGCGGACTGTGCCGACCGGCTGGGTGTCGCGTGCCGACGACGCTGACGCCGTCGTGGCCCAGGTGCGCGCCGTCCACGGGCCGACCGTGGTGGTCAAGCCGACCATCTCGGCCGGTGCCCGCGACACGATCCTCACGAACGATCCCGTCGAGGCCTCGGCGCATGCGCGCACGGTGCTGGTGTCGGGCCGTGGCGCGATGGTGCAGCCGTATCTCGAGTCGGTGGCTTCCGAGGGCGAGACCAGCGTCCTCGTGATCGACGGCGAGATCACCCACGCTGTTCGGCGCACGCCGCCGCTGACCGAAGGTGGCACGGGCGGTGACGGCACGCTGGTGCCGCTCACCGACGAGCTCAGCTCGATGGCCGTGCGGGTGCTGGAGATGTCCGGGTCGTCGAAGCTGCTGTACGCGCGAGTCGACCTCGTGCGCGACGCCGACGGTGAGCTGGCGCTCCTCGAGCTCGAGCTCACGGAGCCGACCCTGTTCCTGACGTTGCACCCCGACGCCGCCCGCGTCCTGGCGGCCGGGGTGGCCGCGCGCCTGCCCTGACGGGCAGCGATAGCTCGACGCGCCTCAGCCGCCTACGTACGCCGCGAGGTGCTGGCCGGTCAGGGTCGTACGGTCGGCGACCAGCCTGGCCGGCGTGCCCTCGAACACGACCTGACCACCGTCGTGACCGGCGCCAGGCCCGAGGTCGATGATCCAGTCGGCGTGCGCCATCACGGCCTGGTGGTGGGCGATGACCACGACCGAGCGGCCCGAGTCCACGAGCCGGTCGAGCAGGCCCAGGAGCTGCTCGACGTCGGCGAGATGCAGGCCGGTGGTGGGCTCGTCGAGCACGTAGAGGCCGATCGACTCGGCGAGGTGCGTAGCCAGCTTGAGTCGTTGCCGTTCTCCGCCCGACAGCGTGGTGAGCGGCTGACCGAGGCTGACGTACCCGAGCCCGACATCGACGAGCCGGTTCAGGATCGTGTGCGCCGCGGGCACGTGGGCCTCGCCGACTCCGAAGAAGGCCACAGCCTCGTCCACCGGCATGGCCAGAACCTGGCTGATGTCGCGCCCGCCGAGCCGGTGCTCGAGCACCGATGCCTGGAAGCGCCGGCCCTCGCACTCCTCGCACGTCGTCGCGACGCCGGCCATCATCGCGAGGTCGGTGAAGACGACTCCGATGCCGTTGCACGTCGGGCAGGCTCCGTCGGAGTTCGGGCTGAACAGCGCGGGCTTGACTCCGTTGGCCTTCGCGAAGGCCTTGCGGATCGGCTCGAGGAGGCCGGTGTACGTCGCGGGGTTGCTGCGCCGCGAGCCGCGGATCGGCGTCTGGTCGACGAGCACGACGTCGGTGCCGGCGGGGATCGAGCCGTGCACGAGCGAGCTCTTGCCCGAGCCCGCGACGCCGGTGACCACCACGAGCAGGCCGAGGGGGATGTCGACGTCGACATCCTTCAGGTTGTGCTCGGAGGCGCCACGGATCTCGAGAGCACCCGTCTGTGTGCGTACCTCGGCCTTCAGCGCAGCGCGGTCGTCGAGGTGGCGGCCTGTGACCGTGCTGCTGGAACGGAGACCAGCGAGGTCGCCCTCGTAGCAGACGGTGCCCCCGTGCGAGCCGGCTCCCGGACCGAGGTCGACCACATGGTCGGCGATCGCGATCGTCTCCGGCTTGTGCTCGACGACGAGCACGGTGTTGCCCTTGTCGCGCAGTGCCAGCAGCAGGTCGTTCATCTTGGCGATGTCGTGGGGGTGCAGGCCGGTGGTGGGCTCGTCGAAGACGTAGGTGACGTCAGTGAGCGCCGACCCGAGGTGCCGGATCATCTTGGTGCGCTGCGCCTCGCCGCCGGACAGGGTGCTGGCGGGGCGGTCGAGCGAGAGATAGCCGAGGCCGATGTCGGTGAATGAGTCGAGCGTTGCCTGCAGCGCCCCGATCAACGGTGCCACGGACGGCTCGTCGAGACCGCGGACCCAGTCGGCGAGATCGCTGATCTGCATCGCGCATGCATCGGCGATGCTCAGCCCGCTGATCTTCGACGAGCGGGCGAGCTCGCTGAGGCGGGTGCCGTCGCACTCAGGGCACACGCTGAAGGTGATCGCGCGCTCGACGAAGGCGCGGATGTGCGGCTGCATCGCGTCGACGTCCTTGGACAGGAACGACTTCTGGATCCTCGGGATCAGCCCCTCGTACGTGAGGTTGATGTTGTCGACCTTGATCTTGGTCGGCTCCTTGTAGAGCAGGTCGGCCAGCTCGCGCTTGGTGAACTTCGCGATGGGCTTGTCAGGGTCGAAGTAGCCGCACCCGCTGAAGATCCGTCCGTACCAGCCATCGACGCTGTAGCCGGGGATGGTGAGCGCGCCCTCGTTGAGGGACTTGCTCGCGTCGTACAGGGCGGTGAGGTCGATGTCGGTGGCGCTCCCGCGGCCCTCGCACCGGGGGCACATGCCTCCGATGATGCTGAAGCTCCGCCGCTCCTTGGTCGAGCGGCCGGCCTTCTCGATCGTGACCGCGCCGGCGCCGCTCATCGATGCCACGTTGAAGGAGAACGCCTGCGGCGGCCCGACGTGAGGAGTCCCGAGGCGGCTGAACAGGATGCGCAGCATCGCGTTCGCATCGGTCGCGGTCCCCACCGTGGAGCGCGGGTCGGATCCCATGCGCTGCTGGTCCACGATGATGGCGGTCGTGAGCCCCTGGAGCAGGTCGACCTCGGGACGCGCGAGGGTCGGCATGAACCCCTGGACGAACGCGCTGTAGGTCTCGTTGATCATCCGCTGTGACTCGGCCGCGATGGTGCTGAACACCAGCGAGCTCTTGCCTGAGCCGGACACCCCGGTGAAGACGGTGAGCCGCCGCTTGGGGATGTCGACGCTGATGTCGCGCAGGTTGTTCACCCGCGCGCCCTGCACCCGGATCAGGTCGTGGCTGTCCGCCGGGTGGGACGCCGTCGCAGAGCCGGGCTTCTTCGCGGGCATCGTGCCTCCGTCCGGTGCGCCGACGCCGCTCGAGGCGTCGATGGACGCCGAGCCTACGTCGAGACTCCGACCGCGAGGCTCAGACCGTCGACGGCACCAACACCGGCTCAGGGGCGCCGCGACGACGCGTGCGCAGCAGCAGCCGGACCGTCGCCCACCAGACGAGCACCGAGCCGAGGACGTGCACGGCGACGAGCACCCACGGGAGTCCGGTGAAGTACTGCACGTAGCCGACGCCGGCCTGCGCGAGCATCAGCAGCAGCACGACCACGGCGTCATGGGCGACGTCGTAGGTGTCAGAGCGCGACGCACGCAGAGCGACGATGAGGCCCGCGAGCAGGCCGAGCGCGAGGAAGACGATGTCGGCGTGCAGCCAGGAGATCAGCTGCGGGTCGAGGCCAAGGCGGGGCGTGCGCTCGTCGCCCGCGTGCGGGCCGCTCGCCGTCACGAGGACGCCCAGCACGACAACGGCAGCCATGACGCCGGTGAGCACATGGATGCCGATACGGATCTCGCGGCGTACGGCCTCGACGACGGGCTCGTCGCCGTACTCGCCGGCCCGGTGCACGAGCATCGTGCAGAACAGCACGAGCACGAGCGACAGCAGGAAGTGCGACCCCACGACAAGGGGGCTGAGACCAGTGAGCACCGTGATGCCGCCCAGCACTGCCTGCGCAACGGTGCCGAGGAACGGCACGAACGCGAGGCGGGTGAGCACCGGCCGAGCAGGGAGGTCATCGCGCCTGCGGCGACGGGCGTCGTAGAGAGCCGCCAGGATGGACGCGGCCGCGAGCAGCACCAGCACGAAGGTGAGCGTGCGGTTGCCGAACTCGATGAGCTTGTGGAAGCCCTCGGACTGCTCGGGTGTCGGGACGAACGAGCCCTCGGTGCACTGCGGCCACGTGGGGCACCCGAGACCGGACCCCGTGAGGCGTACGACCGCACCGGTGACGACGATCGCGCCCTGGGCGACGAGGTTGGCGACGTACACCCCGCGAACTGCCCGCGGCGCCCGGCCGTCCCGAACGAGGGGGACCTGAACGCTGGTCGGAGCGGCGTCAGTGGTCACGATGCAGAGGGTAGGCGAGCGAGAGGTGCGGCACCCGCCCAGCAGCGCCCCGAGCGACGAGGCTCACAGGCGTCACGCGGGCAGGATGCCGCGGACGAGCGAGTTGTGCGAGTGCTCGGGGTTGCCGTCCTGGGGCTCCAGGGACACGTCGACCACGGGATAGTCGGACATCGAGACCCCGGGAGGCATCGCGAAGACGCCCTTGTCGGTGCCGTCGAGCACGCCGAGCGCGATGAGCTTCTTGGCGTCCTTGTCCAGCAGCCAGACCTCGTAGAAGCCGTCGGGCTTCGCCAGGCCGGAGACGTCGACCGACACCTGGGGACCGCTGCTCGTGGAGACGACCGTGACCGTGCCGGTGGCCGTCTGGCCCTCGAGCGGGTCGAGGGCCGCCGAGGCGAGCACCTGAGGCGTGGTGGAGGCGTCATCGCCCGAGGTGACGGCGTACACCCCACCACCGCCGACCACGAGACCGAGGCACGCGGCCGCGGCTAGGCCGAGGAATCGGGTACGACGGCGGCGACGCTCGTCGAGCGCCACCACGGCCGATGGCTCGGGCACCGCAGCGAGGTCAGCCTGGATGTCGGCCCAGACGGACTCGGGCGGCGCAACGAGGGCGTCGTCCGGCGTCACGAGCCGGGCAGACCGGACCACGGTCGCGAGCTCGTCGAGCTCGGAGGTGCAGATGCCGCACCCGGCGAGGTGGTGTTCGTTCGCCACCGCAGCCTCGGGCGTGCCGGGGCGCTCGCCGAGCGCAAGCAGGGCGAGGAGCTCGGGGTCCAGGTGGAGGTCGTCACGCGGAGAGAGAGGCACCGTCCACCTCCAGGCGGGTTCGTAGGCGGTCCAGGGACCGGCGGATGTGGGACTTCACCGTGCCGAGCGGGAGGCTCAGCAGGCTCGAGATCTGGGCGTGGGTCAGGTCGTGGAAGAAAGCGAGCTCCATGATCCTGCGCTGCGGCTCACCCAGTCGAGCAAGCTCGTCAGCGAGGAGGACCCGGTCGGCGACGCCGGACTCGGGTCCGTCCGCCCGAGTCGTGTCGGCGCTCGCGCCGACCGCCTCGACGGCACGTCGCTCGCGCGACCTGGCCTCCCACCGGTCGGCGATACGCCGTCGCGTGATCGTCACCAGCCAGCCCGGCAGTGAGCCGACATCGGGGTTGAACCCGGCCTGGCCCTTCCAGGCGGCCACGAACACCTGCTGGGTGATGTCCGCGGCGTCCTCGGCATCGCCGGTCGAACGCAGGGCGAGGGTGTGCACGAGGGACGACCATCTGCGGTAGGCCTCCGGGAGCGCTTCTGGGTCGCCCGCCGCGAACCTGATCCCGAGCTCGGCAACCGCGGGGTCCGGGACTGCCCGCGGGCGTGGAAGCGGTCGACGCAGGACTACGGGGTCAGCCGTGTTCACGTCGGGCTCCTCAGGGGGCGTCACGGATGAAGGGTCGCGCAGGCGCGACACATCCGCATCGCGGCTGTCGTCGGCGCCCACATCCTGTTCTTCTGCCACGGCCCTCCTCCTGGATGCAGCGGGGTGGCCCCAATCTCAGCCTAGTCCCAGCGAAAGGCTCGCACCGTCGCGACGCCGGCCGCCAGCCCCCAGATCACCAGCACGGCGAGCGGCTGCAGCGGGAGCGCAGAGCCGTGCAGCAGGACGTCGCGCAGACCCTCGCCGAGAGCTCCGGACGGGAGCCAGCGGACCACCTCGGCCCAGGCGTCGGGCATGCGGCTGGTGGGCACCACGAGTCCACCCGCGATCAGCATCACGAGGTACAGCCCGTTGGCCACGGCGAGCGTTCCTTCAGCGCGCAGCGTGCCGCCGAGCAGCAGGCCGAGGGCGGAGAAGGTGGCAGTGCCCGCGACGAGCAGAAGCGCCGCACCGACGGCTGACCCGACCGGCTGCCAGCCGAGCGCCAGGGCCACGGCCGTGATGAGGAGCACCTGCACGATCTCCACCACGAGCACACCGAGGGTCTTGGCCACGAGCAGCCCGCCGCGTCCGAGCGGCGTGGACCCGAGCAGGCGCAGGACGCCGTATCTGCGCTCGAAGGCGACCGCGATGGCCTGGCCCGTGAACGCCGTCGAGACGACGGCCAGCGCGAGGACACCCGGCGCGACCGCGTCGACGGCCGGGGACTGCCCCACGACGTCCACCGGCAGGCGGGACAGGCCCACCAGAAGGATCAGCGGGATGGCCAACGTGAGCAGCAGCTGCTCGCCGTTGCGCAGGGTCGACCGCACCTCGTACGCCGTCTGGGCGCCGATGATCCGAGCCGGCGGGGCCGCGCCCGGGTCAGGGGCCAGTCCGCCGGGCGCGCGGGTGCCGATGCGTTCGGTGCTCATGGGCGCAGATCCCGCCCGGTGAGCTCGAGGAACACGTCCTCGAGCGACCGGCGTCCGCTGCTGAGGCTGCGGGGGCTCGTGCCGTTCTCGGCGCACCAGGCACTCACGGCCGCCAGCACCTCCGGACCGAGCGGCGCCTCGACTCGGTAGGAGCCCGCGGGGGACTCGGTCACCAGTGAGCCCGGTGGCAGCTCGGCGGCCAGAGCAGCCACCGGCAGATCCGGTGCCGCGGAGAACGTGAGCACCTCGGCGTCACCGGTGAGCTCGTTCGGGCTGCCATCGGCCACGACCCGGCCGCGGTCGATCACGATCACGTGGTCGGCGAGGCGCTCGGCCTCGTCGAGCAGGTGCGTCGTGAGCACGATCGTGACGCCGTCGGCGCGCAGCTGCTCCACGAGCTCCCAGGTGGTGATACGGGCCTGAGGGTCCATCCCGGCGCTGGGCTCGTCGAGGAACACGAGGTCGGGCCGGCCGACGAGGGCGCACGCCAGCGCGAGCCGTTGCTTCTCGCCCCCGGACATGCGGCGGTACGACGCCCGCACGGTGGCCAGGCCGAGCCGCTCGGCGAGGTCGTCGACGTCGAGGGGGCGGGCGTAGAACGACGCCAGGTGCCGGAGAACCGGCAGGGCGCGCGACGAGGCGTAGATGCCGCCGCTCTGCAGCATCACCCCGACCCGAGGGCGCAGCGTGGCGGCGTCGCGCACGGGGTCCAGGCCCCAGACGCTGACCGATCCCGAGCGAGGGCGGCGGTAGCCCTCGCAGACCTCCACCGTGCTGGTCTTGCCCGCGCCGTTGGGGCCGAGGACCGCGGTCACGGTGCCGGGGGCCACGGTGAACGAGACTCCGTCCAGGGCGCGGGTGGGGCCGTAGTCCAGGACGAGGGCGTCGACCGCCACGGCCGGCTGGCCGCCTGCGCCAGGGTCGAGTGGGGTCACGTCCGGAGCATAGGCAGGCGGTGGCGACACCCCGGTCAGGGCCCGCCGGACGCCCGAGGGTGCGCTCCGGGACGAATTAGGCAACAATGACGTTGTGAAATCGACCGCGGCTCCGACGGGTGCTCCCGTGCGGGTCGCGCGCACCCTGCTCGAGGCGGGTCCGCAGACCGCCGCGTCCCTCGCCGAGCGGCTCTCGCTCACCACCACCGCCGTACGCCGGCACCTCGACGCGCTGCTCGAGGCCGGCCATGTCGAGGCCACCGAGAAGGCGCCGTACGGCCCGGGCGCGATCGTCACCAGCCGTGGCCGGGGTCGCCCCGCCAAGGTGTTCAGCCTGACGGCCGCCGGTCGCGACGCGTTCGAGCACCAGTACGACGACCTCGCCGTCGACGCCTTGCGCTACCTCGCCCAGACCGGGGGAGCGGACGCCGTCGAGGGATTCGCCCGGCACCGGGTCGCCGAGCTCGAGCGCAGGTACTCCTCGACGCTCGACGGCGTGTGCGAGAGCCAGCGCGCCGAGGTCCTCGTGACAGCGCTGTCGCGCGACGGCTTCGCGGCCACCCTCGTCCAGAACGACACGGGCTACGCCGTCCAGATCTGCCAGCACCAGTGCCCGGTCGGCCATGTCGCCGCCGAGTTCCCCGTCTTCTGCGAAGCGGAGACCGAGGCGTTCTCCCGGCTCCTGGGCACCCACGTCACCCGACTCGCCACCCTCGCCCACGGCGACGGTGTGTGCACGACCCTCGTCCCCCGGCAGCCTGCCGCGGACGTGTCGATCCCCACCCGCACCACCACGGAGGTCCGCTCATGACGACCGAGGTTCACGACGAGCTCGAGGGAATCGGCCGGTACGACTTCGGCTGGGCCGACCCTGACGTTGCCGGCGCGACCGCGCGGCGCGGCCTCAACGAGGATGTCGTACGCGACATCAGCTCGCGCAAGAACGAGCCCGAGTGGATGCTGGCGATGCGCCTCAAGGCGCTGCGCCTGTTCGAGAAGAAGCCCATGCCGGGCTGGGGCTCGGACCTGTCGGGCATCGACTTCGACAACATCAAGTACTTCGTGAAGTCCACCGAGAAGCAGGCCGCCACCTGGGAGGACCTGCCCGAGGACATCAAGAACACCTACGACCGCCTCGGCATCCCGGAGGCCGAGAAGCAGCGCCTCGTCTCGGGCGTGGCCGCGCAGTACGAGTCCGAGGTCGTCTACCACAAGATCCGTGAGGACCTCGAGGAGCAGGGCGTCATCTTCCTCGACACGGACTCCGGCCTGCGTGAGCACGAGGACGTCTTCAAGGAGTACTTCGGCTCGATCATCCCCAGCGGCGACAACAAGTTCTCCGCGCTCAACACCGCGGTGTGGTCCGGCGGCTCGTTCATCTACGTGCCCAAGGGCGTCCACGTCGACATCCCGCTGCAGGCCTACTTCCGGATCAACACCGAGAACATGGGCCAGTTCGAGCGCACGCTGATCATCGTCGACGAAGGCGCCTACGTTCACTACGTCGAGGGCTGCACCGCGCCGATCTACTCCAGCGACTCCCTGCACTCGGCCGTGGTCGAGATCGTCGTGAAGAAGGGCGCCCGCTGCCGCTACACGACGATCCAGAACTGGTCCAACAACGTCTACAACCTCGTCACCAAGCGCGCCGTCGCCCAGGAGGGCGCCACCATGGAGTGGATCGACGGCAACATCGGGTCGAAGGTCACCATGAAGTACCCGGCTGTCTGGATGGTCGGGCCGCACGCCAAGGGCGAGACCCTGTCGATCGCGTTCGCGGGCGAGGGCCAGCACCAGGACGCCGGCTCCAAGATGGTGCACGCAGCCCCGCACACGTCGTCGACGATCATCTCCAAGTCGGTCGCCCGCGGTGGTGGCCGCACGTCGTACCGCGGTCTGGTCCAGGTGCTCGAGGACGCCCACGGATCCAAGAGCACGGTGAAGTGCGACGCGCTCCTGGTCGACGACATCAGCCGCTCGGACACCTACCCGTACGTCGACGTCCGCACCGACGACGCGTCGATGGGCCACGAGGCCACGGTCTCCAAGGTCAGCGAGGACCAGCTCTTCTACCTGATGTCCCGCGGCATGACCGAGGACGAGGCGATGGCGATGATCGTCCGCGGCTTCATCGAGCCGATCGCCCGTGAGCTGCCCATGGAGTACGCGCTCGAGCTCAACCGGCTCATCGAGCTGCAGATGGAAGGAGCGGTCGGCTGATATGACCACAGCCACCGACACCCCCGGCACCGCTGCCGGGCACGTCTCGTCCGCCGTCGAGGGCACCGCCCTCACGGGGCGTGAGGAGGCCTGGCGGTTCACCCCGCTCAGCCGTCTTCGCGGTCTGCACCAGGCGGTCGATAACCCCGTCGCGCCCGGCATCGTGGTCGACCTCGCTCCCGAGGCCGTCTACGAGGTCGTGCCGACCACGTCCCTGCCCGCCGCCGTCGGGCCCGTCGAGCTGCCCGCGGCGCTCGCGCGTGCCGCCGCGAGCGAGTCCACGGTGCTCACGTTCCCGAAGGAGTCCGTCGGCAGCCGTCCGACCGTGGTGCGCGTCACGGGCGCAGGCACCGCGTCGGCGTCCGTCGGCCACCTGGTCATCCGTGCGGAGGCGTTCGCCCAGGCCGTGGTGGTCGTTCAGTACACCGGCTCGGCGACGTACTCCGACAACGTCGAGATCGAGCTCGGTGACGGCGCGCAGCTCACGCTCCTGTCGTTGCAGGAGTGGGACGACGACACCGTGCACCTCGGACGCCAGCACGCGGTCGTCGGGCGCAACGCACGGCTGCGGTCGTTCATCTCGACGCTCGGTGGCAACACCGTGCGCCTCGTGCCTACGGTCGAGTACTCCGGCCCGGGTGGCGTCGCGGAGCTGTTCGGCATCTACTTCGCGGACGCCGGTCAGCACCTCGAGCACCGCTCGCTGATCGACCACGCGGTTCCGCACTGCACCTCCGACGTCCTGTTCAAGGGCGCCCTCAAGGGCGACCCTGCGGCGGGGGAGTCCGGCATCGCCCGGAGCGTCTGGGTGGGCGACGTCATCATCCGCGCAGCCGCCGTGGGCACCGACACCTATGAGCTCAACCGCAACCTCGTCCTCACCGACGCGGCTCGGGCCGACTCTGTCCCCAACCTCGAGATCGAGACGGGCGAGATCGTCGGTGCCGGTCACGCGAGCGCCACGGGCAGGTTCGACGACGAGCAGCTGTTCTACCTGCAGGCACGCGGCATCCCCGCAGACGTCGCCACCCAGCTCGTCGTCCGTGGCTTCTTCGCCGACGTCATCGCCCGGCTCGGCCTTCCCGTGTGGGAGCGGCACCTGCTCGGAGCCATCGACAACGAGCTCGGCTTCGCGGCCGGCGACGACCTCGAGGACGGCGGCGAGTGAGCGCGGTCGAGGTCTGCAAGCTGGTCGACGTCCCCGCCGTGGGTGCGCTCGCGGTCGTGGTCGGCGCCATCCCCGTCGCCGTCGTGCGCGACGAGGCCGGCGACCTGCACGCCATCCGCGACATCTGCTCGCACGCCGACGTCGCACTATCCGAGGGCGAGGTCGACGGCTGCACGATCGAGTGCTGGCTGCACGGCTCGCGCTTCGACCTCCGCACGGGGAAGCCTTCCGGGCCTCCCGCCGTTTCCGCCATACCCGTCTACCAGGTCAGCGTGGAGGGCACCGGCGTCGACGCCGTCGTGCTCGTCGACACGTCTGCCCGTCCCCGCTGACCCCGTAACGCCTGCCCCAGGAGTAGTCATGGCCACCCTCGAGATCCGCGACCTGCACGTGAGCGTCGACACCGACGCCGGCGCGCGGGAGATCCTGCGCGGGGTCGACCTCACCGTCCGATCCGGCGAGACCCACGCCATCATGGGCCCCAACGGATCCGGCAAGTCGACCCTCGCGTACTCCATCGCTGGTCACCCCAAGTACACGATCACCAGCGGCACCGTCACCCTCGACGGCGAGGACGTCCTCGCGATGAGCGTCGACGAGCGTGCTCGCGCCGGTCTCTTCCTCGCGATGCAGTACCCCGTCGAGGTGCCCGGCGTCTCGGTGTCGAACTTCCTGCGTACCTCCGTCACCGCGATCCGCGGCGAGGCACCGAAGCTGCGCACGTGGGTCAAGGAGATGCGCACCTCCATGGAGGAGCTGTCCATGGACCCCGCCTTCGCCGAGCGCTCGGTCAACGAGGGCTTCTCGGGCGGCGAGAAGAAGCGCCACGAGATCCTCCAGATGCAGCTGCTCCAGCCGAAGATCGCGATCCTCGACGAGACCGACTCCGGGCTCGACGTCGACGCGCTCAAGGTCGTGTCCGAGGGTGTGAACAAGGTGAAGGCGGCCGGCGACATCGGCACCCTGCTGATCACGCACTACACGCGCATCCTGCGCTACATCAAGCCCGACTTCGTGCACGTGTTCGTCGACGGTCGCATCGTGGCCCAGGGCGGCGCGGAGCTCGCCGACGAGCTCGAGGCCAACGGCTACGACACCTACGTGAAGGCGGCCGCCTCCGCATGACCACGCTGCACACGCCGGTGTCCGGGCTCCTCGACGTCGAGGCAGTCGCGGCGGACTTCCCGATCCTGTCGCGCACGGTGCGCGGCGGGAACCGGCTGGTCTACCTCGACTCCGGGGCGACGTCGCAGAAGCCCACGGCGGTGCTCGACGCCGAGCGCGGGTTCTACACCCGGCACAACGCGGCGGTCCACCGTGGCGCACACCTCCTCGCGGAGGAGGCCACCGACGCGTACGAGCATGCCCGCCAGCGCATCGCCGACCTCATCGGTGCGCAGCCCCGGGAGCTCGTGTTCACCAAGAACGCCACGGAGGCCATCAACCTGGTCTCGTACTCCTTCTCCAACGCGACGGCCAAGGCGCAGCACGGCCGCCCGCTGCCCGAGGGTGCGGAGCGCTTCCTGCTCGCGCCCGGTGACGAGATCGTCGTCACGGAGATGGAGCACCACGCCAACCTCCTGCCACGGCACGAGGTCTGCGACAAGACCGGTGCGGTGCTGCGCTGGATCGGGGTCACCGACGAGGGTCGGCTCGACCTCGACCACCCCGAGCACGGCCTGTCGGTCATCAACGAGCGCACCAAGGTCGTCGCGCTGACGCACCAGAGCAACGTCCTGGGCACCGTCACCCCTGTGCAGCAGGTCGCCGACGCAGCCCACGCCGTGGGCGCGGTCGTCGTCCTCGATGCGTGCCAGTCGGTCCCTCACATGCCTGTCGACGTGCGCACCCTCGACGTCGACTACGTCGCGTTCTCCGGCCACAAGATGCTCGGCCCGTCCGGCATCGGGGTGCTCTGGGGACGCTACGACCTGCTCGAGTCGATGCCGCCGTTCCTCACGGGCGGCTCGATGATCGAGGTCGTGCGGATGGAGGAGTCGACCTTCGCCCCGCCGCCGCAGCGGTTCGAGGCCGGCGTACCCATGGCCGCCCAGGCGGTCGGGCTCGGTGCAGCAGTCGACTACCTCGAAGCGCTCCGCTCGGCCGACGGGTCGCTGTCGGGCATGTCGGCCGTCGCGGCGCACGAGCACGCGCTGACGGCGTACGCCCTCGAGGCGCTCGCCGACGTGTCCGGAGTCCGCGTCGTGGGCCCGGCCGACACCGAGTCGCGCGGCTCTGCCGTGTCGTTCGTCGTCGACGGGATCCACGCGCACGACGTCGGCCAGGTCCTCGACGACCGCGGTGTCGAGGTGCGGGTCGGCCACCACTGCGCGTGGCCGCTGCACCGACGCTTCGGTGTCGCTGCGACAGCGCGGGCCACCTTCTACGTGTACAACGGCACGCGCGACGTCGACGACCTCGTGTCGGCGGTGCGGTACGCGCAGAGCTTCTTCGGGGTGGCGTGATGGACCTCGAGAACCTGTACCAGGAGATCATCCTGGATCACTACAAGCGCCCGCGCGGGAAGGGACTTCGCGATCCCTTCCAGGCCGAGGTGCACCACGTGAACCCCACCTGCGGTGACGAGATCACGCTCCGCGTCGAGGTGGAGGGCGGCGTCGTGACCGACGTCTCGTACGACGGCATGGGCTGCTCGATCTCGCAGGCCTCGGCCAGCATGCTGTTCGAGCAGCTCGTGGGGCAGACGGTCGAGAGCGGCCTCACCACCACCGACGAGTTCCTCACCCTCATGCAGGGGCGTGGACAGGTGGAGCCGGACGAAGACGTGCTCGGCGACGCCGTAGCGTTCGCCGGCGTCGCGAAGTACCCGGCACGCGTGAAGTGCGCGCTGCTGTCCTGGATGGCGTGGAAAGACGCGGTCTCGCAGGCCGTGGTGACCAGCGAGACGACCAAGGAGACCTCATGACCGAGACCAGTGCGCCGATCGCGGGCGGCAACGGCATCACGCCCGACGACGAGGTGATCGAGGCGCTCAAGGACGTCGTCGACCCCGAGCTCGGGATCAACGTCGTCGACCTGGGCCTGGTGTACGGCGTCCAGGTGGACGACTCGAACATCGC
>JBBQAY010000072.1:0-16267 GCA_038316965.1 Candidatus Nanopelagicales bacterium
GCCCATAACCTTGCTGACCGCACGCCGTTCTCCCGCCCTCACGATTCCAGCCTTCGACAGCAGGAACCGTATGCGGGGAACGGCGTGTCAGCGTTCGGCGAACCTCAAGCGACCCACGGATGCGTCAGTGGAGCCTAATAGAGGGCTCCATTACCCCACTTTGGGCAGTAACTCGCGTCAGTGGGGGGGCGGCGGTGCGTTGCGCGGGGCGATGACCTCTTGACAATAGGAAGATATCTTCCCATTCTTGCCCCATGGCCCGCCGACGCCCCGACCAGCTGCTGCCGATCGAGCTGGAGATCCTCCAGTCGGGCCTCGTCCTGACCCGCGACGGCAGCGAGTTCCACGGGTTCGTGCTCGCCTCCGCGCTGGCGGACGCCGACGGCTCCCGCCGGCTGACCGCCCACGGCACCCTCTACAAGGCGCTCGGCCGCATGACCGAGCGGGGCCTGCTCACGGCCCGCTGGGAGGAGTCATCGATCGCCGAGGCGGAGGGTCGGCCGCGGCGCCGGCTCTACCGGGTCACCGGTGCCGGCGAGTCGGCCCTGGCCCGCAGCCGACAGCCGGTCGCGACCGTCGTCGCGGCGCGGGTGGCGACGACATGACACGTGGCGGGCGAGCCGCGGAGCTCGTCCTGCGGTGGTGCGACCTCTACACCCATGGGCTTCCGGACGACATCGCCACCGACCGACGGGACGAGCTCGCGTCCGACCTGCACGACCACCGGGTGGCCACGCTCGACCTGGCCCGGTCCACGTTCCGGCGCGACGTCATCGTCCGCGCCGTCCTCGGCATCCCTGCCGACCTCTCCTGGCGCACCCACCAACGACGGATCGCCCGATCCGCCCGGCAACCGGAGGTCGCCATGACCGCTCGCACACCGCTCGACGGCTGGACCCGCACGGCGTACGGCGTCGCAGCGATCGTCACCGCCTGGACCGCGCTCATCGGCATCGGCATGCTCATCGACGCCCGCAACGCCGCGGTCGGCTCGTACGACTTCCAGTGGCGCATCGGCCTCGGCGTGGTGGGTGTCGTCATGCTCGCCCTCTGCGTCCACGCGCTTGTCGGGCTGCGCTCGCACCCTGTGCGCGCGGCAGCCGAGCTGGGTGCGGCAGCCGTCGTCATGACGATCTGGATGATGTGGGCAGGCCTGATCGTGGCCGTCGGCATCGCGGCCATGGCCTTCTTCGTGGCGTACGCCGTGCGCAGTCGCCGTACCGCACTCACGGGTGTCGCCGCGGCCTGACCATGAACGCGGGCGGGAGCCGCGGAACCTCGCCAGGAGAGGCGGCTCCCGTTCCGTGAGTTACTGCCCAGTTCGACGCTGAACAGGAGCGTTCAACGTCGATGTGGGCAGTAACTCGGAATCTGTACGGCGCTCAGTGCGGGGTGCGGGCCAGGTGGCGACGGGCGTGCTCGATCGCTTCGGGCGTGGTCGCGAACACGTGAGCCTCATGTGCCAGGTGCTCGTACACGCGGAGGGTCGCGAAGACGGTGTCGTGCTCGTCGCGAATACCGCTGAGCAGCACGGTGATCCCGCGTCCTTCGAGGTCGCGGATGGTCTGACCCAGCACCGTGGCGCCCGTGGCGTCGAGGGTCTGCACGCGTCCGAGTCGCAGGATGACCACGCGTACGTCGCCCACCTCCGACAGCTCGAGCAGGAAGCGGTGCGCGGCACCGAAGAACAGCGGCCCGTCGAGTCGGTAGGCCACGACGTGCTCGTCGAGCAGGGCGCGCTCGGCGTCCGAGTGGTCGCTCGTGTCGAGCGGCACCTCGTCGAGGTGCGCCGACTGCGACACCTGACGCAGCGCATACAGACCGGCGACGACCAGGCCCACGACCACGGCTGTCACGAGGTCGAACACGACCGTGGCCACTGCCGTGGCGACGAGCACGAGTGCATCGCCACGGGTGGCACGCATCAGGGCGCGGAGGTTGGAGACCTCCACCATCTGCACCACGGTGGCGAGCAGCACGCCGGCGAGTGCCGCGAGCGGGATGTGCCCCACCCACGGTGCCGCGACCAGCATGACCACGAGCAGTGCGATGGCGTGGGTGCACGACGCCAGACGGGAGCGGGCGCCGCTGCGCACGTTGACCGCCGTACGTGCGATCGCGGCCGTGGCCGGGACGCCGCCGAAGATCGGCGCGACGAGATTCGCCATGCCCTGGCCGAAGAGCTCGCGATCGGGGTCGTGCCGCTCGCCCACGCTCATGCCGTCGGCGACCGTGGCCGAGAGCAGGCTCTCGAGCGCGGCCAGGGCGGCCACAGCCAGAGCCGGGAGGACGAAGGAGCTGAACTGCGACCAGACGACATCGGGCAGCGCCGGGGCCGGGAACCCGGTGGGGATGGCGCCGATGGTCGCGGCATCGAGGGAGAAGTACGACACCACCAGGGTCGCGACGACCACGGCGGGGAGCGACACCGGGAGGCCGGGACGGAATCGGATCGCGAGCAGCATCGACAGCGCCACGAAGCCCGCGACGAGCACCGGCGCCCACTGCGGTGAGCCGAGCCAGAGGCGCACTGCCTCGACCGCGCGACCCAGAACCTTCTCGCCCTCGACACTGACGCCGAGGGCGGACGGCACCTGCTGCAGGCCGATGATCACCGCGATGCCGAGGGTGAATCCTTCGACCACGGGCAGCGGGACGAACTGCATCCAGCCACCGGCACCGATGAACGCCAGGGCGAGGAGGAACAACCCGGCGAGGAGCCCCACCACGAGGACGGCGCTGGTGCCGAACTGAGCCACGATCGGCAGCAGCACCACGGTCATCGCACCCGTGGGGCCGCTGACCTGGAGGTTGCTCCCGCCGAGCAGCGCGGCGACCAGACCGGCGACGACTGCGGTCACGAGACCAGCACCTGCGCCGAGACCGGAGGCCACTCCGAACGCGAGAGCCAGCGGGAGCGCCACGATCGCGACGGTGAGCCCGGCGATGATGTCGCGCCGGGGGTCGCGCTTCATGTCGCGGTAGTCCGACGCTCGCGGCAGGAGTGCGCGTACGCGTGACATCGGACCGACGGGGCTGGCGGGGTCGATGCTCACGAGGCGCGGCGCCGTCCCGCCTTCAGCTCCTTGCGCAGGCCGGCTTGGTCGTCGATGACGTCGAGCAGGATCGTGCGCGCAGCGAGAAGGAGGTCGCGGATCTCGGGCGCGGTGATGGCATAGAAGACCTGCCCGTCTCGGCGGCTCTGGGAGACGAGCCCGGTACGGCGCAGTGCAGCGAGCTGGTGCGACAGGTTGCTCGGCTCGATCTCGATCTCGGCGAGCAGCTCGTGCACGGCGCTCTCGCGCTCGCAGAGCAGCTCGAGGACGCGGATCCGCGCAGGGTGGCCGAGGGTGCGGAAGAACTCAGCCTTGGCCTCGTACAGCGGTCGGGTCATCAAGCCTCCAGAGCATCGAGGCCACATTACCACTTGAACACATGTTCATCTCTGCATCACATGCGCCGTGGAAGCCGGCCAAGGGTGCAGAACCTGCCGGGTTGGGGCCGGGCGGGAGGGTTCGACGTGGTCAGTCGGGGACGCACTCGACGCGGATCGCCCAGGGCGGCGTCGGCGGCAGCTCGGCGCGCAGACGCCCGAGGATCACCGCGACGAGCGGCACGGGAGTCGGTCGGCGCGGCCAGCCGGTCTCGCCGTCGGTGAGCAGCACGACCAGGTCGGGGCGAGGGCGGGTCTCGAGCGCCGCCGCGATCCCGAGCTCCATGTCGGTGCCGCCGCCACCCCCGAGGCGTACGTCGCGGGCCGAGCGGACGGTCGAGACCGCCTGCACCGCGGCGTCCACGGCGAGCACCGTGACCTGACCGTCCCCGACGGCCAGCGACCGCAGCACGCCGTCGACCTCCCCGAGCGCCTGGGCGAGCAGGCCGTCGTCGACGCTGCCCGACGTGTCGACGACGACGGCCACGCGCGGCACAGGCCGACGCATCGAGGGCAGCACGACGTCCGGCGACGCCGACTGCCGACGCGAGGGCCGCGCATAGGAGTAGTCGGTCTGCCCAGCGGCCCAGCCCATCCCCCGGCGTACGGCGGCGTGCAGCACCTGACGCCACTCCACCACCGGCTCGAGCACCCGGCTCACCCACCGCTCCCACTCGCCAGGGGTCGAGCCGCGCACGGTGGAGCGGCCCCGGAACTCCACGGCGACGCGTTCGCGGATGAGGCGCGCCGCATGCTCGTCGATGCCGCCGATCGCCTCCCCGACCACCTCGTAGCTGCGCGCGTGCCCGTCGCAGCCGGACCCGCAGGTGTCGTCACGACCGGCGCCCAGGTCGCCGTCGTCGGGAAAGTCGTCACCGGGAGACGACGACGCCGGCAGCCCCGAGAGTCGCGCGAAGTGCTCCTCGGTCGAACGGCCCGGGTCGAGCCCGAGGGCAGCGGGCAGGGTGAGCTCGTGCGGGCCGTGCGGCGCCCCCACCGCGCGTCCGGGCGCCGCGGAGACACCGGTGCCCAGCGCCGCCTCGGCGTCGAGGAGCTCGGCGATGGTCGCGTCGGTGGCGCGCACCCACGCGGCCGACGTACGCCAGGTGACCCCGACGTCCTGCGCACGCGAACCGTGGTCGGCGAGCAGGTGCAGGGTCAGGTGCGCGAGCTCTCGCGCGATGTCGGGGACGTCGGCCGCGAGCAGCCAGGCCTCGTCGACGTACAGCCGCCACTGGATGTCGACGGTCAGCGAGGAGACGGAGTCCGAGACCACCGGCACGAGCGCATAGACGGCAGTCGCGAGGTAGGGCAGGTCGCCGCACCCGGGCTCGGACGTGACGAGCCAGAGCTTGGCCGCAGCGAGGCGGTCGGCGCAGTCGCGGGAGAGGGACACGGCTACCTCGGCAGGAGACCGGCGAGCGCGAGCGGAGCGGCGAACACTGCCATGCCGGCGGGCAGCTCGGCGCCCTGCGGCCGGATGCGCAGCAACGCGCGCACCACCGGAACTGCGGGGTCGATGCCCCCGGGCGCGCACGCCTCCACGCAGACGGTCATCGCCGACGTCCAGCGGTCAGCGGCCGGGTCTCCGACCACGGCGGCGAGCACCCCCTGCAGCGTCGCGTGCAGCCGGTCTGCACGCAGGCCCGCGAGCTGGCCGCCGCGCGGGTCGAGGAGGAGGTCTTCGGGGTCGGGGAGGTCGAGCGCCCCGAGCCAGGCGAGGAACTCGTGGCCCACGGAGTCGCCGACGGTGCCCTGGACGAGCAGCTGCCGGACTCGCGCGGGCTCACCCTCGGCCGCGGCGAGCAGACGCGCGGTGTAGTCCCAGGTGCGAGGGGTCGGGAAGGCGCGACCGCGCGATGCAGCATCGCGCGGCAGCGCCGACACCTGGCCGGCGCGGATGCGCAGGAACGACGCGACGAGCGAGCGCTGACGGGCGAGAGCTGCGGGGTAGTCGGGCCCGAGCGGGCGGAGCGTGATCCCTGGCCACTGGCCGGTGACGAGCGACTCGGTGAACACCTCCGGCGGCATCATCCACTCGAGGTGCACGAAGCGGTTGGCCGTCGGCGCCGCGAGCTCCCAACCCGACGCCGCGACGTCGGCCGGGTTCGCCGCAGCCCCGAAGGACACCCGCTCGGGCAGTCGCAGGGCCCCGACCTCGCCGTGCGTGAGCGGGCGCAGAGCCGCCGCCTGCACCGACGGAGAGGCCGTCGTCCACTCGTCGAAGAACACGATCGAGGGCTTCGGCTCCTCGGCTACCCGCATCGCCCACTGCGGCGGTGCCAGCGTGACCCTGCCGTCGCTCACCACCGGGAGGCCGGCGAAGTCGCTCGGCTCGTAGTGGCTGCACACGATGGTCTCGACGTGCCAGCCCGACTCGCTCGCCGACTCGACCACCGCGGTCTTGCCCGTTCCAGGCTCACCCCAGAGCAGGAACGGGATGCGTGTGGTCACGCACGTGCTCACCGCCGCCAGCAGCGCCTCGTACCCGGCCATGGTGCGCGTCATGCCATCCCTCTCGTCATGTCTTGCCCCCCGAAGTCGTTCGTGCGAACGAGCACGGTGTGCCCCCGCTCAGGGAGCCGAGCTGTACGCCGGTGTCACATCACGGCGCCCGCCCGCAGCGCCGCCTCGGCGTCGGTCACCGTGCCGAACCGCCGGATGGCGATCGCGAGGTCGGTGACCGTGATGCGCGCGGCCCCGGCGAGGCCCTGGAGGTCGGCGCGGAGCCGATCGACCGCGGCGCGGCTCGGCGGCTGCGGCGGCACGACATGATGGGCGAGGTCGGGATGACCGAGCGCGGAGACCGACGGCCGATAGCCGTGCTCGGCCCAGGCCGCCAGCACCAGCGCTGTGCCCGGCACCGAGTGCTGCCAGATCTCCGCCAGCAGCTCGACCTCGGTCGGCGAGTAGCCGGCCGGGAGCAGCGAAGCCTTGGCCCACTGCGGCACCGCCGACGTCAACCGCCACGCCTCGACGAGCTCGGGGTCCACGGCGGCGAGCCCGACGTCGGTGTCGGGCTCGCCGCGCAGCCGCCTCAGCGCCCGGGCCAGCCCGCGGGTGTGGCCGGCTCGCCCGCCGTCGAGCCACTCGAGGTCAGGCGCGACGGCGAGGAGCGCGAGGACGTCCGACGCCGACATCGGCTCGAACGAGCCGACCGTGTCGCGGATGCGTGCGACCAGGCCGGGTGCGACGCCGATGCGCCACAGCCGCGCCTCGGGATCGCTCCTCGGCCCCTTCGGCTCCGGGATGCAGGCGACCTCGACCAGCGTGCGGACCAGATCCGGATCGGCGCCGAACACGGTCGCCAGGTGGCTCGGGCTGCGGGCGTGGTCGAAGGCCACCTCGGGCCTGAGGTAGCCGTGGCGGCTGCAGCACGTGCCCGTGGCCGCCGGCACCCACGACTCGCCGTTGTTGGCCGACCGCACCGGAAGAGGATCCGCGCGCTGCACCAGCCGCATCCACGACTGCAACGCCGGCACGGCGTGGTCGACGAGGTCGAGGCAGGTGAGGTAGCCACCGAGGGCGGCGGCGATGCGCTCGGACTCGAGGTCGTGCGGCGTCTCGACCGTGCCGTCGAGGGCGACCACGACGGGGTGCTCACGGACGACCGCGTCGGGCGCGCGACTCGTGCGGCAGTCGATCCGGAAGGTCAGCGGGTAGGGCAGGAGGAGCTGGACCACATCACCCTCCCCTCCCGACCGGACCACCGATCCTGCCCCGGGGGTCCGACAGCGGAGCCGCCCGATCCGCTCACCTGCGACGACGCACCGGATGGCCCCCGACCGCGCACCGGTGGCCCTCCGGAAGGGCCCCTGGCCCCGCTCCGGGGCCCGGCCAGACAGTCGGAACCGGGCTCGGTGCCACTGCTGGTGTCACTCGAACGGGTGAATCCGACGGGGCCTCAACCCCGAAATCCCACGCTGCGTAAGGCTTGTCCCCTGATAAGGGGAGCCTCATCTGTTCGGCCGATAACGGTGCGTCACCTTCTTCTTCATCCTGATCCGCACGGTGTCGGAGGGTCCACACCGAAGCTGCGTCCACCGGGGGGTGGCATGACTCGCATTCTTGTCGTCGACGACGAGCCCGGCATCGTCCGGTTCCTGACGCGTGCGTTCATGGCCGCGGGGTACGACGTCGAGTCCGCCAGCACCGGCCTTGACGGCCTCCGACGGGCAGGCGAGCAGCGGTTCGACCTCGTCACCCTCGACCTCCTGCTTCCGGGCCTGGGCGGCATGGCCGTGCTCGGGGCGCTGATGGAGCAGGACCCGTCGAACCGGGTGTTCGTGCTGTCGGCCGCCGGGGGTGTGAGCGAGCGGGTTCGATGCCTCGAGAACGGAGCAGTCGACTTCCTGCTCAAGCCCTTCGCGATGGCCGAGCTGCTGGCCCGAGTCCGGTCGCGACTCCAGTCAGCACAGGGCGGCTCAGCTCCCGGCGCGATCGACGTCGGTGGTGTCCGTCTGGACTCCGTACGCCGCACCGTGACGGTCGACGGCCGCACCGTCGAGCTCTCCTCGCGCGAGTTCCTCGTGCTGGCGCACCTCATCGCTCGCGACGGCAAGGTCTGCTCCCGCCAGGAGCTGCTGTCCGAGGTGTGGGGGCTCGCGTTCGACCCCGGGAGCAATGTCGTCGACGTCTGCGTCGCACGCCTGCGCGCCAAGCTCGCAGGAAGCCTCATCGAGACGGTGCGCAATGCGGGATATGCGTTCGTCTCGGCGTAACGACGTCCTCCTCGTCGCCTTCCTGGTCTTCTGGGCGGCCTGCCTCGTCCTCATGTGGGTGGTCCCTGACCAGGAGACCGTCCCGTACCACTTCATCTTCTTGACGCTCACGCTCCTCTACGGCTTCACCCTGTGGCCCCCCCGTCGCACGCTCCTCCTCCTGCTCGTCGTCACGGTGAGCACAGGATTCGTCCTCGTCACACTCGCGACCACCGGCGAGATCGAGTGGGAGGAGACCACCGAGATCGTCCTCATGCCTGCGATCTTCCTGGGCATGCTGTGGCACTCGCACCGTCAGCTCCAGGCACGCGAACGCGTGCAGACCGAGGCCAACGAGCAGCGTGAGCTCCTCGACCACGAGCGCCAGTTCATCCAGGACTCGTCCCACGCGATCCGCACCCCGGTCACCGTCGCTCGAGGGCACGTCGACCTCCTCGCGGCCCAGCTCACCGACGAGCAGTCACGCGAAGACCTGACCGTCATCGCCGACCAGCTCGACCGGATCGCCCACCTCGCCGCCACGTTGATGGCGATCAAGGAGCTCGATCACCACGTGGCAGAGCGGCGAGAGCTCATCGACGTTGCCGACCTCGTCGCGGGCATCGCCCGTCGATGGACCAAGGCCGTGCCTCGCCGGTGGGACCTCAGCACTCCGCCCGGCGCCATCGCCGTCGTCGACGAGCACAGCATCGGGCTGGCCCTCGATGCCCTGATCGAGAACGCGATCAAGCACACCGGCCCGGACGACGCGATCCGCGTTCGCGTGACCCGCGAGACGACGGCCGTGACGATCCACGTGGAGGACAGCGGCCCGGGGATTCCCGTGGCAGACCGCGCCCTCGTCTTCGATCGCTTCTGGAAGGGCTCAGGGCCAGGGTCCGTGCAGGGCACGGGGCTGGGCCTTGCCCTCGTCCGCGCGGTGGCTCGGTCTCACGACGGGACGGCCCAGGTCGGCGAATCCGCTCTGGGCGGCGCCGACGTGTCCCTCTCGCTGCCCAGCACCGTCATCCCGTCGATCTCGTCCATGACATCCGGCGGCGACGTCATCGGTCTCGTCTGACCGACGCTCGCCCACCCTGCCCCACCCTCGCAAGCCACGAGCCGCGTCGCCGTCCCGGCGACGCGGCTGCTTGCGTGCCCCGGTGGTTCGACGCAGGAACCCGGGGTGGATGACAACCGCATGACGGTCCCGTCACGTTCGTCGCGGCGGCGTGACGCGCTCCTACCTTTCGGTTGTTCCGGCCCGGCACTCGGGTCGGCTCGGCCCTCCTGGGAGCGACCATGTCTGTGACTCGGTACGTCGGCAAGCGCCGCGGATTCGCACCTCTCGTGGTCGCCGCCCTGCTCGCGGCCCTCATCCCCGCCCTGGGGGTGGCGGCGAGCACGCCCGCGCAGGCCGCGACCTACAACCAGCTGCGCATGCAGGTCGTCACGGGTCGCGCGATCGGTTCGCTGGCGTCCGGCGCTGCCATCGACCCGACCGCCACGTACTCGTGGCTGATCACGTCGGACGACGTGGGCGACCCGACGCAGGACATCGCCGCGTGCCAGGCCACCAACCCGGGGTACCCCGAGTCGTGCAGGTGGCCCTCGATCCGGCAGACCCCCGGCGCGGTCCCGGTCATCGCGCAGGGCGACAAGAGCACGCTCAACGCGACCACGGCCCTGCAGGGGCTGCCCGCCGGCAAGTACCTCATCTCCGTTCTGGCCGATGGCTACACGCTCGGCGGCGCGCACTTCACCATGCCGCTCAGCTCACCGGTGCTGAACGTCCCGGTGCAGCCCAACCCCGTTCCGCTGGGCACCATGCGCATCCGTGTCTTCCACGACAACTCACCGGTCGACGGCACGTACGAGGCCGGCAGCGAGACCGGGCAGCAGGGCAACAGCAGCAACAACCTGTCGGGGTTCGAGGCCCGCCTGAGCGACGTGCTCGGCGAGGTCACGACCGACTGGTACGGGAACCCGCTGTGCACCAACTACGTACACACCGGCACCAAGGTGCTGTTCGTCGACGGGTCGCCCGTGGTCAACACCGCCAACCCCGGTGGGCACTGCCTGAGCAACTCGGTCGGCGACATCGTCGTTCCCTACCTCGGCAGCAACCGCTATGGCGTCACGCTGAGCAAGCCGGCCAACAAGGCGAGCTGGGTCCAGACCACGACCCTCGAGGGCGCGCACGACCACGACGTGTGGGTCATCAACGGCGACAACGGCCTCGACTCCGAGCTCGTCGTCGGCGGGGAGCCCGTGCCGTGGGTGCAGTTCGGCTTCGTCGAGCAGCGCACGCTCCGCACCGGCTCCAACGCTCCGACCGCACACATCACCGGCCAGATCCTCGAGGGCCTGGCCTACGTGGGCGGCAACGGCGGCGTCACCATCCCCGGCGGCACGGGCACTGCGGGCGGCAAGGAGGGTCGCGCGATCGACCGGCCGTGGATCTCGCTGTCCGACCTGGGCAACGGCGACCAGATGGTCTACACCGGTCGAGGCGACACCGCGGGGCGGTTCGACATCCGCAACGTGCCCGACGGCACGTACCAGCTCACCGCGTGGGACGACAACCAGGACTACATCCTCTTCAGCTTCAACGTGACCGTCGACAACCAGCAGAGCGTGGACACGGGCAAGAACTACCTCTCGGGCTGGATGTCGCACTTCTACGGCACGGTGTTCGTCGACACGAACGAGAACGGGATCCGCGACGCCGGCGAGCAGGGGATCCCCGGCACGGCAGTGACGCTGCGCGAGCGCGACAACTCGCTGATGGACCAGTTCACCAACACGGTCACCACCGACAGCAAGGGCAACTACACGATCAACGAGGCCTACCCGCTCACCCGCTGGTTGATCCTCGAGCACTTCAACACGCGCTACTACGGCACGGGCGTGACCGTCCAGGGCGAGAACGACCCGACGCCCACGACCTTCCGCGGCGCGGCCGTCGACATCAACGTGCTCCCCGTGCTCGGTCTCGGCGGACGCATCGACTGGGGCGTCAAGCCGTACGCCGCCGGCACCAACGGCGGCATCGTCGGCACGGTCTCCTACGACACGACCCGCAACGAGCTCGACCCGGCGTACGCCGTGGCCGAGCCCTACCAGCCCGGAGTCCCCGGGATCGGCGTCAACCTGTTCGGCGTCCAGAAGGACACCCGCCCGACGATCGTCGATCCTGCCGACGCCAACGCCACCATCCCCAACCCCGACTTCGGCATGCCGATCTACGACACCACCCTGGGACGGGAAGGGATTCCCCTGCGTGGGCCGAAGCTGGCGACGACGTACACGTCCGAGACGTGGGCGGCGCCCAAGGGCTGCACCGCGCGGCAGTGGGACGGCACCCCGCTCACCGGCCTGGGCTTCATCCCCCAGGGCGGCCTCGCGGCCGACAAGACCTGCGTCGAGTCACCCGCGATGGGTGTGCAGGTGCGTCCCGCGGACACGACCCAGGACGCCTGGGGCCAGACGGTCAACGGCAACTACGGCTTCGCCGAGTCCGACCTCAACCTCTACCTCCCCGGCGACCCCGACAACCCCGGCTACAAGGCCCCCTACGCGGCCGCCCACCCCTCCGAGTGCCCGCAGACCCCGGTGCCCAGCTGCCAGCCGGGCAACAACGACCTTCCGCTCTACGCGGTGCTCGCTGACTACGGCTACGACCCGCAGCCCCTGACCAACGACGACTACGTCGTGGCTGTCGACATCCCCGACAACCCTGTCGGCGGCGGGAAGATGTACCAGGTCACTCGCGAGCAGGACGTCAACGTCTTCGACGGTGACTCCTACCTGCCCGTCGAGAACTTCCCGGTCACGAACGACCCGTCGACCAACCCGCCGGTCATCTACGGCGGCAACACGGAGCCGCTGCCGACCGCTCCTCCGTCGCAGGGCGGCGGCCTGGCCTTCGCACCCTGCGTCGGTGCCGACCAGAAGGTCGAGGTCACCAACCCCAACTTCATCGACAACGGCGGCAGCCCATTCGACGGACAGATGCGTCCACTGTGCGACGAGAAGCTGGTGACGCTGCGCGGCCAGTCGGCCGTGGCTCCGACGTTCACGATGTTCACCCAGACGCCCCTCCCCACCCACTTCTGGGGCCTGACGATCAACGACCTCGGTCTGTCGTGGGACACCCGGAGCATCCAGTACGGCGAGGCCCAGGGGATCCCCAACGTCCCCATGGGGATCTACGACTTCAGTGGTCGCCTGATCGACACGGTGAGCACCGACTTCAACGGCTTCTACGAGGCCATCGAGCCGTCGACGTCGTCGTACAACTGCCCGACGCCGGCCGGCCCGTGCGCGGGGATGTACCGGTTCGTCGGCAACGATCCCGGGCAGCCGGGAGCGCCCAACACGAACTACAACCCGCGCTTCCGCACCATCGCGACCAACTTCCAGGCCTACCCCGGCCTGTTCACGGTCACCGACACGGCTCCGACCCAGACGGGTGCGGTGGCCATCACCCCCGGCACCACGACGCCGGTCCCGGTCAACTGCGACGTGAGCGCAACCACGCCTGAGCTGTTCAACGTCGACAAGGTCATGGTCAGTGCCGACGGCACCGCCGCGGCCCGGACGGTGACCGTTCGCGGCAAGGGCTTCGGAGCGCAGAACGGGACGTCCAGGGTGGACCTGCTGCTCCAGGACGGCACCACCGCAGTCACGGCGACTGTCTCGAGCTGGACGTCGACCGAGATCAAGTTCGTCGTGCCCAACGTCCGCAGCTTCATCGTCCCTGTCCAGGGTCCGCTGCAGCTGAGGATCAGGAACGGGTCGGGGATCACCACGACCAACGCGATCACGATCCACGAGACGAGGACCACGTTCCTCAACACGTACAACCCGACCGTCCGCGCGGTGCCCAGCGCCGCCTACCCGACGATCCAGTCGGCGCTGTCCGCACAGCCCGCCCTCACAGCTGCGCAGCAGCTCCAGGAGCTGCTGCGTGGCGGCACCATCGTCGTCGTCCAGCCGGGTACGCCGAGTGCCTTCAACCCTGAGGGCGCCTGGCTCGAGAACATCGTGATGAACCAGAAGATGAAGCTGCAGGGATTCGGTCCCGGCGGCATCCAGCCCGACGGCACCCAGGTGCGGGGCACGGTCATCTCCGGGGCTGCCTACGACGCCGATGGCGCTTCCGGCACAGCGTGGGCCGCCCTCGCGGCGCGCACGCACGCAGGCCCGGCCGGCGTGCCCTCGGGCGCCGTCGTGACCGTGCTGCCGACTCTCACCGGCCAGTTCGCAGCGAGCCTGCCCACGGGCTTCGCCTCGATCGACGGCTTCAAGATCACCGGCGGCTACCAGAGCGACCTCGGCGTCGCGCCGAACGTCGTGACCGGCGGTGTCAAGACCGGCTATGGCGCCCCTGGCGCGACGGTGACGCAGGGAGGCGGCGTGTACGTGCACGCCTGGGCCACGAACCTGAGCGTGTCGAACAACGTCATCATCGGAAACAGCGGGTCCTACGCCGGCGGCGTCCGCGTCGGTACGCCGTACGCCGCGGCCAGCGACAACCAGAACGACAACGTGCGGATCGCGTTCAACCGCATCCGCGACAACGGCGGCTCGAACCTCGCCGGCGGAGTCGGGATCTTCACCGGCACCCAGAACTACGTCGTCGACCGGAACGACATCTGCGGCAACTTCTCGCAGGAGTACGGCGGCGGCATCAGCCAGTACGGCTTCAGCCCCGGCGGCAGGATCACCGGCAACCGCCTGTGGTTCAACGAGTCGTACGACGAGGGCGCGGGTGTCTTCCTCGCCGGTGAGCTTCCGGCCAACCCGGATGCGGCATCCGCGGGCACCGGCGAGGAGACGATCTCCGGCAACACGATCGTCGCGAACACCGCGAACGACGACGGTGGCGGGATCCGCCTGCTGCAGATCGGCAACTACCCGGTCTCCGGCGCAGGGAGCCGACCGGCAGCGCAGCGCATCGGCTACCTGATCCGCATCGAGAACAACATCGTGGCCGACAACGTGTCGACCCACGAGGGTGGCGGCATCGCACTCGATGACGCAGCCAACGTGCAGATCGTGTCCAACACCATCGCCCGCAACGTCACCAGTGCCACTGCGGTGACGAGCGACGGCAGTCCGGCGCCGGCCGGCCTGTCGACGGCTGCCAACAGCCTGCAGCTGCAGGCGACGCTCCCGGCCACAGCATCGACCTGGAGCAAGCCTGCACTGCTCGGCAACATCTTCTGGCAGAACGCGGCCGGGACATGGACGGGCACCGCCATCACCGGCATCGGGGTCGGCGGAGCCGCCGACTACGACTACTGGGACATGGGATCCACCGACGGCTCCGGGCCGCTGGCCCCGATCCGAGGCGTGGTCACCAACCTGCACGCGGGGATGACGGTCGACGCGACGAACGTGCTGTCGCCGTTCGACACGGTGAGCTTCGTCAGCCCCTATCGCGTCAGCGTCCAGGTCTCGACCCTGCGCACCTTCCCGGGTTTCCGTCAGTCGGTGATCGTCGTGCAGAACGTGGCGCCTGACGTGCAGGGCAGCTACAGGCTCAACGCGAACAGCACGGCGATCAACATCGGACGCGGCCGTGCGGTCATCGACGGTGTCACGGTCGACGCGCCCAGGACCGATATCGACGGGACCACGCGCTACAGCGGGACCCCGACCACCACCACCTCGATCGACGCGGGAGCTGACGAGCGATGAGCGACATGGAGAACGGGCCCTCGGCCCCGACCGGCGGCTCCCCCATGATCGGCCGGCGGAACCTGCTGCGCGGCAGTGCCGTGCTCGCGGCAGGCGCCGCGGCCGGCGGGTGGCTGGCGACCCGCGGATCGGCCGACGCGGGCATCCGCCCGGCGGCGGTTCCCGCGACCTACCGCACGCCGTTCGCCCAGGAGCAGCTCCTGCACCTGGCTGCCACGGACGGCTGGGTCTCCATGCCGGGCAGTGCGCCGGACGTAGGCACCTACTGGCCCGACCCGTTGGCGCCGCCCGGCTACAACGTCTACGCGTTCGGCTTCCGCGACGTCACGCACCTGACACCCGCGCAGATCGTCAACCAGAAGGAGAAGGCGCAGATCTCGGCGCCGATCCTCGGCTTCAACCAGTACGTGAAGAACAGCAACGGCACGGACAACGCCGTCCGCATCACGCTGTCAAACCTGGGGCTCGCGGTCCGACCCGACCTCGTCGACGGCCACACGATCCACTGGCACGGATTCACCAACGCCATCCCGCTCTTCGACGGCGTGCCCGAGCTCTCGATCTCGGTCCCGATCGGCCGCGACTTCACCTACTACTACCGCCCGCACGACCCGGGCACGTTCATGTACCACTGCCACTTCGAGGACGTCGAGCACGTGCAGATGGGCATGACGGGCGTCGTCTTCGTCCGGCCCACCCGCAACACCGCGACCCAGAAGTTCGCCTACGACCACACGGACACGGCGTACGAGCGCGAGTTCACCTTCATGCTCACCGAGCTGTGGGCGGAGGGTCACTACCGCGACGCCCACATCCAGACGACCGACTGGACCGACTTCAAGCCGAGCTTCTGGCTGATGAACGGTCGCGCCTACCCCGACACCTTGCGCCCGAACATCGACCCGATGGACACACGGCCCGACTCCAACGCGGCGCTGCAGTCCGCATCGGGCCAGTCGCTGCGCTACAACCCCATCTCCTCGCTCGTGAAGTGCAACGGCGGCGACCGCGTGCTCCTGCGCATCGCCAACCTCGGCTACCAGCACCACGCCATGACCCTGGACGGCATCCCCATGAAGGTCGTCGCCAAGGACGCGAGCCCCCTGGTCGGGAACGGCCCGGACCTCACGTACTACACGAACACGGTCGAAGTGGGTCCCGGCGAGAGCAGGGACGTCATCTTCACCGCTCCGGCGGTGGCGAGCCCGACGACCTTCCGCCTGTACGACCGCAACTACGCCTACCTGAGCAACGCGGGTGGCGCGGGGTACGGCGGGCAGATGACCGAGGTCCGGGTGTCCCCTCTCGGGACGCTCGGCCCGCAGACCGCAGCGAACGTGTGAGGACGCCATGCTGACCATCACCTGGCGCCGCGCCGCCACTGCCCTCACGACGGCGGCAGCCATGACCGCTGCTCTCGTCGTGG